>JBEQBV010000152.1:0-9253 GCA_041639635.1 Novosphingobium sp.
GTGAAGGTCGCCGAGGGCGCTTCGTTCGAGATCCGTGTGCCCGAAGCCGCACCTGCCGAGGCCATTGCGCAGGATATTCCGCTCAGCGTGGTTTATGAAGACGATGCGCTGATCGTGGTGGACAAGCCGGCGGGTCTGGTAGTGCATCCGGCGGCAGGGAATCTCGATGGGACGCTGGTCAACGCGCTGCTGCATCATTGCCGGGGGCAGCTTTCGGGCATTGGCGGAGTAGCGCGGCCGGGAATCGTGCACCGGATCGACAAGGATACGTCCGGGCTGCTTGTGGTGGCCAAGACCGATGTGGCGCATGAGGGGCTGGCGAGGCAATTTGCCGACCATTCGATCGTGCGCGCCTATAAATGCGTGACGGCAGGTGTGCCGATGCCGCCCGCCGGGACGGTGCGTGGGGCGATTGCGCGATCCAGCCATGATCGCAAGAAGATGGCGCTGGTCGAGGACGGTCCCAACGGTCAGACCAGAGGCAAGCATGCGGTGACGCATTACCGTACGCTGGCAGTGCTTGATGGGGCGGCGCTGGTGGAGTGTCGGCTGGAGACCGGGAGAACCCACCAGGTGCGCGTTCACCTTGCGTCAATCGGTCATCCGCTATTGGGCGACCCGACCTATGGACGCACCCCATCACGGCTTCGCCCGCTGTTGCAGCGGCTGGGATTTCAGCGACAGGCGCTGCATGCGGCAGAGCTTGGGTTCATCCACCCTGTCAGCGGCGCGGCGCTCCGCTTCACCAGCGCGACGCCGGTCGATATGCGGGAACTGATCATCGAATTGTGCGCTGAGGGACAGGATGCGAAAGTTATGTCGCTGGCGTAGTTTTCGGGTGTAATAGAGAGCCATGGAGTCGGGCCGGATATGTCAGAAGCGACTCCGCACAGTGTGGTCCCGCCGCCGGTCGCCCAGAAGGGGGCCGATCACAGGGAACCGACGCAACGAAAGGACAAGTTCAGGTGAGTGAGCCAAAGAAAGCTGTAAGCGTACCTGCCCTTGGCGGGGAGGCCAGCCTCAATCGCTATCTTTCGGAAATCCGCAAGTTCCCCGTGCTGACGGCTGAGCAGGAATATATGCTCGCCAAGCGTTTTCAGGAACATCAGGACCCCGAAGCTGCCGCACAACTGGTGACGAGCCATCTGCGGCTCGTGGCGAAGATCGCCATGGGCTATCGCGGTTATGGCCTGCCCGTGAGCGAACTGATTTCCGAAGGAAACATCGGCCTGATGCAGGGCGTCAAGAAGTTCGAGCCCGATCGCGGGTTCCGCTTGGCGACCTATGCGATGTGGTGGATCAAGGCTTCGATGCAGGAATTCATCTTGCGCAGTTGGTCGCTCGTGAAGATGGGCACGACCGCCGCGCAGAAGAAGCTGTTCTTCAATTTGCGCCGCATGAAAAAGAACCTTGAGGCGTTCGAGGATTCGGACCTTCACCCCGATGACGTGAAGAAGATTGCAACCGATCTGGGCGTGCCCGAACAGGAAGTGATCAACATGAACCGGCGCATGATGATGGGGGGCGATGCGTCGCTCAACGTCTCCATGCGCGAGGACGGCGAAGGGTCGTGGCAGGATTGGCTGACCGATGATCGCCCGCTGCAGGATGAAACGGTCGCTGATGCCGAAGAGGCAAGCTATCGCCACCAGTTGCTGGTCGAAGCGATGGACAGTTTGAATGAGCGTGAGCGCCATATCCTGACCGATCGCCGTTTGGTGGATGAGCCCAAGACGCTGGAGGAATTGAGCCAGGTCTACAACGTGAGTCGCGAGCGCGTGCGCCAGATTGAAGTGCGGGCGTTCGAAAAGCTGCAGAAGGCGATTCAGCGGATCGCGGTGGAGCGCAAGCTGCTTCCCGCGTAAGCTGCATGTGGTGCGAGCCGAGAACTATATCCAAACCGGTTCAGGTTGCGACGGTCGGGCAAATGCCCGGCCGTTTTGCAATTTGCGCCCTCGTCCACAAACTAGTTCGCCTGCTTGGTGTTCTCTGTCACATTTTCGGGCCCTTATGGGTGCTAGTTGAGCGGTGTCGTCGGGATAACAGGCTTGGCAATCTGCTAGAAACCGCGTTGGTTAACATGCGTTGACTCCATAACGGTGCTCGGGCAGACACTGGCAAGAACAGAAAACAATTTCGGGTCGTGAAGGAAGTTTGGAAGGTGGGCATTACTGTGCCTGCCTGAAGACTGTTTCAGGGGGCACGAAATTGAAGAAGCCATTGTTCGCCACGTTTGCTGGTGTCGTCGCTATTGGTGTCTCCGGAACCGCTGTTCAGGCGCAACAGGCCGTTCAGACCAGAGATCAGCTTGATCTACCCGTGAACAAGCCCGAGGCTGCGCCCTCAAGTGCCCGTGTGCGTTCCGATGGCATCGAGGCAGGCCCATGCCCGCTGGCATCAAGCGACATCCGCACCACGATCACCAGCGTTGAAGTAACTGCACCGGGCGGCGCTGCCTTGCCGGGGGAGATTGCGCAGTTGCTTGGCGGAATTGCTCCGGCTGCTGGCGAACAGCCGATCCGGCAAGTGTGCGATCTGCGCGATGAAGTGCAATCGCGGCTGCGCGCGGCCCGTTATGTGGCCAGCGTGCAGGTGCCGCAGCAGCGCATCGATTCCGGCGTACTGAAGCTGGAAGTGGTATCGGGCCGCATCGTGGAAATGCGCGTGCGCGGAGATGTGGGGCCATATGAAGGGTTGCTGCAGCGCCGCATCGAACGGTTGAAAGAACTGGATCCGCTGAACGAGGCCGAGGCCGAGCGCATTCTGCTGCTGGCCAACGATATTCCGGGCCTGACTGTGGAGCTGGCGCTTAGCCCGGCCAGTGGCCGCCCCGGCGATCTGATCGGCGAATTGGCGGTATCGTTCCGCTCGTTCTCGTTGCTGGCCAATCTGCAGAATTACAACGCGGATTTCCTTGGCCGGGAAACTGGTCTGCTCCATGCCGAATTCTATGGCCTGACCGGGCAAGGCGATATCACGACGCTAACGGGGCAGAGCACGTTCGATTTCAAGGAGCAGCGCATTGCCGCGCTGCGCCATGCGATGGTGCTGAACAGCGCCGGAACAACAATGGAACTGCGCGGAACCGTGGCCGAAGCGCGCCCGGATATTCTGTCGCTGGATCAACGCACCGTATCGGTGGTGGCCGGGGTTGGCTTCTCGCACCCGCTGGTGCGCACGGTGACCGACCGGGTGAAGTTGAGCGGCGGGTTCGAGTATTCACTGCAGCGTTCGCGCTTCTTTCAGCCGGGCGGGCCATCCAGCCCATTGTCGCGGGATCGCATTTCCGCGCTTTATCTGCGTCTTGATGGATCGCGCGCAAAGCTTGATGCGGGCGGCGAACAGATCGGCGGCGTGAACGGTTCACTCGAAGTGCGGCGCGGCATTGATGTGTTCGGAGCCACGCGCAATGCCACGCCCGTCGATGGCTATGGCATCTCCCGCACCGATGGCAGCGCGCTGGCAACGGTTGTGCGCGGCAATATCGAAGGCTTCTACAAGCTTGGGCCCATCTTTGAACTGGCCGGTGAAGTGAACGCACAGTGGGCCAATCGTGCGCTCCTGAACTATGATACTTATGCCATTGGCAACTTTACGATCGGCCGTGGCTATGATCCGGGTGCCAACACGGGTGACCGGGCGGTTGGTTTCGTGATCGAACCGCGCATCAACTTCAAGCTTGATCCCAAGGTCAAGGCGCAGGTCTATGGCTTCTATGAAGGCGTAAAGCTCTGGAATATCGGCCCGAATGCGACCGAGAGAGAGCGCTTCATCGCATCGGTCGGCGGGGGCGCGCGCGTCTCGCTGGCGCAGGCGATCCGGCTCGACGTGACCTACACGCACGCGCTCGACAAGCCTTTGCTGACAGGTGCCTTCTCGCGCAGGCCCGATGACCGGGTGCTCGTGTCGATGACCTTCCAGTTCGTTCCGTTCAGCATTTGAAGCCCGGGGGAGATAAACCGATGAACAAGGCCATCAACGGCAAGCGTCGTGCCCTCCGCCTCGGCACTGGCATTGCAACCTGCGTATCGACCATCGTGCTGGCGCATTCGGCTTTCGGGCAATCGTTGCCTGAACTTGCAAATGCGGGCGGCGCAAACGTCAGCACCTCTGGCAATACGATGACGGTAGATGCTCTTGCGGCTGACAAGGTCATCAACTGGGGCACGTTCTCGGTTGCGCAGAACAACACAGTGAACTTCGTGTCTACCGATGGCGTAGGCGGGGCTGTGGCCACGCCGGTCACGGTGATCAACCGTGTGATCGGCAAGGATGTTGGTGGCACGAACACCTTCTTTCCTTCGATCATCGATGGACGTATCAATTCGACCAGCAATATCGCGCTGTGGCTGATCAACCCGTCGGGGGTGATGTTCGGGCCAAGCGGCAGCTTCAATGGCGGTAGCCTTGTGGTCTCAACGCTCGATTTTGCGTCAGGCACGGGAAGCCAGGTGTTTGGGGCGGGAGATCGGATTTCGGCACTGAACAGCCGCAATGTCGTGATCGATCCGGCATCTGCTCTTGGTGCGGTGGAACTGAAGCTCGAAACCGGCCCCGGCACGCTCACATCCAGCGGCTCGGTGCTGTTGCTGGGTGAGCAGGTGACTGTCGGCAAATCGCTGACCGCTCAGGGCGATGTCTACATTGTAGCCGCAAGCGACGTGCGCATTACCTCGCAGGCAGGCAGCCCGGTTGGCTTCAACTTTGCCGCCGGGACCCGGTTGAACGGTGCGCAAGTGCTGGCCAGCGGCAATGTGCAGGGGCGCAACATTGTGGTGGCGGCCTCGAACGGCACCAGCACGATTGCAAACCTGCTTCAGGTGGATGTTGGAGGCCAGTTGACGGCCACGGCTGATGGCGGCGGAGTGACACTGCTGACCACTGCAAACCCGACCGCGCTGGAAACGGCAACGGGCGCCAATATCGTCAGCGATGGGCGTCTGCGCACGCTGGGCCTTGGTGGTGATGTCAGCGTTACGTCCAATGCCAATGTTTCGGTCGCACGGGCTGATGCGACTGGCGATGTTTTGATTCGTTCGGGCTCAGGTGCGACCAATACCTTGACCGCAGGCACGGTGCAGGCAGGTGGCAATCTGGAACTGCGCTCCACCGGCGACATGACGCTCGGCATGGGTGCGGCAGACGTGATTCAGGCTGGCGGCACAACGACGATCCGTTCGACGGGAGCGATTGGGCGCGGCGCATTGCCGGGAACACTGGCTATCCGTTCGCACGCGGATACCAGCTTGGCGAACGGAGCTTTGTTTATTCAGGCAAGCGGTGATGCGCTGCTTGGCAACGCGGCACTTGCGGCGGGTTCCACCGGCACAGCTGCCCTTACAGTGCTCTCGAATACGGGCGCCATCACGCTTGGTTCGGCTGTGGCCAGCCGGTTCTCAGCATCTGCGGCAACGACCTTCGCAGCGACCGGTTCGATTTCGGCTGACAATTCGGCGCTGGTGCCCGCAGGGACTGCGCTTTCGATCAGTGCAGCAGATGGGATCACGCTGAATACGGCGCGCACAACGGGCACCAATCAGGATATCTCCCTGTCGACCACCGGTGCGTTCGAGGCAACGTCGGTAACAGCATCGCGCAATCTCACGATCGGCAGCTCTGCCAATCCCGCGCTCAGCATTACGGCAGGTTCGCTTACCGCCACCGATGGTTCGATCACCGCGACTGCGGGCAGCATGGAAATCGGCACCGCAACCGCTGGGCTTTCCATCGGATTGCGGTCAGATGGCGATGTCGAAGTGACCACGGCAGGCACATCAGGCAACACTCTGGCATCTGGCAACTTCACCGTTTCAGGTCTTACTGGAACGCGCGCAGCATCCTTTACCGGTGGGAACATCAACAGCCGGACGGGTCTGGTCAGCATTCTTGCCGATACCCAGACGGTCAATTCCGTGCGCGCCGCAACGAATGCGACGCTGAACGGCACTGCAGGCGTTACGCTGGGGTCAGCCGATGTGGGCGGCAACCTGTTGGTAACGACCGCTGGCGATATCACCCTTGGCACTTCTGGCGCGCAGAGCATGCTTGCCGATGCCAAAGTCACGATCACATCAACGGCTGGCGCAATCCGGCGCGGCGCAAGTTCTACCGCACTGACCATCCGCTCCAACGATGGCGACGTTGCGCCTGCAGATGCGCTGGCCATCACGGGCCAGAATGCCGTGGCGCTGGGCAACGCTTCGCTGTTTGGCGGCACCACCGGATCGGCAGGCGTTTCGGTTGAATCCGTGACCGCTGATGTCATGATCGGCAGCGCGCGGGGATCGAACGTAACCGGAAAGGCGGCAACGACTTTCACCGCCAGCGGATCGATTCTGGCCGATAGTGCTACGGCACTTGGCGGAAATACCATCAGCATCACCGGCCTGACAGGGCTCGATCTGCAGACCGTGCGGACCGCTGGAACCGGTGAAAACATCGTGCTGACGAGCAACGGCCCGATCAGCGCGACAACACTGTCTGCGCGCAACAGTCTGACGGTGGCAAGCCTTGCCAATCCGGCATCGAGCCTGACCGCAACGACAATGACCGCGCAATCTGGCTCGATCAACGCCTTCGCGCAATCGATGAACGTAGGCGCGATGAATGCCGGGCAGGCTATCAATCTGCGCTCGAACGGTGCGATTGAGGTTACTGGTGCGGCAACAGCCGGAACGAACCTTTCGGTTGCAGGTATCAGTGGGGCAAGCGCCCTGTCGTTCACCGCAGGCACTGCCCAAGCGACCGGCGGGGATGTGGATGTACGGGCGGTTACGTCCGATATCGGCACGACCCGAGCTGGAGAAGACGTGGCGGTTTCCGGCACTACCGTTACGCTGGGCAATGTCAGCGCGGGGCTTGGTGGCACGACGGGTTCTTACACGGTCAACGCTAACGGTTTGGTCACCCTGGGCAAGGCTGACAATCAGCGTCAGACGGCGCTGGATACGATCTCGATTACCGGCGGAACGGTTGTCGAAGGCGCAAGCGGGCTGGTCATCACCTCGGACAGCGGTGGCGCCGGATCGCGCGATCTTGAAGTGGCGACGCTGGCCGGGCCGATCAGCCTTGGCACGGCGACGCTCAATGGTGGCCCGGCAAAGCAATCGGCGGTCCTGATTGATTCCACAACGCAAGTTGCGGTTGGTGGGGCCAATGGGCTTTCGGTCACCGCGACCGGCAACGGCGCGACAGGCGACGTGATCATCGAGCGGCTGACGACCGGAACCGGTGCAGCCCTGATTACGGCAAGCCGCGATGTATTGATTGATCGCGTGACGGCAGGTGGCGACTATACCGTCAACGCAGCGCGCAACATCACGCTCGGCTTCTCCGGCAGCCAAGTGCAATCGGCGGTCGGCGCCATATCGATCACCAGTACCGGCGGTTCGATCAGCCTGGGTATGCCGGGCGTGACGCTGACATCGGACAGCGATGGCAATGGTGTCGGCTCGCTGATGCTCTCTGCCCCAGTTGGTGCAATTAGCATCACGACCCTGAATGGCGGTCCGTCAAAGCAGGCCGCCATAACGCTGAACTCTGGATCGCATACCACGATTGGCACCGCCAACGGGCTATCGTTCACCTCAACGACCGGCGCGGCGGGTGATGTGTTTATCGAAGCGCTCAACACCGGTGCAGGTGCCGCCCTGATCACCGCTGGCCGGGCAGCCACGATCGGCAACGTCAATGCTGGCGGGGATTACACAGTTTCCGCAGCAGGACTCGTAACGCTTGGCCTTGGCGACAATGCGCGGCAGTCTGCTGCCGGGAACGTTTCGATCACCAGCACGGGTGGATCGATCCTTGCAGGCGGCACCGGACTGATCGTTACATCGAACAGCGATGGCGCTGGCGGCGGCACCATGCTGCTGGACGCACAGGGTGCAAACGGGGCGCTCTCGCTTGCCGGGGCGACGCTTAATGGCGGCACCACGGCTGAGCGTACGGATGTTACGCTCAAGGCAGTGGGCGGTATCACGCTTGCCAACATCAATTCTGGTGCACTCACCACAACCGCGCGCGATTTTGAAAGCACCGGCCAGATTCGGGCTGCGGGCGACGCGCTGTTCACGCTGAGCGGCCTTGGCACGATCAATGGCATCGAAACGACCGGAACCGGCAGCGACATCACCATTGGTGCTGCCAGCGTTGTGATCGGTTCAGGCAGGTCTTCAGGCGACTATAGCATCACCACATCGGGCGCGGGCGGTGTCACGCTCGGCCAGGTGGCAGGGCAGGCTCATTCAGCGGCCGGAGCTCTGACCATCATTGCCAATGGCGGCGGTTCAATTCTGCAAGGGTTCGGGGCAGACAATCTGACGCTGACGGCGAACAGCGACGGTGTAGACGGCGGCGCAATGCTGCTTGATGCCACCGGCAACATCGGCTTGGGAGCGACGCTGAACGGTGGGACTGCGGCACAGCGCACGGCGGTGACGCTGCTGGCAGATGGCACCATCGGATTTGCCAGCGCCAATTCAGCAGCCTTTACCGCAGATGCAGGCGGATCGTTCCTGAGCACTGGCACGATCACTGCAGCGGGTCCTGCCATGATCACGGCCGTGGGTGAAGCAGACGTCAACCGCATCACCACAACGGGCACGGGCAACGGGATTGCGATCACTGCCCAGACGGCAAGGATTGGCCAAGTTTCGTCGGCGGCAGACTATACCGTCGATACAACCTTTGGCGACATCATCCTGGGCAATGGCGCAAACCAGACGCAATCGGCGGTCGGCGCGATCCGCATAACCACTGCTTCCGGTTCGATCCGGCAAGGCGATGCAGTGCTTGGCAACCGGCTCACACTGCTGTCGAACAGCGCGGGCACTGGCACCGGCGCGATTGAACTGACTGCATCGGGCGGATCGATCGAACTGCCTGCAATCGTCCTTAACGGCGGTCCTGCCCAGCAGTCTGGTGTAACGCTTAACGCGCTTGGTTCGGTGCAACTGGCTCGGGTCAATTCAGCCAACTTCACATCGCAGTCTACCGGTGGCTTCACTGCCAGTGGTCCGGTTTCGGCGATTGGATCGGTTAGCATCCGTGCGCTGAACGGCATCTCGCTGCATACTGTGACGGCAGAAGGTGCTGGGCACGATATCTCGCTCGTTTCGAACGAGGCGATCAGTGCAAATCGGATCACGGCTGCGCGCAACGTTACGGTGAGCGGCCCAGCCGCAGCCCGTGCCACCAGCTTCACAGCGGATACGGTTTCAGCCGGCACAGGATCAGTTGACGTAAAGGCCAC
>JBEQBV010000153.1:0-9187 GCA_041639635.1 Novosphingobium sp.
GAACTGCCGGACTGGTTCCGGCAAGCCAGTGAGAAGGAACCGGATCAATGATCCAGATGCAATCCAATCTCGACGTGGCGGACAACAGCGGCGCAAAGCGCGTCCAGTGCATCAAGGTGCTGGGTGGGTCTAAGCGTCGGTTCGCAAGTGTCGGCGACATCATCGTGGTGTCGGTGAAGGAAGCGCAGCCGCGTGCCCGCGTCAAAAAGGGCGACGTGCACCGCGCTGTTATCGTCCGTACCCGCAAGGACGTCCGCCGTTCTGACGGTTCGGTCATCCGCTTTGACGGCAATGCGGCCGTGCTCGTCGGCAAGAACGAAGAGCCCATCGGCACGCGTATCTTCGGACCTGTGGTGCGTGAACTGCGCGCCAAGGGCTTCATGAAGATCATCAGCCTTGCGCCGGAGGTGCTGTAATGGCCGCTGCGAAGATCAAGAAGGGCGACACTGTTGTCGTTCGTTCGGGCAAGGACAAGGGCCGCACCGGCACTGTCCTGCAGGTCCTTCCCAAGGATGAGAAGGTTGTCGTGCAGGGCGTGAACATCGCCGCACGTCACCGCAAGCCGAGCCAGACCAACCCGCAGGGTGGCATCGATCGCTTTGAAGCGCCGATGCACATCTCGAAGGTTTCGGTAGCCGACAAGGATGGCAAGCCCACCCGTGTCCGCTTCGAAGAGCGCGATGGCAAGAAGGTCCGCGTGGCCGTCAAGTCCGGGGAGGCTATCGATGTCTGACAAGTACACACCGCGTATGCGGTCGAAGTATGATGCCGAAATCGTTGCCGCGATGCAGGCCAAGTTCGGCTACAAGAACGTGATGGAAATCCCGCGCATCGAAAAGATCACGCTCAATATGGGCGTGGGCGAAGCGAGCCAGGACAAGAAGAAGGTCACGACTGCAGCTGCCGAAATGGAGCTGATCGCCGGCCAGAAGCCTGTCATCACCAAGGCGAAGAAGTCTATCGCGCAGTTCAAGCTGCGTGAAGGCATGCCGATCGGTTGCAAGGTCACCCTGCGCCGCGAACGCATGTATGAATTCCTCGACCGTCTGATCACTGTTGCAATGCCCCGCATCCGCGACTTTCGTGGTCTGAACCCGAAGTCGTTCGATGGCCGTGGCAACTATGCGATGGGTCTTAAAGAGCAGATCATCTTCCCGGAGATCAGCTACGACCAGATCGACAAGGTGCGTGGCATGGACATCATCGTCACCACCACCGCCAAGACCGACGACGAAGCGCGCGAGCTGCTGCGTCTGTTCGGTTTCCCGTTCCCGCAGGAAGCTGCTGAAGAGCAGCAGGCTGCTTGAACGTTGTTGGCTCACCAGAATTGAAGAAGAGAGCTTAAGTCCATGGCGAAACTGAGTTCCATCAACAAGAACGAGAAGCGCAAGAAGCTCGTTGTGAAGTACGCGGCAAAGTATGCTGCGCTCAAGGCTACGGCTGACGATCAGTCGCTCGATGAAACCGAGCGTCTGATTGCCCGCCTGAAGATGGCCGAGCTTCCGCGCAACGCGAACCCGACCCGGGTGCGCAATCGTTGTGCAACCACCGGTCGCCCGCGCGGCTATTATCGCAAGTTCGGCCTTTGCCGGATCGAGCTGCGGGACAAGGGCAACAAGGGCCTTATCCCCGGCCTGACCAAGTCGAGCTGGTAAGGATCATCCGATGGCAATGACCGACCCCCTGGGTGATATGCTCACCCGCATCCGCAACGGCCAGCAGGCGAAGAAGGACACTGTCCTTTCGCCCGCTTCGAAGCTGCGTGCGCACGTGCTCGAAGTTCTGCAGCGTGAAGGCTACATCCGTGGCTTTTCGGAGGACGCCACCGGCGCTCACCCGCAGCTGCGCATCGAGCTGAAGTATTTCGAAGGACAGCCTGCGATCAAGCATGTTGCCCGTGTCTCCAAGCCTGGCCGCCGCGTCTATTCGGGTTCCAAGGAACTTCCGGTGATCCGCAACGGTCTTGGCATCACCATCGTCTCGACGCCCAAGGGCGTGCTTTCGGATGCCGAAGCGCGCGCTGCCAACGTCGGTGGCGAAGTGCTGGCGGAGGTGTTCTGATGAGCCGCATCGGCAAGAAACCAGTGACGATCCCCAGCGGCGTTACTGCGAACATTGCGGATGGCGTATTGACCGTAAAGGGCCCCAAGGGCACCCTGACGCTTACGCTCCGCGACGAAATCAGCTATATCGTTGAAGGCGACACCATTGCGGTGAAGCCAGCCAATGATACCAAGGCAGCGCGCGCCTTCTGGGGCATGCAGCGGACGTTGGTGGATAACCTGATCACTGGCGTGACGCAGGGCTACACCAAGGTTCTGGAAATCACCGGCGTTGGCTATCGTGCCAATTCGCAGGGCAAGAACCTGAAGCTGCAGCTTGGCTATAGCCACGATGTTGATTTCGCGGTGCCAGAAGGCATCGAGATCAAGACCCCCGACAACACCACGGTGGAAATCTCAGGGATCGACAAGCAGAAGGTCGGCCAGGTTGCCGCCGAGATCCGTCGCTGGCGCAAGCCCGAGCCTTACAAGGGCAAGGGTATCAAGTACCGCGGCGAGTTTATCTTCCGCAAGGAAGGGAAGAAGAAGTAATGGCAAAGCTGTCTCTCTTCGCACGCCGCCGCCGTCGCGTCCGTACGGCGCTGAAGGCGCGTTCGGGCGGGCGTCCCCGTCTGTCGGTGCATCGCTCCGGCCGTCACATCTACGTTCAGATCATCGACGATGCTGCAGGCAAGACGCTTGCTGCAGCCTCGACGCTGGTCAAGGGCGAGAAGTCGATCGGCGCGAATATCGATGCCGCCACCAAGGTGGGCACCGAAATCGCCGAGAAGGCCAAGGCCGCGGGCATTTCTTCCGTCGTGTTCGACCGCGGTGGGTTCCTTTTCCATGGCCGCGTGAAGGCGCTGGCTGATGCTGCCCGTGCTGGCGGGCTGGAGTTCTGACAATGGCTGACGAAACCAACCTGGATGGCGTCGCTCCGGTCGAGGCGACCGGCGGTGAGCCGCAGCAGCGTGAAGGTCGTGGCCGTGGTCGCGGCCGTGGCGGCAATGACCGTGGCGGCAACAACGATCGCGGTGGCAACCGTGGCCGTCGTGACGACCGTCGCGGTGGTCGTGGTGACGAGGATGGTGGCGAGGAGCTGATCGAAAAGCTCGTGCACATCAACCGCGTCTCCAAGACCGTGAAGGGTGGCAAGCGCTTCGGCTTTGCGGCGCTCGTCGTCGTCGGCGACGGCAAGGGCCGTGCAGGCTTCGGCAAGGGCAAGGCTCGCGAAGTGCCTGAAGCGATCACCAAGGCCACTGCTGCTGCAAAGCGTGCAATGGTCCGCGTGCCGCTGAAGGAAGGCCGCACGCTGCACCATGACGGCAAGGGCCGCTTCGGTGCTGGCAAGGTCAATGTTCGTACGGCACCTGCGGGTACCGGCATCATCGCCGGTGGTCCGATGCGCGCCGTGTTCGAAAGCCTTGGTGTTGCCGACGTGGTGACCAAGTCGGTCGGCACTTCGAACCCCTACAACATGATCCGCGCAACTTTCGACGCGCTTGTCAGCCAGACTTCACCGAAGTCGGTTGCCCAGCGTCGTGGCAAGAAGGTTGCCGATCTGCTCGGCCGTGGTGGCGCTTCGGTGGTTGAAGCCGAAGCCGCTGCTGACGCCATTACGGAGTAATCGGTCATGGCTACGATTAAGATCAAGCAGATCGGCTCGCCGATCCGTCGCCCTGAACATCAGAAGAAGATTCTGGTTGGTCTGGGCCTGGGCAAGATGAACCGCGTGGTTGAGCTGGAAGATACAGCTGAAGTGCGCGGCGCGATTGCCAAGCTTCCCCACATGGTGGCCGTGGTCGACTGAACCACGTCCTCATAAGGGATTAAGGGACGCCCCGGCCATGTGCCGGGGTTTTCCGTTTCAAGCGATTCACCAATAGGGGTGACATCCTGCAGCGTTTGGCCTAAGGGCGCCCCTTCCATTCAGCGCGACAAAAGCGAAAGCGAGTGCACGACATGAAACTGAACGAAATCTCCGACAACAATGGCGCCCGCAAGGGTCGCATGCGCGTTGGCCGTGGCATCGGCTCGGGCAAGGGCAAGACTGCCGGTCGCGGTCAAAAGGGTGCCAAGGCGCGTTCGGGCGTCAGCGTCAATGGTTTCGAAGGCGGCCAGATGCCGCTCCACATGCGCATCCCGAAGCGCGGCTTTAACAACATCTTCGCCAAGGATTTTGCCGAAGTGAACCTGGGCATGATCCAGAAGTTCATCGATGCCGGCAAGATCGACGTTTCGGCCCCAGTCGATCACGCGGTGCTCAAGGCCGCTGGTCTTGCCCGCGGCGGCAAGGATGGCGTGCGCCTGCTCGGCAAGGGCGAATTCACCGCCAAGGTCACCTTCAAGGTTGACGGCGTGAGCAAGGGTGCGCTTGAAGCAGTGCAGAAGGCTGGTGGTTCGGTAGAACTGCCTGAGGCAAAGCCCAGCGAGCATGAAAAGAAGACCGCGCGCCGCGAGGTCAACAAGGCCAACAAGGCCAAGTAACGACATTCCGGTCCCCGCTCGGCATCCGGGCGGGGATTTCGGCATTGCTGGGGTTCGACTTTCGCGGCCCCGCACTATATGGGCTAGGACAAGACGTCCGAGACCCGGAGCCTTTGGCCCGGTTTCGCAGCAAGGCTTAGAACCCCGAAATGGCATCACGCGCCGATAACATCGCCAGCAATCTGAATCTGGCCAATTTCTCCAAAGCCACAGAGCTTAAGAAGCGAATCTGGTTTACGGTGGGCGCGCTCATCGTGTTCCGGTTCCTCAGCTTTGTGCCGCTGCCGGGTGTAAACCCGTTGATCATGGAGACGCTCTACGATCAGACGCGCGGTGGCGTGCTGGATATCTTCAATGCGTTTTCGGGTGGTTCGCTCGAACGCATGAGCCTGATTGCGCTGGGCGTCATGCCCTATATCACGGCGTCGATCGTGGTGCAGTTGGCCGCGTCGCTTCATCCCAGCCTTGCCGCGATGAAGAAGGAAGGCGAAAGCGGTCGCAAGAAGCTGAACCAGTACACGCGCTATGGCGCGGTATTCCTGACTGCGATCCAGGGTTGGGTGCTGGCTTCTGGCCTTGAAGCTTATGGCGCGTCGAGCGGTTTGCAGGCGGTGGTGAACCCCGGCATCCTGTTTCGCGTGGGCGCAGTGATTTCGCTTATCGGCGGAACCATGTTCTTGCTGTGGCTGGGTGAGCAGATCACGTCGCGTGGGATCGGCAATGGCGTCTCACTGATCATCATGGCCGGGATTGTGGCGCAATTGCCCAAGTTCTTCGGCAACCTGTTTGAAGGTGGGCGCACTGGATCCATCTCGCCGTTCCTGATCGTGGGCATCGTGATCATGCTGCTCGCGCTGGTGCTTGCGATCTGCTTCTTCGAGCGTGCCTCGCGCCGGTTGCTTATCCAGTATCCGAAGCGGGCAACGCAGCGCGGGATGATGCAGGCAGACAGCAGTCACTTGCCGCTGAAGCTGAATACCGCAGGCGTTATTCCGCCTATCTTCGCCAGCTCGCTGCTGTTGCTGCCGCTGACGATCACGCAGTTTGCAGGCAATTCGATCTCGCCCGACACGACGATGGGCCAGGCGATCGTCACGCTCAACCAGTATCTGGGCCATGGCAAGCCGCTGTACATGTTGCTTTATGCGCTTGGCATCATCTTCTTCTCGTTCTTCTATACCGCCGTGGTGTTCAACCCGGAGGAGACGGCCGAGAATCTGAAGAAAAACGGTGGTTTCATTCCAGGCATTCGGCCCGGAAAAAATACCATGAACTACCTCGACTATGTGCTGACTCGCATTACCGTGCTGGGCGCTGCATATATTACCGTGGTGTGCGTGGTTCCGGAGTTCATCATGGCCGAGACGGGCATGGGTGCGGTGTTCTTTGGGGGCACCAGTTTGCTGATCGTGGTCAACGTGACGGTGGATACAATCACCCAGATCCAGTCGCACCTGCTGGCCCACCAGTATGGTGACCTGATCAAGAAGGCTAAGTTGAAGGGCCGACTGCGTTAAGGGTCAATTGGGCTAAGGGCCAATCGGGCTGAAGGCAGCAGTCGTTAGAGGGGATAGAAGGCGTGAACATCATCCTGTTGGGCCCTCCGGGCGCGGGCAAGGGCACCCAGGCACAGCGTCTGGTCGAGCGGCATGGCATGAAGCAGCTGTCGACAGGTGACATGCTGCGCGCCGCTGTGAAGGCGGGGACGCCGGTCGGGCTGAAGGCCAAGGCGGTGATGGAAGCGGGCGAGCTGGTTTCGGACGAGATTGTCTCGGCGTTGATAGGTGACGAGCTGGATGCACTGCCCGAGGGGCAGGGGGCAATCTTTGATGGCTATCCTCGGACTGGACCTCAGGCTGAAGCGCTCGATGCCATTCTGGAGGCGCGGGGCAAGCGGCTTGATCACGTGGTTGAGCTGGATGTGAACGAAGATGCGCTGGTCGAGCGGATCACCGGTCGTTACACCTGCGCCAGCTGCGGCAAGGGTTATCACGATGTGTTCGAGAAGCCTGCGGTCGAAGGCACTTGCGATAAGTGCGGGGGCCACGAATTCAAGCGCCGGCCGGATGACAACGAGGAAACCGTGCGCACGCGCATGGCCGAATACCGCGCCAAGACTGCGCCGATCCTGCCGATCTACGACGCGCGCGGCATTGTCGCCCGGGTGGATGGCATGGCCGAAATGGATGCGGTGACGGCAGCCATTGAGGCGATAGTCGGCAAGCGTTAACAGGGCGAGATGATGCCGCCTGTTCATGGCGGTTGGAGACCTGTGGCAATGCGCATTTTGGCAAACGTGGTGACCGCCGGTGTGTTGACGGTTACGCTTGCATTGGTCGCCGCACCGGCTTGCGCTGAGGTTACGCAGAAGACCGAATCCGGATTCGTGGTCCGCGTAACGGCTGAAGTGGCCGCGAGCCCTGCCGATGCGTGGACGGCCTTTACGACGCCGTCGCTATGGTGGTCCGCACAACACACGTTTTCGGGCGATTCGGCTAATCTGGCGCTCGAGCCGGTGGCCAATGGTTGCTTTTGCGAAAAGCTGCCGGTGCCCAAGGATGCTCTGGCAGGTCGGAAGCCCGGATCCGTGATGCATATGCGCGTGGTCTATGCTGAACCCTATCGTGCGCTGCGTATGGTTGGTGGGCTGGGTCCGCTTCAGTCCGAAGCAGTGAATGGTACGATGACGGTGACGTTCAAGCCGGTGGACGGCAGCGGCGGCAAGGCGACGCGGATTCTGTGGGAATACGTTGTCGGCGGCTTCATGCGCTACAAGACGGAGATCATATCCGGCGCCGTGGACAAGGTGCTCGAAGGTCAACTCGCCGGATTGGTGAAGGTGCTGGGACCGGTCAAGCCCGTGGATTCGGAACCCGAGCAGACGCCCGCACCGTCGAGTGCTGCGGAACCGCTGGTGGCTGAACCACTGGCCACGGATGCTGCCATTGCGAACGATGAGCCCAGTTACACGCCTGACCCGACGAGGGATGAAGAGGAAGCTGGTCGGTCGGTGAAGTCGGCTCTGGATAAGCTGTTCCCGAAGAAGGCTTCGCCCCTGCCTGACGGGCGCTGAACGGCGCAAAGTCGAATCGGCATCGGACCTACCGATGGTCCTTTCATTTCCGAAGCATCTTTTGCAGGGCGATGAGGCCCACTTGAGGGCTTTCCCACAGGGATAGTGCGCTGCTGCGTGACGGAAATTGCTTTCCCGGATAGAGATTTGAGCGCTGTTGCCTCTATAGTGGAGAATTATTTCCGTTCCCTACTTGTTCCGTGAGAACACAACGGGTACATAGTCCTTGTTGACGGTTCATGTGAGCCAACTCTAGCAAGGGAAAAGATGCCATGGCGGCTCAGCTCAAGCTCATCGAGGAAGGTAAGATCAAGGACATGGATCGTCAGAAGGCGCTCGACGCGGCCCTTGCACAGATTGACCGTGCATTCGGCAAGGGTTCGGCCATGAAGCTGGGCTCGAAGGAGGCCATGCAGGTGGAGGCAATTTCCACCGGTTCGCTGGGCCTGGACATTGCGCTTGGCGTGGGCGGTTTGCCGCGCGGCCGCGTCATCGAAGTCTATGGCCCGGAAAGTTCAGGGAAAACCACGCTGGCGCTGCACGTGATTGCCGAGGCGCAGAAGGGCGGCGGCACGGCGGCTTTCATCGACGCCGAACACGCGCTTGATCCGGTTTATGCTCGCAAGCTGGGCGTCAACATTGACGAACTGATCGTTTCGCAGCCCGATACCGGCGAGCAGGCGCTTGAAATCGTCGACACGCTGGTGCGCTCGAACGCTATCGATGTGCTGGTGGTGGACTCGGTCGCAGCACTGGTGCCCCGTGCTGAAATCGAAGGCGAAATGGGCGACAGCCACGTGGGCCTGCAAGCCCGCCTGATGAGCCAATCGCTGCGCAAGCTGACCGGTTCGATCAGCCGTTCGCGCTGCATGGTGATCTTCATCAACCAGCTGCGCATGAAGATTGGCGTGATGTACGGCAACCCCGAAACAACGACGGGCGGCAACGCACTGAAGTTCTATGCCTCGGTTCGCCTCGACATCCGCCGCACCGGACAGATCAAGGATCGCGACGAGATCGTCGGCAACGCCACGCGCGTGAAGGTGGTGAAGAACAAGGTTGCCCCGCCGTTCAAGCAGGTCGAATTCGACATCATGTATGGCGAAGGCATTTCCAAGATCGGCGAAATTCTGGACCTTGGCGTAAAGGCTGGTGTGGTTGAGAAATCCGGCGCCTGGTTCAGCTATGATTCAATCCGCATCGGGCAGGGCCGTGAAAATTCGAAGAATTTCCTGCGTGAAAACCCCGAAATCTGCAACCGCATCGAAGCCGCAATCCGTGGCCGCACCGATCAGGTTGCCGAAGGACTGATGACTGGCCCGGACGCGGACGACGACATCTGATCCTTCAAGGCGGCAGGCTTAGCGTTGCGGAACAGAGGTTCCGGTTGGAACGCATGGCCCTCGCATCTGCCCGCCAGACCAAAGAGCCCGCGCAATCCCCGGCAGGATTGTGCGGGCTTTTTGTTGGGCGAGTTTGTCGCTTGTAAGCATGTCCGTTCGGCGAACGCGGAGAACGTGTTTTCTGGATCAAGCAATGAAATCGTTTCGCGCAGAGACCGCAGAGAAGGCAAAGATAGCAAAGA
>JBEQBV010000154.1:0-9106 GCA_041639635.1 Novosphingobium sp.
GCCACCGTGTCCAGTGAAGCCGAGGTGGCCGTTTCGGCATCGAGAACTGCAGTTTCCGTCATCATGATCCCGCCTGTAAGAATGGCCTCAGCCAAGCGATTGGTTTGAAACCGCCACCAGCATGGCTCCCGGCGCAGACACCGGCGGCGCGCCCAGCGCCATGATTGGCGCCCGATCCACTTCCGGCAGGCCAATTTCGACCAGCCACGGCGCAAGGCCGCTTGTCTCTGTCACATCGATCCGCACAAAGACGCCTTCGTAGGCCGAGGCAAGCACGGCCACGATTGCCTTGGCATCTTGGGCGCTTGCGGCGATGACGGGGCCAATGACCACGCCGCGCCCCCAACGCCTGACACCGCCATAGCCCGAGATTTTGCCATCTCGCTCGACCACCACCGCATCGGCCACCCCAAGCAGAGCATCGAGCAGCACGCGCCGGTCCATGCCGGCCGCCGCTGCATCAACTGCATCGATAGCCGCACGATCGCCCGGTGTTGCCGCCCGCACCGGCACCGAAGGCTCGATTGCCGGAACCTTGCCCAGCACAGCCTGATGCTGCGTGATGAAGCCGCAACGTGCGAAGCCCAGCTTGGTGTAGAGCGGCTCGCCATCCTTGGTGGTAATCAGCGTGACCCGCCGTCCTGCGGCGTCGGCCAAGAGTGCCGCCATCAGCCTGCCACCGATGCCCTGCCGTCGCGCATCAGGCGAGACGATGATCATGCCGAACGTGGCGAAATCTTCGCCATAGGGCCACCATAGCGCAGTTCCCAGAAGCTTGCCGCCTGCTTCAACGGCGAAACCGTGACCGAGTTCGAACGCAAATTGCCAGTCTTCAAGCCGGTAAGGCCATTTCAGCAATTGCGAAAGGCCCAGCGCCTGTTCGAGATGGTCAACCCGCAGCGCAGTTACACCGCTGCTGTCGCCACCGACCATGAGCCCCGACATTTCCAAAGTACTCCTCCAAACGCACTGCTGGCAGATCCAGATGACGGCGTATTGCCCAAGTTAAAGCGGATTCGTGCTGGCAAATTGTTCCGAAAGCCAGGAATGTTCGTGGTGGTCATGCGCAAGATGCCCTCAGGCGCGGAAGATTATGCCGCGCCCCAAAGCATCAATCAGCCGAGCGGGCGTTGCGTGGCAAAGACCTTTTTCACGTATTCCTCGCTCAGCCAGGCACAGCCATCACCGCGAACAAACATGCAGACGTCGCCCTTGCCAAAGGACACGCTGCCATTGCCGTCGGAGAAGCTTACTGCGCCTTCCATCAGCAGCATCAATTCAACCTGACGATAGGGAATCTGCTTGCGGTGATAGGGGGTGGAATCCCAAGTTCCAGCGCAGAACTCGGCATTGGCGGAAACGTAATCCGAAAAGCCCCGGCACGTGGGCACTTCGCCGAGCAGGTTTTCTGTAGCGGGCGGATTGGAGGGATTGAGCGGCGCGTTCTTGTCGATCAGCACTGGCGTTGTACGGTTCCCGGGACGATCCGTCTGCGCGGAATAAACCACCGCCAGCATATCATCCGAAGCCGTCCAGCCAAAGGTGCATCCAAACGGCAAGGCACAGCAATCGTCTGGGCCCAGCGCCAGCACGGTATCCTCGCCAACGATCTCCAGCTTGCCTTGCAGCACAAGCACGAATTCGTCGGTCGGTAGCGCGGAAACCTGCCCCTTACCGCGCAGTGCAAAAGCCGCAACAATCGCCTTGTCGTCGGCAAAAGCCGGTTCAGCACGACCTTCAAGCCAATCCGCCGAAGGTTTGGCAACGGGCGCATAGGCGCGAATGTCAACGACAGCACCAACGGCGGTCTGTCCAGCTTCCAAGGTCATCATGCGTTCTCTCTTTCCCATGCGGTGATCAGGCTGCGGGCAATCGTCAGGTCCTGAAGGGCAATGCCCGAACTGTCGAACACTGTGATCTGGTCTGCTGACGTGCGCCCCTGCGCCCGGCCCAGCAAAACATCGCCCAGCGCGGTGATCCGGCCACGATCGCCGGTGAAGTGCTGCAGATCGCCCATCACCACGGCCTGCGCCGGGTGATCGCAGAACAACTCAGCGCGTTCGAACAGCGCAGGCGGTAACTCCTGCTTGCCCGCCGCATCCGATCCCATGCTGGCAATGTGCGTGCCAGGGCGGACCCAGTCCGCCACGAACAGCGGCGCCCGCGCAGGGGTCGCCGTCACGACGATGTCAGCCTGATCGCACGCATCCTTCGGCTCTGCCAGCGCCGCGTTCAAGCCTTCCGTCGCCAAGGCTTCCACGAATTGGCGCCCCTTGGCCTCGTCGCGTGCCACGACCAGCACTTGCGCAATCGGTCTCACACGCGAAATGGCTAGACATTCGAACAGTGCCTGGTTGCCAGCACCAAATATCGCAAGCACCGAAGCGTCCGGCCTTGCCAAAACGTCGACTGCAACGGCATCAGCTGCCGCCGTGCGATAGGCATTGACCTTGCCCGCCTCGATCACCCACTCGACCCGGCCAATGCGCTGGTCGAATAGCAGGATCATGGAATTGTGCCGGGGCAGACCAATCTCTGGATTGCGAGGCCAGAACGAACCGACCTTCAGCCCGGCAAAGCTGCCGGTGGACGCAGACTTAATCGAAAAGCGATTGGTTGGCAGCGTACCATGCGCCAGAACGGCCGGAAACAAAACCGCATCTTCAACCACCGCGCACAGCGCCTCGCGCGCTGCGGCAAAAGCCATCTCATGCGTTACCAGCGCAGCAGATTGTTCTTCGGAAATAAACTTCACAACATGGTCCCGTCGTAGCGAATGGTTCAGCCTGCCAGCTCGGCTTCGGTCCGGTGGCACAGCACGACATTGCCGGCCTCCATCATGCGCAGGGGCGGAGGGGTGGTATTGCAGCGCCCCGCAATCCCCACCGGGCAGCGTGGCAGAAACCGGCAAAGCCCTGATATGGCAACCGCATCACCCGCCGACGGGCCCAATTGCGGCTTGTCCTTTTGCCCCACGCCGGTCAGCCAGTCCGTGCGCAGTTCCGGCACAGATGAGATGAGCAGATCGGTATAGGGGTGATAGGGTGGCGTGTCGTATGCCCTGCTTCGCCCGCTCTCCACGCGCGTGCCTTTGTAAAGCACCACGATATCGTCACACAGCGCCTTCACCGTGGCAATATCGTGGCTGATAAACAGGTAGGCCACGCCAAGATCGCGGCGCAGTTCTGCAAGCAGTTCGAGGATTGCCTCGCGCACCACCGTATCGAGAGCCGACGTTACCTCATCGCACAGGATCACGTCAGGATTGGCGGCAAGCGCGCGAGCGAGATTCACGCGCTGCTTCTGCCCACCGGACAACTCGTCGCAGCGCCGGTTCGCAACAGCAGAAGGCAACCGGATCAGGTCGAGCAGTTCGGCCACGCGAGCCTTTGCTGCGCTGCCGCTCATGCCATGATAGAAGCGCAGCACTCGCCCGAGGATTTCGCCGACGCTATGCGCCGGGTTCAGCGCCACGTCCGCATTCTGAAAAACGATCTGGATGCGGCGCAGCTCCTCGCGGCTGCGCTGGCTGAGCGATGCTGCCAGCGGCTGACCATCCAGCACCACCTCGCCTGCCGTGGGGGCCAAAAGCCCTGCCACTACGCGCGCCACGGTGGATTTGCCCGAACCTGATTCCCCGATCACTCCAACGGCACCACCGCGCGGCACAGTCAGGCTGACATCACTAAGCACCGGATGCGCAGGCCGCCCATGCCGATCGACCGGGCCATATCCTGCATGAATGCCATTGATCGACAGCAATAGCGCGGCCTCAGTGGCGCAGGGTACGGCCGCTTTCACCACCGGCGTGGCCGCTGCCAGCAAAGTGCGGGTGTAATCGTCTGCCGGCGTTTCCAGCACGGCGCGCACGGTATTCTGTTCACGCACCGTGCCGCGATTGAGCACCAGCACGCTGTCGGCCATCTGCGCCACCACGGCCAGATCGTGCGAAACGTAAACCCCGGTTGCGCCCTGTTCGCGCACGACCTTTCGGAAGGCCTGGAGCACTTCCACCTGAGTTGTTACGTCCAGCGCCGTCGTGGGCTCGTCGAAAATCACCAGATCCGGCCGCGTAATCAGCGCCATCGCCGCCATCAGCCGCTGCAACTGACCACCAGAAAGCTCGTGCGGATAACGGCTGCCAATGGTCTTCGGTTCGGGCAACGCCAGTGCCTCGAACAACTCTACTGCGTGAGCCCGTGCCTGCGCATCGTTGGCCGTGCCGTGAATAAGCGCAGGCTCGATTACCTGCTCGATAACCCGGCGCGACGGATTGAACGCCGCCGCCGCGCTTTGCGCAACATAGGTAATGCGGTGCCCGCGCTGCGCCTCAAGGCTGTTGGGTCCTGCGCCATTGAGGGTTGCATCGCCAACCTTGATCTGGCCTGAAATTCTTGCTCCGCCCCGGGCATACCCCATCAGCGACAGGGCAATCGTAGTCTTGCCTGAGCCGGATTCTCCGATCAGCGCCAGCACCTCGCCGCGCTGAATGGCGAACGATACGTCATCGACAATTCGCAAGGGCGATCCATCGGCCGCCCGCACCGTCACGCACAAGCCGCATACGTCTACATGGGGCATTATGGTCATTCAGCCTTCCCCTGCGTTGCGGCATCGATCAGCAGGTTCACGCCCACCGTCAGGCTGGCAATTGCCGCAGCCGGCGCAATGATTGCCAAAGCACCTTCGGCCAACCCCGAGGTGTTCTCGCGAACCAGCGAGCCCAGATCAGCATCGGGCGGCTGCAAACCAAGACCAAGGAAGCTGAGCCCCGACAGCAGCAGGACAATGAATACGAAGCGCAGGCCAATGTCGGCGAACAGCGGCTTGATCATGTTGGGCAGCACTTCGACCAGCGCCAGATGCACCCGCCCCTCGCCCCGCGCCCGCGCCACTTCGACATAATCGAGCTTCGCCAATCCCACCGCCAATGAGCGGGCGATGCGGAAATTGCCGGGCACGTAGGTAACCGCAATGATCATCGTCAGCAGCACAAGCGATGATCCGAACGCCGCAACCAGCACCAACGCAAAAATCTTGCTGGGGATCGAGATCAGGGTATCCATCGCCCGCGAGAGCAGTTCGTCCAGCCAGCGCGGGCCTACTGCTGCGGTCAATGCGAGCCCGGTACCGATGCCGACTGCAATCGCCACGGCAATGGCAGAAAGCCCGACGGTAAAGCGCGCCCCGGAAAGCAGGCGGCTCAACACGTCACGGCCCAGAAAATCGCTCCCCAGCAAGTGAGCACGGCTCGATTCAGCAAAAACTTCGTCATTCACGAAGGAGCCTGGCGAATAGGGCGCAATCCAAGGCCCGATCACGGCAACCACGATCCAGAACAGCACGAAAGCGAGGCCGATTTTGCCAGAAAGCGGCAGGCGCCCAGCGCGGTTGATGAGATTGGCCATAATCATCCCTGTCGCAGGCGGGGGTTGGCGAGAATGGCAACCGTGTCAGCGATCAGCACCAACAACAGGTATGCTGCGCAGAATATCATGGCGCAGGCCTGCAGCAGCGGCATATCGCGCGATGTCACCGCATTGACCATCAGGCTGGCAAGACCAGGATAACTGAAGATGGTCTCGACGATGATGGCCCCGCCGAACAGGTAAGACAGGCTTAGCGCCATGGCGTTGGCAATCGGCCCCACAGCATTGGGCAGGACATGGCGCACGATCAGGCGGCGCTGCGACACGCCCTTCAATCGCGCCATTTCGACGTAAGGCCGGTCCAGCTCGGCAATGATCGAAGCGCGAATCATTCGCCCTAGTTGTGCGATCACCCCAACGCCCAAGACCATCACCGGCATGGCATATGCGCGCAGGAATTCGCCCAGCGTCGGGTCCTGCGGCACGATGGTGATCGATGGCAGCCACAGCAGCCTCACCGAAAAGATCAGCACCGCAATCGTCGCGACAAGAAATTCGGGCAAGGCCACCATGGCAAGGGTCATGATGTTCAGCGCCCGGTCGGTAGCGCGCCCGCGCGTAACGGCTGACGAGATGCCCACAAGAAATGCGAACGGCACAGCAAACACGGTCGTCAACCCTGCGAGTGTCAATGTATTGGGCAGACGTTCGGAAATGATGTCAGCAACCGGCTTGTTGGCCACGATCGAATTGCCAGGATCACCTACGGCGATGGCTCGCAGCCATTCAAAATAGCGGACCAGCGCGGGGCGATCGAGGCCCATTTCGTGACGCAGGGCAGCGATCTGCTCGGGCGTTGCGCCCTGCCCCAGCAATTCCTCCGCAGCATCACCCGGTAGCAATCCGCTGATGGTGAAGACCACGGCAGACACAAGCAGCAGTGTTATGCACGCCAGACCCATGCGCTTGGCCACCAGTCTGGCCGGACCACGCCACGGTGATGCAGGAGCCGCGCCGCTCATGAATCAAGCCAAACGTGTTCGCCGAAAGTATAGCCCATAAGGCCTCCCATCGGAATCGGCTCCAACCCGCGAATGCGGCGGTCGTAGCCGTCGAGCAGACTGATGAACACCGGAATGGCCAAGCCCCCGGTGCGGTGGATCATCCACTGCATCTCACCATAGATTGCCTTCCGTAGCGCAGGATCGCGCGATTGCCGCGCCTCAAGCAGCAGCTTGTCGAACCTGGCATTCTTCCACCCCGCCTCGTTCTCTGTAGCCTTGGACTGAAAGAACAGACTGAACATCAGGTCGGTGGTCGGCCGCTGGTTGATATTGCCGAAGGTCAGCGGATGCTTCATCCAGTGGGTCGACCAATATCCATCGCTGGGTACGCGGTTGATCGCAAGATTGAGGCCAATCTGCGCTGCGTGCTCTTGGAGGATCGAACCCATATCGACAGACTGGGTGGCAGCCGGAGACACATAAACGGGCAACCTGGTACCTAACAGGCCGGACCGCTTGAGCAGGAATTTCGCTTTGTGTGGATCGAATGCGCGCTGGGGGATTTCCGCGTTGAAGTAAGGATCAAGCGGGGAAATCGGCTGATCGTTGGCAACCGTCGCAAACCCCCGGAACAGTGCCCGCTTGATCAGGTCGCGGTCCATCAGGTGCTTCATCGCCATCACAAAATCAGGATGGCCCGTGACCGGATTGTCCTGCCGCATGACCAGATCGGTATAGAGGCCGGACTTAGTCTCCATCACCAGATGCGACGACGACGCGCGAACCCGTTTGACCGATCCCGGGCTCACCGCGATGCACATCTGCACGTCGCCAGATAACAGCGCGTTGACCCGTGAAAGCTCGTCGGGAATGGCAATGACTTCGATCTCGTCGAGATAAGGCTGTCCCGGCTTCCAGTAGTTTGGATTGCGCTGCACGATCGTGCGGATGCCCGGTGCAAAGGCCTTTAGCGAAAACGGCCCGGTGCCGTTGGCCTTGCTAAATTCGCGTCGTCCGTTCTCCACGATAACGAACTGCGGCTGCGCCAGGATGATGGGAAGATCGGGGTTTGGCCCGGTCAGCCTCAGTTCCACCTCGTGTGTATTCACGCGGCGAGCGCTGGCGAACTGTTCCGCCACCGCTTTCACCTTCGATCCAACGGCTGGATCGCGATGGCGCAGCAAGGAATGGACAACATCATCCGCATCGAGCGACTGGCCGTTGTGGAACTGCACCCCGCGGCGCAAGCGGATCTTCCACACCACATTGTCGGTGGATTCGATGGATTCAGCCAGCCCCGGCTTGACCGCCAGCCCCCGATCATACTGCGTCAGCCCACTGTAGAGCAGAAACATGCGCATGTAATCGCTGGAATTGCCCGCCCGCGCCGGATCAAGCGTATCTGAAGTGGAAGCCACGATCCCGGCCACACGGATCCGACCGCCCCTGCGCGGCTTGCCAATCAGCCGCCCGGCAGGGGCAAGCGCCAATCCTGCCGAAAGGCTGCCAAGCAAGAGACGGCGCGATAGCATCAGAGGCCGACGACCGCAGGGAGCGCACCGATGTGCGGAATTTCCACGTCGCGGTAATTGGCATTCGAAGGCTCGTGCCCGCGACCCACGAACACGCGACAGCCGAAGCCGAGGTCCGTGGCGGTGTTCTGGTCATAGCGGAAGCTGGACGAGACGTGCATGCCCACTTCCGGCCCCATGCCCAGCTGGTCGAACATGTATTCGAACGCCTGCATGCGCGGCTTGTAAGCCTGCGCGCTCTCGGCGGTGTAGACCTTGAAGAAGGTCGCGCCGAGTTTCTCGACGTTCGACATGATCTGGCTGTTCATCGCGTTAGAAAGAATCACCAGCGGAATCTTGTCACAGATCTTGGAAAGTCCGCCAGGCACGTCATCATGCGGCCCCCAGGTGGGTACCGCTTCGTAGACAGCGTTCGCTTCATCGTCGCGAAACTCCACGCCCCACTTCTTCGAGCAGCGTTCCAATGAATTGGCGATCACCTCGCGATAGGGCTTCCACGGCCCCAGTACCTCATCGAAGCGGTAGGCGGCCCAGTCCTTGCAGAACTCAGGCAGCGCCTCTGCGGCGATGCGGTCGGCATAGAACGCGGTTGCCATCTCGGTCATGCGAAAACGGGTCAGCGTGCCATAGCAGTCAAAGCTGATGAATTTGGGCGTGAAAACAGCGGTGCTCATATTCTGAACTCATTCCCTGTTACGGGCCTACTTGCAGGCCCTGTGTCCTGAAAAGATGACCACTATTCGAGCGAAACTTGCACCCGTTCGTCATCGCCTGGCAGGTGTTACAGAACTGTTCTGACGGAACTTTGCGGCACGTCGTGCCGCGCTTCAATAGCCCCGCGTCCTGTCAACTTCGCCCAGCAGCGTCTGGCCTGCCAGCAGCCGCTCCAGATTGTCGGCCAGCACATTCCCCGCCGTTTCGTGCCGGGTTTCAGCGGCCACGTGCGGCGTCAGGAAAATCGCGGGATGACGATAGAATGCGTGGCCTTCTGGCAGTGGCTCCGGATTGGTCACATCAAGCATCGCCGCGCGCAATTGCCCAGCATCAAGCGCTTCGATCAAGTCCTCTGCAACCAGATGCCCACCCCGCCCGGCATTGATCACGGCACTGCCTGCCGGCATTTTCTCAAAGGTTTCGCGGCATAGAATTCCGCGCGTTTCATCTGTCAACGGTAGCAGGCACACGAGAATGTCGCATTGCG
>JBEQBV010000155.1:0-8931 GCA_041639635.1 Novosphingobium sp.
CTGTCCGCAATATCTCTGCTTCCGTTGAAACCAACGGAGGCCCATCATGGCGTCGCGTTTTCTGGCTGCGGACGATCCCGCACAGGCCACTTGCACTTTCGGTTATGTTCAGGGGCTGCTCGGGCAGGGGAAGCTCAATCCCCGCCGCATGGTGCAGTATCTCACCGCGCTGATCGAACAGCATGATTTTCCTGCACCGCTGCCCGCCCTGGTAAAGGGCGGCAAGCTCACCACTGGCGTGCACCCGCGCTCCACGTGGATCCGCTCGGCCGTCCACGCCTGGCTCGATGGCACGCTGCCCCCGCCGCTCGCCGCCGCGATCGACGATAACGCCTATGCAGCCGCCGCCATGGACATGGACGCCCGCGCCGCCACGCTCCGGCTTGTCGGCGGGAGGGACGTGGCATGAACCTCGCAGGAAGCTTTTTCGACGACGCCTTGCGCGCCGCTGTCCGCAAGCAGGCTGTCGCGGTAATCCCTGATTCACACGTGGACGAAGTGGTTGATCTTGCCTGCAACTCTGCAGAGCAGGCTTTGCAAACCATCTCTCGGCTGACGATGGATCTTGCGCCCGGCCCTGTCGGCATCAGCGCGCTGGGCATTAGCCTCAGCCTGCTGCGCCACCGCGTCACGGAATTGGAAAGTGTCATGCGCGATGCGTCGAACGCAATCGGCATGCCGCACCACACGGCCGTCGTCACGGTGCAACGATGATCGCCGCCACCAACCCTTTCCTTGACCGTGGCAGCCCGGTCATGCTGATCGGCACAGCCGCTTATGAGGACGTGCCCTTGCTGCGCGTTGAAACCGCCGGCGGCCGCATCCAGTCCATCCCCGCGGATCTCTCGCGCGATGGCCTCATGCACTTGTGCGGTGGCAGTTCGTGGCTTCGCGCCCAATTCCCCAACCGCCTTGCACTTTGCCGCGCTTTCGGTGTCGAACTTGATGCCTCCTCTTTCAGCGTGGCCGAAGCATCGCGCGCGCTCGTCGAAGCCTGCGCCCACGTCGAGGCCCGCCGCGCCGGCAAGCTCGGGAGCGCTGCGGCATGATCGATGCCTTCTTCCGCCTGATCGGCCAGCACATCCCCGAATATGTCGTCGGCATCGCCGTCGCCTGGGCCGTGGTCATGGCCAGCCAGGCTCTGCCGTGGATCTGGCCGGAGATTTTCGGATGAAGGGTCAGCTATCTCCCGCCGCCGCGTCAAAGCATGAACGCCTGCAGGCGCGCGGCCGCGCCGTGGCCGAACGCCTCCGCGCCAGAAGCCTGCACTTCGATGCAGAGATCGTCACGCAGCTGCTGCGCTCCAACAGCGCCTTGCGGGCCAGCGCTTCCCACGCGCCGGTAAAGCGCTAATGAATTCTCCGTCTTCCCCCGCGCCTGATGGCAAACCGCACGAGGAGCCTTTCGGGTCAGGTGCGGGGGGAGAACCGCACACGCCATCCGCTGTCGAGGCATCCAATCCCCCGGTTGAGTTGTCTGTTTCAAGCACGGCAGCGGCATCGGGCGGACCTTCCTTGCCCGTGATCCCTGGTGAAGGTCCGCCCGATTTCATTCCAGTGCGTGCTGCGGAAGACATGCTCCGCATCCGTCACGAACAGATCCACAAGTTCGGCCACACGCTCGAGGCCGATCGCCAGCGCCCGATCATGGATTGGGCCCGCGATGTAGAGAGCGCCGCCCGCGCGATCCTTGAGGACGCGCAATTCCACAAACCGGCCGAGAGGATCCGCAAGCGCGCCATAAAGCTCGGCGCGCTGCTCATGGCCCTGGCTGACCGGTTGGACTCCGAAATACTCGAGGGGGAAGGTCAGTGACCGAATTCAAGAAAATGCCTGATTACTTTGAGCGGGCAGCCGATCCCGATTTTGCAGCGACACAACCCGGCTGCTTTGTACTTCGCGACAAGCACTTCTGCCCGGCGCAGGACACTGAAGTCTTGAGCAGGGACGGCTTCGTCATTGTCGCAATGACGATCGGCCAGCGAGGTCTTGCCGTTCACTTCACCCCGAACGGTATCCGGCAATTGACGGCCGATCTGCTGCGCATCGCCGATCAGGTTGAAGCCATGCACTTGGATCACGCCAAGGCCCAGCTCGCTGCAACTTTGGCACAAAAAGGGGAGGGCTGACCATGAAGGGCAGCATCCGTGACCATTACCTGTCCATCGCCAACAGTGGCGGTGAACCCGAACCGGGTGAAGGCTGGACTGAAAACTATCCGCACGATCTGCCCGATTGGGATTGGCCCGATGCGCCCGATCCGCGCATTGCCGATCTCGAACGCGCCAGCCTGCAGGACCAGCTCGGCGGACCCGGCGCCCTGATCTGGATCATCATCTGCACCTGGATCACGATCGGCTCGATGATCTACCTCGCCTGTCAGGTGGCGTGATGGGCGACGACGACGATCGCGAGGATCCGCAGCTCTGCATGTTCTGCGGCGCCTATTCGCCCCGCCAGTGCGACCTGATCGATGACGCTGGCTTCTGCGCTTGGGAAGAATTCGAGGATGGGCAATGAGCATCCCGGAAACCGACTTGTCCAAGCGGATGCGCGCACTTGTCGTCGAACGGCCGGAGCTAGCGACAACCTTTAACCCGCTGGCTGATAGCTTTGATGCCGCCACCGCCGGGTTTTACGGTGAACCGCAATCGGTATCCGCGCCGGCATTTTTGGGCGCATTCGCTCGCGCCCGGATGGCTTGGTGCGAAGCCACCGGCGAGCCTTTAGTATGACCGGCCCCAACCGCTCAAGCGCCGTCATGCAGCAGCGCCGCGATGCGCCTGATGAACTGGACTATTTTCCAACCCCGCCCTGGGCCACGCGCGCCTTGTGCGAATGGCTCGGGGCACACCTGGGCGAACCGTTGGAGATCCAGCGGGTGTGGGAACCGGCCTGCGGCGAACTGCACATGGCCCGTCCCTTGCGCGAATACTTCGCCGAAGTCTGGGCAACCGATGTCTGGCGCTACACGCCCGATCACGGCATCTGCGATTTCCTCCTCGATGGCCCGAGCCACGGCGAGTTCGACTGGATCATCACCAACCCGCCGTTCAACATCGGCGAATGGTTCGTGCAGAAGGCCATCGAACGCGCCCGGCGCGGCGTTGCCATGTTCGTGCGATCGTCGTTCAGCGAAGGCGGCGAACGCTACAGCAGCCTTTTCACCGATGAAGACCGGCCCGCTTACGAGCTGGTTTTCTGCGAACGTGTCGTCTGCCTCAAGGGCCGCCTGATCCAGTCCGGCCGCCCCGATCCGTTCAACCTCGAACCGGACGGCACCCCGCGCAAGGCCAGCACCGCCACCAGCTATTGCTGGCTGATCTGGATGCCAGGCCAGCACGATACCCGCAAGCGCTGGATCCGCCCCGGCACCCGCCGCCTCCTCGAGAAGCCGGGCGACTATCCCGACTACTCCCACCTTTTCCCCGAACCGAAAGGATCCTTGTTGTGAGTTCACTTCTTCGCCGCCTGCAGCGCAACGCTCTTCGCAAAAGCGCGGACTATGAACCCAACACGCAGCCAACCGTGGTTTACCCGGACGGCAGCTACCGTACGCTGCACCCGACAAGGGGCTGGCGCTACATCAGCGCCAAGCGCCTGCAGGCGCAGCAGTGGATGGCAGGCCTTCTGGATCACGCCATCCCCGAACGAATCCGCAAGCCCGCAAGGCTCTGGCGCAAGCCCGCGCCGCCCGCGCCGTCGATCGACACCCGCCAGCAGCGCCGCCACCGCGAAAGGCAGGCCCGCGCATGAGCTCGTCGATCGACACCAATCGCCTCGCAGAGCTTTGCAGCCGGATCCGCGAAGAACTCGGCTCCGGCCGCGAAGCGCTCGACCTGATCAATGACCTGGTCGAGAGTGAAGGCGCGACATACAAGACCGCGCCCACAACCAACACCATCCGCCTTGCCGGCGTAACCGGCACGTGCACCTGGTCAGAAACCACCGGTGTGATCGGGTCATGGGTCGGCAACGCGCAAAAGCGGATCAAGGCCGCCGGAGAACCGGGCCCCGGCCACAACTCCCGCAACGGTGACGCGGACGATCGCCTGCGCCTGCTGGTCGAGCGCATCGAACGCCTCGAGGAGGAGAAGGAAGGCATCGGCGGCGACATCAAGGACGTTTACAACGAGGCCAAGGCCACCGGCTACGACGCCAAGATCCTCAAGCAGATCGTCCGCCTGCGAAAGAAGAACCCCGACGCACGCCGCGAGGAAGAAGCCGTCCTCGAAACCTACAAAGCCGCGCTGGGGATCGACTGATGATCACGAAGGGCATCATTTTCTCTGACGCCATGGTGCGCGCTTTGCTCGACGGCCGGAAGACTCAGACGCGACGACTATTGCGCAATCCCGAGTTCTTTGGCTGTCCTACCGGCGATTGCCCGCACAACACGCAGGCCGAGTGTAACGCGGCCATGGCCGCGCTGGCGCGCGACATTTATGCCATGCCTTATCAGCCCGAGGATCGCCTGTACGTGCGTGAATGCTGGGGCATGAACCACTACGAGTACGAGCGCGGAAAAGCGCCGAAGGTCCGCCCGGCCGATCTTGACGACACGCACTTGTCCTACCGCGCAACCGAGGACGATTGCGAGATCCGCAACGAGCTTCGCTACCGCCCCAGCATTCACATGCCACGATGGGCGTCACGGATCTGGCTCGACGTGGAAGACGTGCGCGTCGAACAGTTGCAACGCATCAGCGAAGCCGACGCCATCGCCGAAGGGCTCGCCGGAGTTCAGCTGGAGGGAATGGACCCACGCTGTTGGTACCGCGATCTGTGGGACAACCTGCACAAGGTCGAGGGCACCACATGGGCAGATAACCCGTGGGTCATAGCCGTTACTTTCGACGTGCAGCTGGGCAACGTCGACGAATGACCCCCGATCTCTCCACCCGCTACCCCGAAGTCCGCATCGCCGATGCGCTCGAGGAGCTGCGCCGCGAACGCGCCGCGCGGGCCCGCACTTACCCCAACCAGATCCAGCTCGGCCGCATGACCCAGCCCGAAGCCGATCACCAGCTGGCGCTGATCGACGCGATCGCCGACGACGTGACGCGCTACGGCCGCTTCATCGCTACCCGAAGGCAGGAAAAGGCCGGCCACAATTTCACCTGGCACCAGCGCCGCGCCGCGATCGCGCGCGAGCTTGATCAGCGCGCCCGCCTCTATCCCGATTGGATCGTGAAGGGGAAGCTTGACCAGGCCGAGGCAGACAGGGCCGTCGCCCGCCTCTCGGCTGTCGCCGATCTTTTCGATGATGGCTGGGACTGGCACGCCCGCAACGGCCTGCGGATCCTCTTGGGCGCCACCCCCACCAACGCGGCCGAGGCGCAAGCCCAGGACGAATGGCGGACCCACTACCGCACCGTCATGCAGTCCCGCGGCTACATGGCGGACGATCAGAAGGAGCTTTTCGCGTGAAATCACTTTTCGCTTGCACCTATCCGTTAAGCCCAGCTGTCCCTGATGCCGATTTTGCGGTGACGGAAAGCGAAGACGGCACGCTTGGCGTCGCGACCAGTGGAATGTGGATCCGCATCCCCTTTCAGGCTTACCAGCCCCTGCATGATATCCTTCGCGATCAGCAGCAGCAGCAATCCGGCGGCGATCCTTGCGCGGCGAACGGCCCGTCACCGCTCCCGCTGCCTGCACACGTCCGCCAGCTGGTGATCGCCGCCCGCGAAGCATGGGAAGACGCCACCGATGCTGAAGCATTCACCAGGCTGGAAGAAGCCCTTAAGCCTTTCAGCGAAGCCGTGCCCTACGCGAACGAACCAGAGCGCTGCGCTGTCTCCAACATGATCATCAATCCCGACGACTGGCACTGCGGCAACAGAAAACTGCAACAGCAGTTCGCCATGGCCATGATGGTCGCCAAGGATGCGCCCATGTGCGAGCTCGACGATCTCGAATATCTCGCCGACAAGTGCGGCCCTCAGTTTACGCGGGACGCTATCCGGCGCTTAATGCCGAACGCCAGAGTGCAGGAGCTTCTGGAAGCTGAAATCCCCTTCTAATGGACCGAGCGCAGAATCCCGGCGCACGCATCGGCGCAGCCAATCGCCAGCGCGTCTTGCATTGGCTGCTGACCCACCCCGGCGCAACCAACAATGAATGCGCCAAGGCCACCGGCCTGTCGGTCATGGCTGTCTCACGCCACGTCAGGGCCATCCGCGAGCTTTGGCCAATCGAACCGCGCCCGGCGGATCCGGGCATCGAAAAGGGAGCGCCAAGAATGGCCGAACCTTCCACCCTGCCGGACTTCAACCCGTCCGGTTCCGATGTCGTCGCCACGATCAAGGCCATGACCGAAGATCTACTGACCTACTTGCGCGAGCACGTGCCCAACAATCGCGAACGCTCGATCGCGGTCACCAACTACGAACAGGCAGCCATGTGGGCCGTGAAGGCCAACTTCACTTGAAAGTCGTGTCCCTTTTTGCCGCCTCATTTGAGGAGGCAAAAAGGGACCCCTTGACCACCAACCACCCTCGAGTCACACTCTGCACCGCCCTGGCATCCGGCCGGGCCATTGGTCAGAAAGGACCGTCCACATGGACCAAGAACTCCAGAGAGAATATTTTGCCCGCGCCGCGCAGCTGCTTGGCGGTAACGAGGCCACTGCTCGCATCCTCGATATCAGCTCGCGCAGCCTGCGCAGTTTCATTTCCGGCGAACGCCGCCTCCATTCCGGCATCCTCAAGGATATCGCTGCCGCCCTGATCGCCCATGCCGATGCTTGTCGCACGCTTGAACGCAGGATCTCCCCGGCCTTTTCCAGCAATCTGAACGAGGACAATGGCCCGCCGCTCCACGATGGCAGGCAGGATGGCAGCAAGCGCATCCCGAAAACGCAGGTTGATGCAATGGCCCGCAAGCTTGGCCTGAAGGATTAACTCCATGGCTCAGATCCGCATCCCCTGCCTCGTCGGCAAGCCCAACAAGGCCGGTATCACCAGCTGGTACTGGCAACCCAGCTCGACTTTGGCCAAGGCCGGATGGAAGGCCATCGCCCTGGGCAAGGACATGCGCGCCGCGATCGACGCGGCCGAGAAGCGCAACGCCGAGGTCGAGGCATGGAAATCCGGCGGCGCCAAGCCGCGCGAGGTCAAGAAGCGCGAACGCACCGGCACGTTCGGCCACCTGTTGCAGCGCTACGAAAAGGAAGTGATCGACGGCAAGAGGCCCAACGGCCAACGCCTTATCGCGGAATCCACCGCGCGCACCTATCGCACCAGCCTCAAGAAGCTGCACGCCTGGGCGGGCGATTTCCCCGTGGCATACATCACGCCCCAGCGCGTGAAAGCGCTCAAGAACGCGATGATGGATCCGAAGCACGGCGTCGGCCACCACGCTGCGCACCAGTGCCTCAAGCTCGGCAGGCAGGTTTTCAGCTTCGCCGAAAGCGAGGACATCACCGCCAAGGGCAGCAACCCCTTCGGCAATTTCAACCTTGCCGCCCCTCCGCCGCGTGAACAGGTCTGGAGCCGCCCCGCGCGCGAGGCCATGGTACTGGCCGCCTATGAATGCGGCCAGCCCTCGATCGCGCTGGCGATCATGCTCGGCTTCGCCACCGGCCAGCGCGAAGAAGATTATCTGGTTGCCACGCACAACCAGTACGTCGTCCTGCAACCGCACGATATGCAGCCCGAGGATTACCGCACCCTGCAGGCGATCTCGCCCGATGGCCTGGTGCGCGGCATCCGCATCCGGCAAAAGAAAACCAAGGCTTGGGTCGCGGTCCCGGTTGTCGGCAACGTCCGCTGGGCGATTGAAAGCAACATCGAAAGCGCCCGCGCCGCCGGCGCAACCACGATCCTGCTGGACGACACGCGCCGCACCGAGGCCGGAAGCACCGCCATCTATCACGGCCGGGCAGGGCAGACGCGCTTCCAGCGTGACTTTGCCGACGTCCGCGAATGGGCCGTGGCCATCGCCATCAGCGAAGGCGATGCAGAGCTTGCCGCCGAACTCGAGGCGATCCAGTTCCGCGATCTGCGCCGCACTTGCGTGGTCTACCTGGGCGAACTCGGCATGGACGCCCACCTGATCGCCGGCGTCACCGGCCACGACATCGACGAGACGCAGAAGATCCTCAAAACCTACATGCCCCGCACCACCGCCAGAGCCGCCCGTGCGATCGCCTTGGCAACGGCAAGGCAGGCGAAAGAGGATGGGCAGCAGGAGCGCACAGGATGATTCTGCGCGTTCTCGAGCGCTATTGGGCAAAGGTCGATAAGCGGGGCGAGAATACCTGCTGGAATTGGAAAGGTGCTCGCACGACAGGGGGGTATGGACAACTTGGAGGAGGAACAAAACGCTCCAAGTGGAAGGCAGCGGCAACGCATATTGCCTTGGCGATTGATAATCGCCCACGACCTAGCCTGCTTCATGTCGCAATGCACTCTTGCGACAATCCACGTTGCGTGAACCCACGGCATTTAAGCTGGGGGACGCACACCGAGAACATGCAGGACATGTGGCAAAAGGAGCGATCCGGAATCCAGAAACGTGCCGCTATCATGCTGGATGATGCCGCTGCATCGCTGGGCACCATGCAGGCCGGCAACGTGAAATTGAACGAAGATCAGGCCCGCTTCATTCGTTCGACTGACATGCCTACTTCCGACTTGGCGCGGCTATTGAATGTATCCTGGCAAACGGTCGACAACGTACGCAAGGGGAGGACTTGGCGCTGGCTGTTATGAAACATAGCCTTCCAACAGTCCTTCCAAAAACAGGGCTTTTTGCATCGTTTTAGCCGTGAAAATCCGTCCCTTTTGTAAATCCATAACATTCCCAAGCTGAATACGAGGGTTCGATTCCCTTCACCCGCTCCAACAAAATCAAGGGTTTAGCGCCAAAAACCCTTGATCCTTCCAACATCCTTCCAACGATCATTCCAACAAGCTGGATCTCGAAG
>JBEQBV010000156.1:0-8890 GCA_041639635.1 Novosphingobium sp.
TTTGGACAGGATCAGCTTGGTGGCGCTGGCCGTGAAATCGGTGCCTTCGGATGAGGCCGCGCCCACCGCCTTGACGATGGCTTCATCAAGGCTACGCTTATGCTGCACGCCGATGCTGATCTGCGGCAGCAGGGGTGAGCCATAGACGGTATCGCCCACCAGCCGCACTTTTGCGCCAAAGATGTCCTGATTGAAGCGGAACCCTTCGCCAAGGCCAAGCGCTGAGCCCACTTTGCGCGTATCGAAGTTCTGGCGGGCATAGGACAGCTCGATCCGGTCCTTGATGCCAACCGACACGCCGTGGCTTTGCCAGCCGTAATCGGCAAGTTCGATGCCGGTGACGTGGGCGGAAATGCCGACGCCGCGATCGGTTTCCATGCCTGCAATCGTGGCCCAACTGGCAAGCCCGCCGCCGCTTGCGCCTTCGATGGTACTGATGCCGTTGGTCAGAACCAGTTTGCCACCATCAAGCAGCGGATCGGCGTAGGCTGTGGTTGCAAGGAGTGACGCTACAAGTGCTGCGCCAGCTGCAATTTGCCGTGTCGTGGGATTGTTTTTGCGTCCGGGAAGGACTTTGGAGGCAAATGGTTTGCGCATGGAGGAAGGCACCGTTGTCGAACGAATTTAGGCTGTGGTTAACCTTGATTCGTTAGGAAATGCTGAACTTGCCTACCCGGTTGATTTTGAATTTCTTAGGAAATGTCAGGCAGGCAGGTCTTATGCCCGAAGCTCAATTTCGCCGATTCGCATTGCCGACACTGACCACTGGTCTGCTGTTGGCCGCACCCGTGTTGGTTTCGGCTGTGCCGCCTGCCGTCTTGCCGGTGCAGGTAGTGGATCAGGCGGGCATGCCCTTGCGCGACGCGGTGATCGAGATCGCGGCACCGGCTGGCGATGCGCGGAAGCTTGCGTTCAAGTGGCGCAATGCCATGGCGCAGAAGAACCAGACATTCATTCCGGGAACGCTGATCGTGCCCAGGGGTGCGGTGGTGGCGTTCCCGAATTTCGATAATGTGCGGCATTCGATCTACAGCTTTTCCAAGCCTGGTCCGTTCAAGATTGACCTTTATGGACAGGACCAAACGCGAACACAGCAGTTCAAGCTCGAAGGCACCATCGCGCTGGGGTGCAACATTCACGACAAGATGCAGGGCTATATCCGGGTGACCGACACGGCCTATGCGGCTCGCACGGATCTTAACGGTCTGGCCGATGTCGAAGGGTTGGGCCGGGGCAGTTATGACGTGGTTGTCTGGCATCCGCGCATTCGCGGGGCAGGCGGTGAATGGCGCGGTAAGCTGGTAATGCAGCCCGGGAACCGTCTGAAAGTGGTGGTGCCGGTGCGCCCGGGAGCTGGAAAGTGACAGTGTCCAGTCAGAGCGGCCTGCAGCAGATGATCAAGCGCGCCCGCGTTTTCGTGGGCAAGCGTTCGCGCACGCTGGGTAGCCGGATTGCGCTGCTTTACGTGCTGCTGCTGACGCTGGTCATGGGCACCACGATTGTTGTGTCAAGTTCGGGCATCAGCATGTTTGCCCGCGAAACGGCTGAGCGCGATCTGGCCGCCAATGCTCGCGTGTTCGACAAGATCATCGACACGCGCCAGAATCAGATGGACGATGCCGGCGAAGTGCTGGCACGCGATTTCGGCTTTCGCGAGGCTTTCGCCATAGGCGACGCGCCCACGCTGGCATCGGCCCTGCAAAGCCTGCGTGACCGGGCGCGGGTGAGCGAGGTGGCGATTATCCAGCTGGATGGCAGCGTGATTGCTTCGGGTGCAGGGGGCACGATTGATGGCGCGGCCATGCTCTCGCGCCTGGAAAACGGGCAGGATCGTGGCGTGGTGACGCTGGACGGGGCCGAGGCTCTGGCCGCCGCCGTGCCGATCGCGATGCCCGATCTGGCGGGCTGGCTGGTACTGGTCAACCGGCTTGGCCCGGATGACATGGCGCAATTGGCCCGGCTTTCGGCTGTGCCAGTTGAAGCGCGGGTGGTTGACCGGTCAGGCCTTAGCGCGAGACTGGCCGATGTGGCGCTGGGCGAGATTGCTGAAGTCGATGGGAGCAAGGGCGAAAAGCTGGTGCGGGTTTCGGCCATCGCCAGTTTGCAGGACGGGCGCGAACCGCGGCTGGTGCTGTCCCATTCATTGAGTGCGGCGCTGGCGCGTTATTCGGGATTGCGCATGGCCCTGTTGCTGATCAGCGCCATCGGGGTGCTGGCCGGGGCATGGGCTGCGGTGCGCCTTTCACGTGGCATTGCGCGCCCGCTGCAATCGCTGGCTGAAGCCGCGCGCGCCTATGCCGGTGGTGCTGTGGCGAAGGTCAAGGTCGAGGGCGCGGTTGAAGTGCGTTCGCTTGCCTCCAGCTTCAACGCGATGGTCGATGCCGTGGAAGAGCGCGAACAGCAGATCATGCATGCATCGCTGCATGACGCACTGACGGGCCTGCCCAACCGTCGCTTCTTTATCGAGAAACTGGACCGGGCCGTGGCGCGGCAGAATGAGAACTATCGCACCATGGTGGCTTTTATCGATGTCGATGATTTCAAGGCGATCAACGATGCCATGGGCCACCCCTTTGGTGATGCCTTGCTGCGTAGTGTGGCGCAGGGGCTGCAGGACAAGCTCGAAGATGCGATGATCGCAAGGTTTGGCGGCGATGAGTTCGGCTTGCTGCTCGATGGGCTTGATCCGACAACAGACTTTACGGCCTTGGCGCGGACGTTGGAGGCAACGCTCAATCGCGAGATGACCATCGATGGCCGCAGTATTCTGGTTTCGGCAAGTGTCGGCATTGCTATAGGTCCGAATGACGCCGAAACATCGGATGCGCTTCTGAAAAGTGCCGATCTTGCGCTTTATCGGGCCAAGAGCGATGGGAAGGGTGCCTATCACTTCTTCGAACCCGAACTTGATGCCGAAGCCAGCCGTCGCCGCCGGATGGAAATCGATTTGCGCCGCGCGATCCGCGATGGCGATTTCGAGCTTTATTTCCAGCCGCTGTTCTCGATCTCGGAAAACCGGGTGAAGGGCTTTGAAGCGCTGATGCGCTGGCCGCACAAGGAACACGGGATGATCAGCCCAGCTACGTTCATCCCGATTGCCGAAGATTCAGGGATGATCGTGCAACTGGGCGAATGGGCCGTGCGCGAGGCCTGCCGTCAGGCAGCGCTCTGGCCCGCCGATATCTCGGTTGCGGTAAACATCTCACCCCGACAACTGGTGGCCGATGGTCTTGCCACATGCGTGGCGCAGGCGCTGGCGCAAAGCGGGCTTCCGGCGTCACGACTGGAACTGGAAATCACCGAAAGCGTGTTCATCGGTAACGTTGAGCGGACGCTGAAAATCCTGCATTCGCTGCAATCGCTGGGCGTGCGCGTGGCGCTCGATGATTTCGGCACCGGCTATTCCTCGCTCAGCTATCTGCGGTCATTCCCGTTCGACAAGATCAAGATCGACCAGAGCTTTGTCCGCGCGCTGGAAGAGGGCGGCAGCGCCCACGCCATCATTCGCGCCATCACCACGCTGGCCGAGGCGCTGGGCATGGAAACGCTGGCCGAAGGCGTGGAAACGCAGGAATTGTCAGACGCGCTGAAGGCCGAAGGGTGCGACATGATTCAGGGCTATCTGATCAGCCGCCCGATCCCCGGTGGTGATGTGAAGCGCCTGCTGGGCAAGTTCCAGCCGCAAAAGACTACGGTCATCGCCGCCTGAAGCAGCAATAGGGTTTCCCGGCAGCGGGCAGACGCCAATCCAAGGATCATGACGGCCGCCCCGCATGGCACGAACGATTCCTACCGAGAAGAAATGATCATTAGTGATCAATCTTGATTGGTATTGGATGTTATGCTACCGATAATGGCGATAGACAACAAAGCAAGTCGGTCGACGGGCCAACCGCAGCGCGGATGCGAACTGCGGCTGGTTTGCGCGCCAAGCGATCACGCGCAGACCCCCTTCGAATGCCGATAGCGCAAAACATCACGGGAAGGCTGCATGACCATTCGCTACCATTTCAAAATTGCCGCGATCCTTGCCGCCTCCACGGTGCTGACTCCGACTGCTTTCGCGCAAGGAGTGCCCGAAGCGTCCGGTGGAGGTGATGCGCTCGAACAGCAATTCCAAGACCCGCCGTCCGAGGCGCGTCCGCGCGTGTGGTGGCACTGGATGAATGGTAACATCAGCAAGGATGGCATCGCCAAGGATCTGGCGTGGATGAAGCGGGTGGGGATCGGCGGCCTGCAGAACTTTGATGCGAACCTCGATACGCCACAGGTGGTGGACAAGCGGCTGGTCTACATGACCCCCGAGTGGAAGGACGCCTTTCGCTTTGCCGCAAGCGAGGCGGACCGGCTGGGTCTGGAACTGGCCATTGCGGCATCGCCCGGCTGGTCGGAAACCGGAGGGCCTTGGGTAAAGCCTGAAGACGGGATGAAGAAGCTGGTCTGGTCAGAACGGACTGTCGCTGGCGGAAAGCCGGTGCGCGGTGCCTTGCCAGCCCTTCCGCAAGTGACCGGCCCGTTCCAGACCGCGCCGCTGGTGGAAAACATGCCAGGTCATGCCGCCGTTGCCGCGCTTCAGCCCAGCGCATCGGGTGCGGTTGCCGTACTGGCTGTGCCGGTGGCCGAACCGGCCTTGCCGCTACCCGTTTATGCGCTGGCTGATGGCACTGCGCTCCATGCCGCCACCCTCAATGATGCATTCTTGCAAAGCGTGGTGAAGGTGCCGCTGGATGCGGGCTTGAATGGCACTGTCATGGTGCGATTTCCGCGCGCGGTGACGGTGCGTTCGCTGCGCCTGTTCCTGCCGGGGATCAAATTGCCGTTCCGGGGCGTGCTCATCAAAGCCACGTTGGAAGTGCGCGAAGGCGAAGGTTGGCGTGCGGTTACCGACATACCGCTGGGCAGTGTGCCGACCACGCGATCCTTTCAGGCCACCACCGGACAGGAATTTCGCCTCGTCTTTGCGGACAGCAAGGACAAGGGCAGCCTCGACATGCTCAACGCAGCGCCGGGCGCAGTGGCCATCAATTTCTTCGACACCGGCCCGCTGAAGTCAATCACCATGGCCGACTTTCAGCTCTTTGCCGATGCGCGGGTTGACCGGGCAGAGGAAAAGGCGGGCTATGAGACCGTGCTGGATTACCACGCAATTGCCAGCGCAGATGCAAATCCGGTTACGGCAGATCCTGCCCGCGTGATTGATCTGACTGACCGCGTGCGCCCCGATGGTACGCTCGATTGGACGCCGCCTGCGGGCAGCAACTGGCGCATCCTGCGCTTTGGCTGGTCGTTGACCGGAAAGACCAACCACCCCGCCCCGCCAGAGGCGACCGGGCTTGAGGTGGATAAATACGATGCAGCCGCCGTGCGGCGCTATGTTGAAACCTACCTTGGCATGTATCGCGAAGCGGTGGGGCCGGACCTGATCGGCAAGCGCGGTGTGCAGGCGCTGCTTACGGATTCCATCGAAGTGGGCAACGCCAACTGGACCGGCGCGATGGAGGCGGAATTTGCCGCACGCCGCGGCTATGCGCTGCGGCCTTGGCTGCCGGTGCTGGCCGGAACCGTGATCGGATCGCCTGTGCAATCCGAACGCTTCCTCTTCGATTTCCGCACTACTCTGGCTGAATTGCTGGCCGACAAGCACTATGGCACCGTAGCCAAAGTGGCGCACGAACAGGGCCTGAAGGTTTATGGCGAGGCTCTGGAGGACAAGCGCCCTATGCTGGGCGATGATCTGGCCATGCGCGCCCATGCAGATGTGCCGATGGCGGCGCTGTGGACATATGCCGATGAAAGCAAGCTGCGCACCACGCTGCTTGGTGATATGCGCGGCGCAGCCTCGGTCGCGCATGTCTATGGCAAGCCATTTGTGGCGGCGGAATCGATGACCGCCGTCAACGCGCCTTGGGATTTTGCACCATCGAACCTGAAGAAAGTGATCGATCTGGAATTTGCCAGCGGCATCAACCGCCCGGTGATCCACACTTCGGTCCACCAGCCTATGGACGACAAGCAGCCCGGTCTCTCGCTCGCCATCTTTGGGCAGTATTTCAATCGTCATGAAGCCTGGGCCGAATTGGCAAAGCCTTGGGTCGATTACATCGCGCGCACATCGCTGATGCTGCAGCAGGGGCGCAATGTGGCGGATGTGGCATGGTTCATCGGCGAGGATTCGCCCGTTACCGCGCTCTACGCGGAGAAGATTCCCGACAACCTGCCGACGGCCCATGCCTGGGACTTCGTAAACGCTGCCATGCTGACTGATGCCTTGCGCAACGATGGGGCAGAAGTCGTCTCCACCGGCGGCGCCCGTTATAGCGCAATTTACCTTGGCGGAACCTCGCAGGCGATGACGCTGCCCACGCTGGAGCGGCTGGCTGCGCTAGTTCGCGGCGGGGCCACATTGATTGGCGAAAAACCGCGCGCCACGCCCAGCAACGCCGATGACGCCGCGCGCTTTGCCGCGCTCGCCGATGCGCTGTGGGCAGGCGATGCCGGTAAGGGCCGCGTCATCGCCACCCAAGCCATTGACGGCGGTCTGCAACAGGCAGGCATCGCACCCGATTTCACCATAACCGGCGCGACAAAGGGCGATGTTCTCTTCGTTCACCGTAAGCTCGCCGATGGCGATGCGTGGTTCCTCAACAACCGCCGCGACACGCCGCTCTCAGGCGAGGCACGCTTCCGTATCACGGGGCTTCAGCCCGAACTGTGGCGTGCCGAAACCGGCAAGGCTGAGCCGCTGTCTTACCGCATTGAGGGCGGGCAGACTGTGGTCCCGCTTTCGCTCCTGCCCGAGGATGCGGCCTTCGTCGTGTTCCGCAAAGCTGCGGCACAGCAGGCGGTCGCGCTGGCCAGCTCTGGGCCGGTTAAGCTCACCACGCTCGACAGCGCATGGACCGTGGCATTCCAGCCCGGTCGCGGCGCGCCTGCATCGATCACGCTGCCAAAACTCGCCCCGTTGGAGCAGCACGCTGATCCGGGCGTGAAGCACTTCTCCGGCATCGCCACATATTCCACCACGTTCACCCTGCCCAAGGCAGCGAAGCAAGGCGAGGCGCTGTTGCTCGACCTGGGGAAAGTGGGCGAAATTGCCGAAGTGACCGTCAACGGCAAGCTGGCAGGCTACGCCTGGCACAAGCCGTGGCGCGTGGACATCGCAGGCGTGGCAAAGCGTGGGCGCAATACGCTGCAGGTGCGGGTGGCAAACTTGTGGGTGAACCGCTTGATCGGCGATGCGCAACCGGATGCCCAGAAGATCACCTTCACCACCGTTCCCACCTATCGCCCTGATGCGCCGTTGCGGCCATCGGGCATTTCCGGGCCTGTCGTGATCGAGGCCGTGCCTGCGAAGTGATGCAGCTTGAGGTGGATGTCCCGTTTCGGTTAGGCAACGACAATGACTTTGCCTCCCTTTCGCAACCGGATTGATCCTCGCGCAGCTGCCACGTTCTGGCGGGTGTGCGAAACCGGTTCGATCAGCGCAGCGGCGCGGGCGCTGAACCTGTCGCAGCCTTCGGTATCGAACACGGTGGCGCTGCTGGAGCAGCGTCTGGGCGTCACGCTGTTCACCCGCTCGCGCAACGGGATTGTCCTCACGCGCGAGGGGGAGGCGCTGCGCGACCGGGCAGAAGCGATGGTCAACCTGCTGGAAAATGCCGCGATAGAGGTGGACCATGCCGGGCGTTCGGTGGCTGGCCCGCTGAAGGTGGGCGGCACACCGGGCGCGCTGGTCAGTCTGCTGCCTCGCGTCGTCAGTCGGCTTGAGGAAAAGGTCGGCCCTTTTGCGCTTAGCGTGGTCGAACGGCCCGATGCCGAACTGGCCGAATTGCTGCGCACCGGCGCGCTCGATCTTGCGGTGATGACGACTGAAATCGTCGAATGCCCGGCCGATCTTGTCGAGGTCACAATGGCGCGCGATCCCTTTGCGCTTATCGTTGGCCGTGCCCACGATGCCTTGCCCGAAAGCCTCTCCTTGCGCGATGTCGCAAAGTTGCCATGGGTTCTGCCCGAAGCGCAGGGCGCGTTCCGGCGGCAGGTGGATGCGCTGTTTCTCAATGCCGGCGTGCCGGTGCCCCAAAACGTCATCCGTTGCGATTCCCTGCTGACAACCAAGGCCATCGTGCGCGAAAGCGACCGGATCACCGTATTGCCGCGCACGGTGCCCGCCACCGACCTCGCCTTTGGAATGCTGCGCGCCATTACCATTGCCGAGGCCATCTTCGAACGCAGCATCGGCGTGCGTTATATGGCCGATCGCAAATTGCCTGCCGTGGCCGGCGCCATGCTGGAAATACTGGCCGAGGCATAGCTCAGGGCTATTGATCCCCCGTAAATCGCTATTTTCCCAAAAGGGCCTAAGTCTTTAGAGCCTTTGCCAAAGCAAAGCCTTTTGGGAGAGCAAGGATGATCGACCGTCGCACGCTGATGACCGGCGCAATGGCCAGTGCCGTCTCGCTCTCATCCGCAGCAGCAGCAGCGTCAAAGGCACGGCGTGTTCCGGCCAGCCCCGCCTTTCCGACCGGCTTCCTGTGGGGGGCGGCCACAGCCCCGCATCAGATCGAAGGCAACAACACGGCATCCGATCTGTGGTTTCTGGAAAACCAGCAGACCACGATCTTTGCCGAACCATCAGGCGATGCCGCAAATAGCTTCCTGCTGTGGGAGCGCGATCTTGATCTGGCCAAAGCCATCGGCCTCAATACCTATCGCTTCGGCATCGAATGGGCGCGGATCGAGCCGGAAAAGGGCCGCTTCAGCGCTTCAATGATCGATCATTATCGCCGCGTAATCGAAGGCTGTGTCGCGCGCGGCCTCAAGCCGATCGTTACTTACAGCCATTTCACCGCGCCACGCTGGTTCAGCGCTCAAGGGGGCTGGACCAATCCTG
>JBEQBV010000157.1:0-8876 GCA_041639635.1 Novosphingobium sp.
AGCAGCGGCCCGATCAGTTCCCACTCCGCATCCGACAAGTCTCCGCGACCCATGACTGCTCCTCAAAAAGCAGTCTTGAATCAGAAACCACCGGCTTTGGGAATCCCTTTTGTCAACACGGCCTAGAAGACCGCTGACTGGCAAGAAAACCGCGAAGCGAAGCACGTTGACATTATTGATGTAAGGATTTCACATCTTAGCTTCAACTTCGCGTCATCATTCCACCAACCTCAAACCAGATCATCAATCGCAACACCCAGTGCATCAGCCTACTTGCGCGCCGTTTCAATTGAAACCTTGCGGCGGCCAGCTTCGATATCGGCGATCTGGACTCGGTTTACGCCTGACGTGCTAGCCAGGCCGGATTGGGTCAGTCCGCGCAATTCGCGCCAGACGCGCAACGGGCTTTCGCCAGCAAGCAACCGGTTGAGCGTTTCGGCAGGGAAAAGTTCGTCCTCGCCAGCGTCAAGTGCTCCCTTGGCACGGTCAAAGGCGCGCAGGTCGTCCAGTTCTTCGGCGGCGTGGCGCAGGGCCTGATACTCGTTGAGCGGGATCGTGATCATTTCGCCCATGGCTGCCTCCGATCAATCACGGATCAAATTCAGTTTCGCCAGATATGTGCCACCATCAATCGCGCAGCGGTGGCCATTGGCGTTTGGTATGAACTATGGTGAGAATCCAGATAGTGTCGCCGTAAATCTCATAGACCAAGCGGTAACTTGGGTGCGGCGTGAGTTCTCGGGTTCCGGGCACTTCGCCTTCGTGGCCCAGCATCGGGTAATCAGCAAGCCGAGCAACGGCGGTACTGAACTGGTCATCGATCCTGACGGCGGCGGTAACATCGTGCTGCGAGAGAAAGTCCCAGATATCGGCGCGGTCCTGGCGCGCTTCTGGCGTCCAGCGAACTTTCACGCCTGATGAGTAGCGCGTGCGCGGCGGTTTGCGAACTCTGCTTCGACCTCGTCACTGCCAAAGCTTTCACCCGCTAGCATCGATGTGCGGGCCAGAGCCACCTTGCGTTCGACAAAGGTGCTGTGTTCCCGTTTCAAGCGCTGCCGTTCGACAAATTCGCGCATCAGTTCGCGTACGACCTGCGAGGCGGGGCGATGCAGGGCATCTGTTTCAGCAATGAAATCCGCCCGCAGATCGGCTTCAAGCTTCATCGTGAAGACGGCTTCCTTGGCCATGATCGCAGCTCCATTGGGTAATGACATGGTATATACAACGTCATTATAGTTACGGCAAGTCAGGCGACCGCAGGAGAGTCGATCAAACCAACCCCAGCTTCGCCAGATCAGACGCAATCTGTGCTGGCAGCACTTCGCCCGTCTCGCCCTCGGCCAGATCGGCGGGGGCGTCGGCTGGTTCGAGATAGCGCCAGCCCTGGTGGGCGCGTTTGGGTTTGGGGTGGACGTCGATCAGTTTGGTGCTGACCACGATGTTCGTGTAGCCGCCTTCGGCCTCTTCGAAGCCGACGATTTCCGAGCGGGCGACGAGTTGGTGCTTATGAATCCAATAGAGCGAGCCACCGATCATTTCCTCAGCGCGCTTGGGGCGGTTGCGGGTGGTGAGGTAGGCGTATTTCGCGCCGCCCCTGCGACCTTCGGCAGAGAACCATTCGTGGATTTCTGCGAGCGATTGGGCTCCGTAGGCGACTTTGGTCATGTGCAGGGGCATGGGTGATCCTGAAATCCGAATATTGTCCGCTCATGCTGAGCTTGTCGAAGCATCTTGCGTTGCGCCAGCGTCCTTCGACAGGCTCAGGACGAGCGGGGTGGGGTGGGTTCTGCGTCCTTCGACAGGTTCAGGACGAGCGGGGCGGGGTGAGGCACATCTCCAATTTCCGCTCATGCTGAGCTCATCCTGAGCTTGCCGAAGGGCGAAGCACCCGAATGCTAACCCGTCAGCCCGCTCAACACTGCAAGGCCGAGGAACGAGAAGAAGCCCATGACATCGGTGGCCATCGTCACGAATACGGCAGATGAGACAGCCGGGTCCACTTTCAGCCGGTCAAGCGTGACGGGCACGAGGATTCCGGCAAGGCCTGCGACCAGATTGTTGATGACCATGGCCGTGCCGATCACCGCGCCAAGCAGCGGGTTGGAAAACAGGATCGCGGTGGCGCTGCCAACCAGGAGGCCCAGTGCAGAGCCATTGGTGGCGGCGATGCGCAGTTCGCGCAGGATCATGCGCACGGTGTTGGAACTGGTGAGTTGGTTGGTGGCCAGCGCGCGGACGACCACGGCGAGCGTTTGCGTGCCCGCATTGCCGCCCATGCCCGAAACGATCGGCATCAGCACCGCCAGCAGTGCAAACCGGGCAATGGCACCCTGAAACATACCGACGACCGAGGCGGCGAGCATGGCGGTGCCAAGGTTCACCACCAGCCAGGTCAAGCGGGTGCGCACGGTGAGCAGAATCGGCTCGTTGATGTCGCCATCGCCAGCGCCCGAAAGGCGCAGAATGTCCTCGCTCGCCTCTTCCTGAATGATGTGGACGATATCGTCGACGGTGATCTGGCCGACCAGACGCCCGCTTTCGTCCACCACGGCGGCAGAAATGAGCGCGTATTTCTGGAAGCGCAGCGCGACTTCTTCCTGATCCATGGTGACGGGAATCAGCGTCTGGTCGCGCTTCATCACATCGGCCAGCGGGACGCTGCGCGGCGCACGCAGGATCCATGACAGGCTGCAGGTGCCGATGGGGTGATGCTTGGGATCGACGATGAACACTTCCCAGAATTCGGTGGGAAGATCATCATCGCGGCGCATGTAATCGATCAGATCGCCCACGGTCATCGCTTCGGGCACGGCGATGAGATCGCGGCTCATCAGGCGGCCGGCGGTCTCTTCAGGGTAGGATAGCGCGGATTCGATGGCGGCGCGGTCTTCCGGCTCCATCTCGGCAAGGACGGCTTGCTGGTCCTCCTCGTCCATGTCCTCGATCAGGGCGACGGCATCATCCGTCTCCATTTGCTCGGCGAGTTCGGCAACCTCTTCGGGTTCCAGCTCGTCGACCAAATATTCGCGCACATAATCGTTGAGCTCGGCGATCACTTCGCCGCCGAGCAAGTCGGAGATAGCACGGGCGAGGGCGACTCGGTCGTCCTGGTCGATCAGTTCGAACAGGTCGGCGATATCGGCCGGATGGAGCGGTTCGACGAGGTTGTAGACTTTCTCGTCATCGCCGGCCTCCAGCGCGTCGATGACCTTGCGCACGAAGCCGGGGCGCAGGGTATTGTCTTCCTCGTCGAGGCTTTCGGCGTTCCGCGCAGGCTCAGCCGCTGCGACGGGATCGTCAACGACGGAATTCAGAATATCAAGATCGTCGTCGCGCTGCATCAAGGCGGGGTTACCGGCTGAGCAGCCAATTGCAACCGCCTAGCAGACCTATGCGTGACTTTCTCGTCCGACCCCTTATATCCGCCCACAAGACAATAAGGACTGCGACAAATGGCTGACGAAAATCTCGTGCTTTCCCTCGATACCGGCGACGTTGTTATCAAGCTGCGTCCCGATCTTGCTCCCGGCCATGTCGAGCGGATCAAGGAACTGACGAACGAAGGCTTTTACAACGGCGTGAAGTTCCACCGCGTGATCCCCGGCTTCATGGCACAGGGCGGCTGCCCCGATGGCACCGGCATGGGCGGTTCGAGCAAGCCCGATCTGCAGGCTGAGTTCAACGCCGAACCGCACGTGCGCGGCGTATGCTCGATGGCGCGCACCAGCTATCCGCATTCGGCCAACAGCCAGTTCTTCATCTGCTTTGACGATGCCCGCTTCCTTGATAAGCAGTACACTGTGTGGGGTGTGGTCGAAAGCGGCATGGAACACGTGGACGCCCTGCCTAAGGGTGAGCCGCCGAAGGCACCGGGCGTGATCAAGGAAGCGAAGATCGTCGCTGCCTGATTGGGTTTGAGTGATTGCGTGAAGGGGGCGGGGCCGACGGGCTGCCGCCCCTTTTGCTTGGCTGCGTCCTTCGACAGGCTCAGGACGGGCGGAGGTGGGGATGTGGTTTGTTGTCCACAGAACCGCTCATGCTGAGCTTGTCGAAGCACTCTGCGTTGTGGGGCGTCTTTCGACAGGCTCAGGACGAGCGGGGGTGGGGTGTTTGTCGCGTATTTGCGCTGCGCTCCCCCGCCTGCACGGGGCCGCATTGTGATGGGGTGGGGTCCTTAAGCGGAAAGCCGCCGTACGGCTTCGTCCTGCGCGATCAGGGGGAGCAATGCGGCCATTTCGGGGCCGTGGTCCTGACCGGTGAGGGCTTGGCGCAGAGGGAGGAACAGGGCCTTGCCCTTGCGGCCGGTGCTGTCCTTCAAGGCCGATGTGAGCGCGCGCCATGGGTCGGCCTGCCAATCGAGCGTGGCGGCGATCTGGGCGGCTTGCGCAAGGAAGCTGCGCGTTTCATCGTCGAACGCGGGCGGGGTGACCGGGCCGGTGAGCACCTGCCACCAGTCGTTTGCCTCGTTGATATGGGCGACATTGGCGCGGATAACGTCCCAAGCGGCCTCGCCCATGCCTTGCGGCAAGAGGTGCGCGACGCGGGCGTAGGGCAGGCGGTGGACGATCTGGGCGTTGACGCGGTGCAGGTCGGCCTCGTCAAACCGGGCTGGCGCACGGCCAAAGCGCGACAGATCGAAGCTGGCGGCAAGAGCTTCGATATCAAGTGTCGGGTCAACCGGATCGGATGTGCCGAGGCGCGCCAATAGCGTGACGATAGCTTCGGGTTCGATGCCCTGTTCGCGGAAATCGGCCATGCCCAGCGCGCCGAGCCGTTTGGAAAGCTTGCCTTCGCTACCGGTCAGCAGGGCTTCGTGGGCAAAGCGCGGGGGCTTGGCGCCAAGCGCGGTGAACATCTGGATCTGCGTGGCGGTGTTCGATACGTGATCTTCGCCGCGCAGCACATCGGTGATGCCCATCGCAATGTCGTCAATCGCGGAAGGGAGCATGTAGAGCCAAGAGCCATCGGCACGGCGGATGACAGGGTCGGACATCTGGCGCGCATCGAAGTTCTGAGGCCCGCGGATGCCATCGTCCCAAGTGATCGGCTGATCGTGATTCAGCAGGAAGCGCCAGTGAGGGCGTTCACCAGCTGCGGCCTTGGCTGCGTGATCAGCCTCGGTGAGCTTCAACGCAGCGCGGTCATAGATCGGGGGGAGGCCGCGACCGAGCAGAATCTTGCGCTTGAGATCAAGCTCCTGCGCCGTTTCATAAGCGCGGTAGATGCGCCCTGCATCGACGAGGCGCTGAAACTCACGCTCATAAAGATCGCTACGCAGGGACTGGCGTTCCTCGCCATCGTAAGCAAGGCCGAGCCAGGCGAGATCGGCGCGGATCGAATCGACGTGTTCCTCGCGGCTGCGTTCGGCATCGGTATCGTCGATGCGCAGCAGGAACTTGCCGCCACTCTTTTTTGCCAGCAGCCAGTTGTGCAGCGCCGTGCGGACGTTGCCCACATGGAGCTTTCCGGTAGGTGAGGGAGCGAAGCGGGTTACCGTGGTCATGGCATGCGCCCTACCGCGCTTGGTCGGAGAGGGAAAGGGCCGGGAAGGGGGAGAATGGGCCTTAGGGCATCAGGGCCACGGCGTGGATCGTGGCGTTGTAGAGCGCCTCGTGGCGATCGGCCCGGACGAAACCGGCGATAACGGAGGTGAAGGCTTCGCGGTTTCCGGCACGTGTGGCGCGGGCAAGGGCGGCGAGTGTCGCTTCATCCGGCGTCATTGCATGACAGCAGGGGCGATTGACCAGAAACGGCTCGGGCCAGACCTGCTTTACGGTTAGCACCAGCCCGTGGACGGCGCAGGCGGCCTCTATGCTGCGATAGCGGCGGGCCAGATCGGGCACCGGGTCCTGCCCGGCTGCATCGAACAGCGCGCACAGCCGCATGGCCATGACCATGTGCAGACTTTTGAGCGACAGTCCCCGCACATCTTGCGGGCGAGCCATGCCTTCGATCATGGCAAAAAAGCGGGCCGAAGTTTCGCTGGGCGGGTTTTGAGCAGGCATGGCGCTTCCTTTGTTGCGAACGATTCGCAAGCTAAGTCAGACCTCTCTGTCCGTCAATGAGAATAGTTCGCAATAAGGATTAGCCAGTGCGGAAGCTGTGCGTGATCGGGTAGCGGCGGTCACGGCCATAGTTGCGTGCGCCCAGCTTTACGCCCGGAGGAGCCTGGCGGCGCTTGTATTCGGCAAGGTGAAGCAGGCGTTCCACGCGCACCACCGTTTCGCGATCGTACCCCTCGGCGACGACCTGATCGACGCTCTTCTCGTTCTCCACCAGCCCCAGCAGGATGGCATCGAGCACATCATAGGGCGGGAGCGAATCTGAATCCTTCTGGTCTGGGCGCAGTTCGGCGCTGGGCGGCTTGGTAATGATCCGCTGCGGCATGACCGGGCCATCAGGGCCGAGGCCGATCTTGGGGCGATTGTGGTTGCGCCATTCGGACACGGCAAAGACGGTGGTCTTGTAGGCATCCTTCAGCGGGTTGTAGCCGCCGTTCATGTCGCCATAGATCGTGGCGTAACCCACGCTCATCTCGCTCTTGTTGCCGGTGGTGACCAGCATCGGGCCGAATTTGTTCGACAACGCCATCAGCGTAACGCCGCGGATGCGAGACTGGATGTTCTCTTCGGCAAGGTCGGGCTGCTTGCCGACGAATACCGGGGCGAGCATGCCATCGAACGCATCGACGGCGGGTGAAATCGGCACGGTATCGAGCCGCACACCCAACATGTTGGCACAGCCTTCGGCATCTTCGAGGCTTTCGGTGCTGGTGTAGCGGCTGGGCAGCATCACGCACCACACGCGGTCCGCGCCCAGCGCATCGACCGCGATGGCAGCGCAAATCGCAGAGTCGATGCCGCCCGACAGGCCGAGGACCACGCCGGGAAAGCGGTTCTTGTTCACGTAATCGCGCAGGGCCAGGACCATGGCGCAGTAGATGTCTTCGGGATGTTCGGCCAGATCGTGGACTTCGCCCGCCTCGCACCGCCAGCGTGAGCCGGAACCGCGCGCCGTCTGCGTCCAGACGGTGGTGACGATCGATTCCTCCCAATCGGGCATCTGCACCCACAGCGCGCCTTCTGGGCCGACGACGAAGCTGGCGCCATCGAAAACCAGTTCGTCCTGCCCGCCCACGCGGTTCACGTAAGCCAGCGGAATGCCGGTATCGATCGCGCGGCGCTTGGCCACGCCATCAATGCGCAGCACGTCCTTGTCGATCTCATAAGGGCTGCCATTGACGCAGATGAAGATTTCTGCGCCCTGATCGGCAAGGTGGCGGCAGACATCGGGGTGCCAGATGTCCTCGCAGATCGGCAGACCGAGCATCGCGCCCTTGAACAGCACCGGTTCGGGCAAGGGGCCGGGCATGAAGTAGCGCTTTTCATCGAACGTGCCGTAGTTGGGCAGTTCATACTTGAAGCGTGTGGCCACGATGCTGCCGCCATCAAGCAGAGCAACGCCATTGTGCAGATCGCCATCGCGCACAAAGACCGAGCCGACCAGCATGGCCGGGCCACCATCGGCAGTGACCTTCGCCAGCTTTTCCAGTTCCACCGCCGCGTGGGCAATCAGCGCGGGCTTCATGATCAGGTCTTCGGGCGGGTAGCCGATCAATTGCAGTTCGGGAAAGACGATCAGGTCTGCATCCCGCGCCTTTTCCCGCACGGCAAGCATGGCCGCGGCATTGGCGGCAAGATCGCCAACCGATTGGTTGAGCTGGGCGAGGGTGATGCGAAGTGTTTCGGCCATGACTGTTCACTAGGCGGCAAAGCCGGTGGCCTGCAAGAGTTGCAAACCTGTCATCTTGGGCTAAGGGCGCGTTGGGGATCGAATTCGAGGGAATCGCAACGCATGAAGATCATGGCCGGCAACTCAAACCTGCCGCTCGCCCGCGCCATTGCGGCCTATCTTGAGATTCCGCTGACCGATGCCAGCGTGCGCCGCTTTGCCGATGAGGAAGTTTTCGTGGAAATCCACGAGAACGTGCGCGGCGAAGACGTGTTCGTGGTGCAGTCCACGGCCTATCCTGCCAACGACAACCTGATGGAACTGCTGATCTGCATCGATGCGCTGCGCCGCGCCTCGGCCAAGCGGATCACGGCGGTGGTGCCATATTTCGGCTATGCCCGGCAGGACCGCAAGCCGGGGCCGCGCACGCCGATTTCGGCCAAACTGGTGGCGAATCTTATTACAGAAGCGGGCGCAGACCGGGTGCTGGCAGTCGATCTGCATGCAGGGCAAATTCAGGGCTTCTTCGACATCCCGACCGACAACCTGTTTGCAGCGCCGGTCATGGCGGCAGATATCCAGACGCGGTATGGCACGCAGGAACTGATGGTCGTATCGCCAGACGTGGGCGGCGTTGTCCGCGCGCGGTCTTTGGCCAAGCGGCTGAACAACGCCCCGCTGGCGATTGTGGACAAACGGCGTGACCGCCCGGGTCAGTCTGAAGTGATGAACATCATCGGCGATGTGAAGGGCCGCATGTGCATTCTGATCGATGACATTATCGATTCGGGTGGCACGCTTTGCAACGCAGCGCAGGCGCTGATGGATGAAGGTGCGGCTGGGGTTTCAGCCTATATCACCCACGGTGTGCTTTCCGGCGGTGCCGTAGCGCGCGTGAGCAATTCGGCGCTGAAGGAACTGGTGATTACCGACACGATCATGCCGACCGAAGCAACCGCTGCTTCAGACCGCATTCGCGTGTTGACGATTGCTCCTCTGATCGGCGAAGCCGTACGCCGCATTGCCGATGAAAGTTCGGTTTCCAGCCTGTTTGATTGAAGCGGGTTGCTCCAAAGATACTGCTTTCACCGAACCCGCTCATGCTGAGCTTGTCGAAGCATGTTTCGCTACGTTTTTGCGGACCC
>JBEQBV010000158.1:0-8797 GCA_041639635.1 Novosphingobium sp.
CGGTGAAGGCAATGCGTTTGTGCCCCGGCATGGAAACGACACGCGCGATGTGATCGGCCACCGCCGCCGCATCGCCGGGATCGGCCCAATGCACGGTTTCTGGGGATCGATTAGTCATTCCAGCTTCTTCCGTCCCGCTCGGTCAGCGCGATGGCCGCGTTTGGCCCCCAGCTACCTGCCGCATAGGGCTTGGCTTCCATGCCGGTATCGGCCCAGACCTTGCGGATAGCATCGACCCATTTCCACTGTGCTTCCACTTCGTCACGCCGCACGAACAGTGTCTGTTCGCCTTCGATCAGGTCGAGCAGCAGGCGTTCATAGGCGATGCGGCGGCGCGCCTTGGCAAAGGCGGTGGTGAGCGACAGGTCGAGGTTTACCTCGCGCAGCACGATGCCGCCGCGATCCAGCCCCGGCTCCTTGGCCATCACCTGCAGCCGCACATATTCCTCGGGCTGCAGGCGGATCACCAGACGGTTGGCGCGCAAGCGCCCGCCGCGTTCGGAAAACACATTGTGCGGCACCTGTTTGAACTCGACAACGATCTCGCTGCGCCGCTCGCTTAGCCGCTTGCCAGTGCGAAGGTAAAACGGCACCCCGGTCCAGCGCCAATTGTCGACATGGGCCTTGATCGCCACAAAAGTTTCGGTGTCCGAAGCCTCGCCCAGATCTTCGGCATAGCCGCTGACCGAGGCGCCCTTTACCGCGCCGGTGCGATACTGGCCGCGCACCATTTCTTCGGCCTTGGCGGGCCGCAAGGCGCGCAGAACCTTGACCTTTTCGTCTCTGATCGACGTAGCATCCAGATTGGCAGGCGGCTCCATCGCGGTAAGCGCCAGCAGTTGCAGCATATGGTTCTGCACCATGTCGCGCAGCGCGCCGGTATCGTTGTAAAACCCCTTGCGCCCTTCAAGGCCCACGGTTTCGCTGACCGTGATCTGCACATGGTCGATGCCGCCGGCATTCCACAGCGGTTCGAACATCATGTTGGCAAAACGCAGCGCCATCAGGTTCTGCACCGTCTCCTTGCCAAGGTAATGATCGATGCGGAAAATCTGTTCCTCGGCAAAAGCAGCAGCCACCGCATCGTTGATGCGGGTGGACGATGCCAGATCATTACCCAGCGGCTTTTCCAAACCGATCCGCACGTTGCCATGCGTCAGCCCAGCGCGCTTGAGGCCCTCGATGGTCGGTTCAAACAGGAAGGGCGCGGTCGACAGGAAGATCGACAGGCCGCACGATGTATCGCCCAGCTTTTTCGCCAGATCGCCAAAGCCATCGACATTCGAGGCATCGAGCGTCTGGTATTCGAGCCGTTCGAGAAAGCTTGCGAGCTTTTCCTCGTCGCGCCGATCCTCTGGCAGGAATTCGGCCAGCGCGGCGCGGGCAAATTCCCGGAACTCGGCATCATCATGTTCGGACCGTGCTGTGCCGACAATACGCAGATCGGGCCGGATCAGGCCATCCTCGTGCAAAGCGTAAAGCGAAGGCAGCAACATGCGCCGCGAAAGGTCCCCGGTCGCGCCAAACAGCAGCAGAGCCGAGCAACTGGTTTCGATCATCGACGCAAATCTCCCATTGGCCCAAATCTTCTAAAGGCGTCGCGGGCCGTGGAGGAACGGCTGGCAAGCGCCTTGCGGTTCCGCCCTAGACCCTAAAGTATGGCCATTCAGCACGCATAAGTATGCAGGATAGCTATGCGCACGAATGCGGCTGGCGAAGGTTGTGCATCGCACCTTCGCCAACCGCAATCCCGACTTGCCGATTTTACGATTACTTTGCCGGTTGCAACCGCACCGCCAGCCCGCCGCCGGGGGCAAGCCAAGCCGGGTAAACATCGCCCTTCTTCACTTTCAGCGTGGCATAGGCAATGCGATGGCGGGCATCGGTTTCAAACGTCGCCCCCTCGCCATCCTTCCACACGGTGGCGGTATAGGTCTTGCCGGGATCAAGGAAATCGAGGCTGAGCGAGAGATCGCGCGCCGTCGCATCGTTCACGCCACCCACATACCAGTCATCGCTGTTGCGGTCCTTGCGTGCGAAGATCGCATAATCACCCACTTCGCCTGCAATCAGGTGGCTTTCTGACCAGTCCGCCGGGACCTGCTTGATGAAGGCGAGTTCCTTCGGGTGCGCCTCAAGGCTTTCGATGAAGTCTGCCGCCATCTGGATGGGTGAATAGAGCGCGAGATAAAGCCCGAGCTGCTTGGCCAGCGTCGATGCCAGCGGCACCTTGCCCGCACCCTCAAGGCTCAGCACGCCCGGCGTGTAGTCCATCGGGCCGGACAGCATCCGGGTATAGACCAGCGTCGGCTCGTGGTCCGGCCCATTGGCGAACTGGCCCCAGGCGTTATATTCCATGCCCCGCGCGCCTTCGCGGTCGATCCAGTTGGGATAAGTGCGGCGCAGGCCAGTGTCCTTGACCGGTTCGTGCGCGTTGATCGCGATGCGATACTTCGCCGCCGACTGCACCACTTTCAGATGATGCTGCACCGCGCGCTGGCCGTCGTGATATTCCATCTTGTATGTGCCCGGCGCATCACCCGGCGCAAGAATGCCGCCCGCATCGGCGACATAGCCGGTCTTCACCGCACGCACGCCAAGCCGGTCATAGAGCTTCATCGCATCATCAAGCTGCGCTTCGTAATTGGCGATATTGCCGCCGGTTTCGTGGTGGCCGATCAGCATGACGCCCTTTTTCGCGCCATACTTGGTCACCGCTTCCAGATCGAAATCGGGCGTGGCCTGCGTATAGCTGAAGTCCTTGCCACTGCCGAACCACGTGCCGTTCCAGCCCTTGTCCCAGCCCTCGACCAGCACCCCGCCAAAACCATGCTTGGCGGCAAAATCGATGTATTGCTTGGTGCGCGCGGTCGTCGCGCCATGGGTGGGGCCTTCTGCCCACGACCAGTCACCTCGGATCATGCCCCACCAGATGCCGATGTATTTCATCGGTTTAACGTAGGACACATCGCCAAGCTTGTTTGGCTCGTTGAGGTTCAGTTCCAGATCGTTCTCGACAATCCCCTTCACACTGTCAGCAATGCGCACGGTGCGCCACGGCGTGTTGAACGGCAGCGCGCGCGTCACTTTGGGGCCGTTGGACGAGGGCGCAAGCGTGGCGCGGAACGACGTTCCGGTCTGCCGCTTCAGCCACATCGCCGAATAATCGACCAGCGCCGCCTCGTGGAACGACAAGTGCGTGCCATCGTCCAGCTTCATCGTGATCGGCGTGTGCGCCGTGGATACGCCGTCGATTGCGGTCTTCTGATAGACCTGCTCGTAGCGGTTCCACTCGCCGCCCGGAATCCACCAGGCCGTGCCGTTCTGCGCAATGTTGAACTCGGTCAGCTCATCGGCGATCTTCATCACCTGCATGGCGTTCTGTTCGGGCATTTCGTAACGGAAGCCGAAGCCATCGTTGAACAAGCGGAAGCGCACATTCATGCGGCGGCCACCCCAATCTGGCACTTGTTCGAACTTTACCAGCAGCTCGTTGTGAGTGTCGGTCACGAAGCGCCGCTCACCCCAGGGCTGCTCCCACGTTTCCTTGCCCGAAGCAGTTTCGCTGCCCGTAATCTTCTGCCCGCGCTGCATCGTCGGGCCATCGCTGGTGATGAAGCCCAGCATTGATGATGCGAGCAGCAGTTTGCCTTTGCGTGTCAGGCTGTAGAGCGGATGGCCATCGGTGTCGGTCGTGACCGATAGGATAATGCTGCCATCGGGCGACGATGCCGTGACCGGCTCGGCCAAAGCAGGCGTCATCAGGGCGCACGAAAGGGTCAGCGCCAGCGGCGCTGCACAAGCCAGATTGTACTGCATCAGATCCTCTCTTCGATCAGCAGCGCACCGAACGGCGGGATTTGTCCACCACGGGCGTCTGTGAAGCTGGCGCCGTTGACCGACGCGAGTTGCTCGCCCTCCCCAGTCAGCCCTTGCGGCCAGTCCCTCGGTTCGGGTGACAGGTTGAAATAGCCTGCAATGGATTGCTGTGCGGAAACGCGCCGGATTACAAGTATGTATTCGTCTGCATAAAGCACATCAAAGGTGCCAAGCCGCAGCGCTGGATTGTCGCGCCGCAGACTGAGCAGCGCTGTGGTGAGGTTCAGGAGCGAGTCCGGATCAGCCTCCTGCCGGTCCACCGCGCGAGCCAGATTATCCTCACCGACTGGCAGCCACGGCACACCCATCGTGAAGCCACCCTCGCCCGATTGCACCACCCACGGCATCGGCGTGCGCGCACCATCGCGCGACAGCGTCAGTGGCCAGTTGGCAATCGCTTCGGGGTCCTGCAACTGTTCGAAGGGTATGTCGACTTGCGTCAGCCCCAGTTCTTCCCCCTGATAGACAATGATATTGCCCCGCAGCGAGGCAAACAGCATGGCTTTCAAGCGGCCAAACGCCTCGCGATGTTCGGGCGCGCACCAACGTGACAGCGCGCGCGGGGCGTCGTGGTTTTCAAAGGCCCAGGTCGGCCAGCCAAGGCCCGGCACATCGGGCCAGTGCGCCACGGCCTGCGCGATGAACTTGGGCGTCAATTTGTCGGCATAGAGGAAATCAAAGCCATAGGCGCTGTTGAGGTGATCCTCTCCCGCCGTATAGGCCTTCATCTCGGTCTCAGCCAGATCGCCGCCCACTTCGGCCACGGTGAACACGGCCCCATATTCATCGCACAGATTGCGAACGCGTTGGATGAACTTGACGATATCGGGGTGCGATTGGTTGTAGATCTTGAGCTGGAAATCGAAGGGCCGCGTCTTGCGGCGGCCATCATCGGGCGCGGGCGGATTGTCGCGCATTTCGGTGTCATGCATCAGGAAGTTTAGCGCATCGAGCCTGAAGCCATCAACGCCCCGGTCCAGCCAGAACCGCATCACCCCAAGCAGCGCATCCTGCACCTGCGGATTGTGCGCATTCATCTGCGGTTGGCACGACAGGAAATTGTGCAGGAAATACTGCCGCCGCCGCGCATCCCACGTCCACGCAGGTCCGCCGAACACTGACTGCCAGTTGGTGGGGGGCGAGCCATCGGGCTTGGGATCGGCCCAGACGTACCAGTCCGCCTTGGGATTGGTGCGGTCCTGCCGGCTTTCCGCAAACCACGGATGCAGATCGGAGGTATGGGCATAGACCTGATCGATCGTGACTTTCAGCCCCAGTTCGTGCGCGCGCGCCACCATCGCGTCGAAATCATCCAGCGTGCCGAAGATCGGATCGACACCGCAGTAATCGGCCACATCATAGCCAAAGTCTTTCATTGGCGATGTGAAGAATGGGGAGACCCAGATCGCATCCACGCCAAGCCGCGCAACGTGATCAAGGCGGGCCGTGATCCCGGGAAGGTCACCGATACCGTCGCCGTTGGAGTCATAGAAGCTGCGCGGGTAAATCTGATAGATCGCCGCCCCGCGCCACCACGGGGCCGTGCCTATGCTCTGGGCTGCGATGGCGGCGGGAGAGGATGTCGTCATCGGGCGTCGGTTTCCGGTGTTCGAGTGGCACGAGCAATCTTGAACCAGCAACCTTAGTTTCCCGAGCGGGGCTGTCGATCCGGAGCATCTGCAAAAGGCGCAATATTCGTATGCGCATCGATTGCAGGCCCCGGCAGTTTCTGCGACGTCGCTGATGGGAGACAGCATGACAGGTCCGGAACGATGAGCAGTGAAGGTTTGATCGGAGCGATTGAGGCAGGCGGCACCAAGTTCGTGCTCGCGCTGGCCACACAGGCGGGCGAAGTGCTGGCCCGCACGCGCATGCCCACCAATTCGCCTGTGGAAACCTGGCCCGCGATGCAGGCGTTTTTCACGCAGGCCAGTGCTGAACACGGCCCCATCGCGGCGTTCGGCGTGGCCAGTTTCGGCCCGATTGAAATCGACCCGGCCTCGCCCGCCTATGGAACGTTCACCACCACGCCCAAGCCCGGCTGGTCCGGCGCGCGCTTTCATGATGCGCTTGGCGGCTTTGGCGCGCCGATCATGGTCGATACCGATGTGAACGGTGCTGCCATTGGCGAATGGATGGCAGGTGCCGGACAAGGCTGCCGGACGCTGGCCTATACCACCATCGGCACCGGCATCGGCACCGGCGTTGTCCATAATGGGCGTTCGCTGATGGGCATTTCGCACTTCGAAAGCGGCCACATCATGCCCCCGCGCGATGCCGTGCGTGATCCCTTCCCCGGCATCTGCCCCTATCACGGCGATTGTCTTGAAGGCCTGGCCTGCGGCCCAGCCATCGAACGCCGCTGGGGCAAGAGCCTTGACCAATTGGGCGCGGAAGAAACCAACCTGATTGCCGGATACATTGCGCATCTGGCCGCCACGCTCGTGCTGTTGCACATGCCCGACCGGCTGATCTTTGGCGGTGGCGTAATGAAGGCACCCGGCCTTGTCGAGGCGGTGCGGCGCGAGACGGCAAGCCGCCTCAACGGCTATGTCAGCCACCCGCGCCTTGATGAGGGCCTGAACAGCTATATCGTCACCCCCGGCCTTGGCGATGACGCCGGAATTACCGGGGCCATCGAACTGGGCCGTCAGGCACTTGCCACGGGATAGCGCACCGCCATCTGCCCCGTGCCACGCAGGCTGAAGGCCTCTCCGGCAAGGCGGTGCTGCAAGGTCAGGCAATTGGCCCCCTTCCCCGCAATCACCTCGATGCTCCCGCTGTCGAGCCAGATTTCTACCGGGGCGTCTGAGGCAATCGCCATAGCCGATTTCCGGTTCAACTGCGGCGTAACCGGATCAATGCGCTCCACCTGCAGGACTCCGGCGGCAAGCGCCACAAGCAGCTTGCGCCCGGCATCATCTGCAAGCGTAAATTGCCAATCCCCCCGGCCCGCCATTTCCAGCAAAGCTGAGCGCGCCAGTGGCCTCAAACCATCCGAAAGCGCCGTGACCTCAGGCTGGCCGAACAGCGCGCGACACGCCGGTTCCACCGCCTGAACCAGCTTCAACGCAGCACCATCACGCCGCAACGACAAACGGCGTGGCAGACTCATCGCACCGCGCCAGCCCTGTTTCGGCAAGTGCTTCTGCACCGCATGGTTGCCCATCCATCCAATCCACGTAGGCCGGCCCATGCTGTCACGCGGGTCGGTCCAGCCAATCGCGGCGTAGAATTCATCGCCGTGGTCAGCCACCTGCCACCCAGTTTCAGGCACAAAACGCACGCCATCAAAGCGGCCAATCCGGTAGAGCGCACCCGATCCCGGCGCGCCCGACAGCACATCAACCTTGAACAGCCAGCGCGTATCGTCCGTGCCTTCAATCGGCAGTTCGACCAGCAACGGGCATTCCCACAAGTGCCCCGGCGCACCATCGCGCGCGATTTCGGACCGTTCGCGCCATGCCTTGAGGTCAGGCGATCCATAGACCAGCGCCCGGTTTTCATCCGACAGCACCACCACCATGATCCACTGGTGCGTCGGTTCGTGCCAGAACACGTTCGGATCACGGAAATCGGCCATTGCGCGGTCGAGCACTGGATTGCCCGCAAACTTGGTGAAAGTGCGCCCCTGATCGGTGCTGGCAGCGATACTCTGAAACTGATGCGCCCGGTCTGTCCGCGCACCGGTATAGACCGCAATCATGGCATCCTTGCCAAAGCCCGCAGTGTTCGCATGATCGATCACGGCAGAGCCGGAAAAGATCATCGTGCTGTCTTCCTCAGCCAGCGCCACCGGCAATTCCTGCCACTTTGCCAAATCACGGCTGACGGCATGGCCCCACGACATGTGGCCCCACTCCTCACCAAACGGGTTGTACTGATAGAACATGTGCCATTCCCCATCCTGCCAGACGAGGCCGTTGGGATCGCTCAACCAGTTGGCAGCGGGGGCATAGTGATAATGCGGGCGCATCTCAGCCTTTCGGATGGGGAACAATGTCGAAAGCAATGGTCAGACGTTCGCCATCATTGAACGGAACGGTGCCATGCCACATGGTGGAGGGGAACAGCGCCAGCCTGCCCGTTTGCGGCTCAACCGCGCCATAGGGCTCAAGCCCCAGCCCAAGCTCCGGAGGCGGCGCTCCGAACTGCAAGTGCCCGGCAGGCGGCGCTCCCAAACTTTGGGCTTCGGGCACAGAGACATAAAGCGCGGAGCTGATCCACCCCATCGGATGGGTGTGCACCGCATGAAACCCGCCCGGTCGCAATCGGACCGACCAGCTTCCCGCAAACAAGAACCGCCCGCGCGGTGCCGCCAGCAAAGGATGCGCCGGATCGGCTTGCGGCAGGTCAGCAATGTAACGGCGAACCGCCGCTTCGATCTTGGCTCGTGCCTTGGCAATCACCGGATCAATCCGAAGCAGCAAGGGCCGTTCGGTCTGCGTGCCGCCGCGCACCGATTGCTCGTGATAGGGCATGTGCATCGTGTGCAGGCCGCGCAAGGTTTGCGCCAGTTCCGCCAATTCGGCGGGCGCAAAGTCCAGATCGTAGCTGCGCACATCGCGCATGCCACTGTCGAGCCACTCTACCCGTTCATCCCCCAGCAGCCGCCACGCCAGCGAAAGATAGGGCCAGAATGCCCGCATCGCAGGCGTTCTCATGTGCCGCACACACACATCGCGCGCGCGCTCCACCTGTCCGCCGCGCAGGAAATGCCGCACCCGCGCGAGGTCCAGCCCCACGTCCTGCACGCTCTCCACGCCGTCAAACAGGGCTGGATCATCAGCCCGTTCACCACTTTCGCTGGCAATGAACAGCTTGCCCAGCAGCGAAGCTTGCCGCTCTCCAAGCGCGCTTTCGGCATCGGCAATGACCTTGCGCGCCGCGTCCCAATTTTTCGCAGTGGCCAGCACAT
>JBEQBV010000159.1:0-8791 GCA_041639635.1 Novosphingobium sp.
CGCGCTGTTCCAGCTGCCCAAGGGCGCGACGCCCATCGACTTTGCCTTTGCCGTCCACACCAATCTGGGCGCGCAGGCGGTGGGGGCCAAGATCAACGGACGGCACGTGCCGCTGCGCACACCGCTGGGCAATGGCGATGTGGTGGAAATCATCAAGAGCCGCAGTTCCGAACCGCAATTGTCGTGGCTGGGCTTTGTCGTGACCGGCAAGGCCCGCGCCGCGATCCGCCGCTCGGTGCGCCAGAAAGAGCGCGCCGAAGTGGCCGCCATCGGGCGCAAGCTCTATGAGGAAATCATCGAACGCCTGCCGACCAAGATCGGCAAGAAGGCGATGGCCGATGCGCTCAAACGGCTGAAGCTAACGACCGAAGAGGACCTGATGTTTGCGGTGGGTTCGGCCAAGCTGGATGACCGGCAAGTGATGGAAGCGCTCGTCCCCGGCAGCGCGGCCAATATCCCTGAGGAAAACTGGCCCAACCAGAAGCGCGCCATCGCCGTGCGCGGGCTGACGCCGGGCATGGCGTTCAAACTGGCCGCATGTTGCCACCCGGTGCCCGGCGACCGCATCGTCGGCCTGCGCCGCCCGGCCAAGGGCGTGGAAGTCCACGCGATTGACTGCATGAAGCTGGCCGACGGCATCGATGCCGACTGGATCGACCTGTCATGGGACGCCCGCACCGACGGCGCCATCGGCCGGTTGCGGGCGGAGTTGTATAACCGCCCGGGGACTTTGGCGGAGATGGCGGGCATCTTCGCCAAGAACCACGCCAACGTGGTCAATCTGGAAATGACGCTGCGGGAGAACCCGTTCCATACCTATGAGGTGGACTTGGAGGTGCGCGATCTGGCGCATTTGACGCGGATTGTCAGTGCGTTGCGGGCGAGTGAGGCCGTGGCGCAGGCGGAGCGGATTTGAGGGATAGATAAGTGTATTTAGTAAAGTGTCACCGTAACTCTTGCAGCACGACAATCCGTTATATCGCCCATATCGTGGGGCAAACGGCGCATCAGAAGGTGATTACGTTAGGGCCGGCGCGATCGATTCTTGTTCAGTGGGGCGAATTTTTGCTCAGTGTTTTGACGCGTCCGTGGGAATGAGGTGGTGATGAGTTCGTTGTTATTTCGATTGTTTGCTCTTGCCTTTGCCGGTCTATCGGCTTCTTGCCAGTTGAGTGGGGAGGTTACTAAATTACCATCTTGCTGGAATCTGAATACTTTGAAGACTGGCCGGGTGGAAGGTGTAGGTATCTTCATAGAAAGTATGCACGGATTATCACTTCAGTCGCCAGGTTGCAGCGACAGACTTGGCCTCAACAAATTTGAGCTAGGTAAATCACCTGAAGGATCGATAAGAAAATTTTTATCCATTTCCTCCCGAAAGGGAAATTATATAAGATTTTCATTTGCTGGTAAAATCGAAACTAAAGACCAAGATCGGGTTATATACATTGAGCAGATTTCGAATTTGGCAGAAGTAGATGAACCAGAATGGGTGCGTAGCATGGTATTACGGTGATGGAATTACGGTGACACTTTACTAAACCCCCAAACTCAGAGAGCCGCATCAGGTTTCCACATCGACCGAAAGATGTCAGGATGCGTCTCTTGGCTCGGTGGGAGGGGTAAGGATAGGTGTATTTAGTAAAGTGTCACCGTAATTGCCGTAATTCGGGCGTAATTCGGGGAGATGATTATGAGGGAGTTGCGCGCGATGACAGCATCCGTTTTGGCTTGCGCAATGATAGTGGCGGCCTGCGTTCCTGACAGTGAAGGAGAGGTCAGGAGCTATACTAGCCGCTACGGACTTAGCAATGCGTTCGCTAAATATGAGAGAGAGGCAAAGGGAGGCGATCACTCGAAATCGATAAATCTTTATATATTTCTAATGCTGTATGAAAATAAGATGAAAAATGAAAACGTATTGACATACAATAATTACGATAAGAGATTTATACTCTAATGTATTAGGTACTTTGGCGAAGATTTTAATTACGGTGACTAATTACGGTGACACTTTACTAAATCCCTAAACTCCGTCACTCTCAACCCATGGCCCGCCTGCCCCGAGTCGTTATCCCCGGCATCCCGCACCACGTTACCCAGCGTGGCAACGGGCGTCAGCAGACGTTCTTCGAGGAAGCGGACTACGCGCTCTATCTCGATCTCCTCGCCGAGGCGGCAGAGCGCGCGCGGACGCAGGTCTGGGCGTACTGTCTCATGCCCAATCACGTCCATCTCGTGCTTGTGCCATCCGACGCCGATGGCCTGTGGCGGACGCTGGGGGATGTGCACCGGCGCTACACCGGCTTCGTCAATGCACGGCGCCGGTCGACCGGCCACCTCTGGCAGGGACGCTTCGGATCGGTGGCCATGGACGAGGCGCACTTCGTCACCGCCCTGCACTACATCGCGCTGAACCCCGTCCGGGCGAGGCTCGTGGCCAAAGCCGAGGACTGGCGCTGGTCGAGCACGCGGGCGCTGCTGTCGGGGCAGGACGACCACGTCGTAACCGTTGCTCCGGCGCTGGAACGGGCGGGCAACTTCCCCGCATTCCTGGGTGAAGCGTTCGACGAGGAACTGACCTATGCCGCCCTGCGCAGGGCGGAGAGTATCGGCCGCCCCATCGGCTCGCCCGCATGGCTCGCGCAGATGGAGGAGCGGCTCGGCCGGCCCCTCGCACCGCAGAAGCGGGGGCCGAAGCCGAAATTTGAGGAAGCGTCTGCGCAATCCTGTGAAACTTAGTCGTGGTTTGTAAGTCCCACCTCGACCGACTGCGCATTCAACTCCGCCCCGCCGAAAATCGTCAGAAACGCCACATCCGCTGCGTCGCGCCCCACGCCGATGACCACGGTCTTGGCAGGGTCGGCCATGCCGGTGGCGTCGACCAGATGCCAGCTGCCTTGCAGCCAGACTTCGGCCAGCGCGTGGAAATCGGGCGGGGTTACGCCCGGGGCATAGGCGCTGACCATGCGGGCGGGAATGCCGAGGCCGCGCACGAGGGCGATCAGCAGGTGTGCGTAATCGCGGCACACGCCTTCGCGCGACAGGAAGGTGTCGAGCGCTGTGGTCGCGCCGTGGCTGGCGCCCGGCACGTAGGACAGGTGGCCTGCGATCCATTCGGTGACCGAGGAGACCATCATCCCGCCGCTCATGCCGCCGAACTGGTCCATCGCGGTGACGTGCAGCGTATCGACCGGGCAATAGCGCGAGGGCAGCAGGTATTCAACCACGCTCGGCGGCAGCGAGGGCAGGGGATCGGCCACGAGTGAGGCCAGCACCGAGGCCTGCCGCGTGACCGATACGGTTGCGTCATAAGCGACGGTAAAGCCCGCCTCAGGCTCCAGCCAGATGCGGGTCCCAACAGTGTCATGCGCGGGGATGGCGCGCACAGGCACGTCTGGCGAGATGACCAGCCGGGGATTGCGAACCGTCTGTCCGGGCAGGCTGGCCGCTTCGATCTGCATCAGCACAGGCGCACGCTCGCGCATGGTGTAATCGAGCCGGACGGACAGGGAGATATCGTGAGCCATGAGTGCCCTTATCCGCAGGTGTGACTTTGGTTCCGGCCAGCGATGCGGAAGCCTTTGCCCCTTTTTGTGGGTAGGCTGTTCGACAGGTAGGGATTGCCATCAGGAATGCAAAGAGTCCGATGCGCATTTCGCCACCCTTTTCAGGCGGTTTTGACCTGCGGGGGAAATTGCAGTATAACACATCCAATATGGAGGCAGGTCGGGCCGGTTCAGGGCGCGGCGTCTGCCCTTTATGCTCGTCATGCGGTTGACGTTACATGCGAAACCGCTTAAGCGCGCCTTTCACTCATTTCCGGGCAAGGTTCGCGCAATCGGGGGTAATTCCCTGAAAACCCGCAGATTTCCCGGTTTTCCCGAGTGTGTTTTCGCGATGAGATAGGCGGCGTGAGCGATTCGCGCGGCCTGTGGAGCAAACGGAGAAGCAAGTGGCTCGTATTGCCGGGGTAAATATCCCCACCAACAAGCGCGTTATTATCGCGCTGACCTACATCCATGGTATCGGCGCGCACAAGGCAAAGCTGATCGCTGACAAGCTGGGCATTGATCATGCTCGCCGCGTTCAGGATCTGTCCGACGCTGAAGTGCTGGCGATCCGCGAAGCGATTGATGCCGATCACACTGTGGAAGGCGATCTTCGCCGTGAAGTGGCGATGAACATCAAGCGTCTGATGGATCTTGCCTGCTATCGCGGCCTGCGTCACCGCAAGGGCCTTCCGGTCCGCGGTCAGCGCACGCACACCAACGCCCGCACCCGCAAGGGTAAGGCCAAGCCGATCGCCGGCAAGAAGAAGTAAGACTCGCAAGGGCTTTCTTCCGTCTACAGTTTCTCGAGGATAGATACCATGGCACGCGAACCTCAGCGCATTAAGCGCCGCGAGCGCAAGAACATCACCAGTGGTGTTGCGCACGTAAACGCCAGCTTCAACAACACCATGATCACCATCACCGATGCTCAGGGCAACGCCATTTCATGGTCGTCGGCCGGCATGATGGGCTTCAAGGGCAGCCGCAAGTCGACCCCGTATGCCGCACAGGTTGCAGCAGACGATGCCGGCAAGAAGGCCGCCGAGCACGGCGTCCGCACCCTCGAAGTCGAGGTCAAGGGCCCCGGTTCGGGCCGCGAAAGCGCCCTGCGCGCGCTTCAGGCGGTGGGCTTCACCATCACGGCGATCCGTGATGTGACCCCGATCCCGCACAACGGCGTTCGTCCGTCGAAGCGCCGTCGCGTCTAAACACTGCCAAGGTGGCATGGGCGCAGGTACCGGCGCCCTTGCTGCCCAATATTTCGACCGGAGCCGGGCAATCTCGCCCGGCAAACGGCAAAAGTCCGCACAAACCCCAGGGGAATTCCATGACTGTCAACATCAAGAACTGGCAGGAACTGAAGAAGCCCAACACTCTCGAGATCAAATCGGGCAACGATGCCAAGCGCCGTGCGACTTTCGTCGCCGAACCGCTGGAGCGTGGCTTTGGTCTCACCCTCGGCAACGCGCTGCGCCGCGTGCTGCTGTCTTCGCTGCAGGGCGCAGCGGTAACCTCGATCAAGATCGAGAACGTGCTTCACGAATTCTCGTCGCTGGCCGGTGTGCGTGAAGACGTGACCGACATCGTGCTGAACGTAAAGCAGATTGCGCTGAAGATGCAGGGCGAAGGCCCCAAGCGTCTGCAGCTTTCGGCCACTGGCCCGGGCGAGGTCAAGGCTGGCGACATTGCTGTCACCGGCGATATCGAAGTCCTCAACAAGGACCTCGTGATCTGCAACCTCGATGAAGGCGCGACCTTCAACATGGAACTGACGGTCGATACCGGCAAGGGCTATGTCCCCGCCGTGTCGAACCGCCCGGTAGACGCGCCAATCGGTCTGATCCCGGTTGACTCGCTCTATTCGCCGGTCCGCCAGGTTTCGTACAAGGTCGACAACGCCCGCATCGGACAGGAGCTTGACTACGACAAGCTCAACCTGACGGTCGAAACCGATGGCACCGTGACGCCGGAAGATGCCGTGGCCTATGCCGCGCGCATTCTTCAGGACCAGCTGGCGCTGTTCGTGCACTTCGACGATCAGATGCCGGTCGGCCATGTTCCTTCGGTGTCGGGTGGCGTTGCCACGCACACGCCGGAAGAAAGCGACGCGAACCAGCTCAACCGTTACCTTCTCAAGAAGGTGGACGAGCTGGAACTCTCGGTCCGTTCGGCCAACTGCCTCAAGAACGACAACATCATCTACATCGGCGATCTGGTTCAGAAGACCGAAGCCGAGATGCTGCGCACGCCGAACTTCGGCCGCAAGTCGCTCAACGAGATCAAGGAAGTCCTCTCGTCGATGGGCCTGCGCCTTGGCATGGACATCCCCGGCTGGCCGCCGGAAAACATCGAAGAAATGGCCAAGAAGCTCGAACAAGAGCTGCTTGGTTGATGGAATGCGGGGCGTCTTTCGGGATGCCCTGTTTTCAAAGGGTAACTTGGCGGCAACCCCAAACAGCCGCCTGGATCGGGGTACCTCGCACGGCCCCCCTACGAACGGAAAGGCAATACAATGCGTCATAAACTCGGCCAGCGTAAGCTGGGTCGTACCTCTGCTCACCGCATCGCGATGCTGCGCAACATGGCAGCTGCGCTGATCAAGCACGAGCAGATTACCACCACCACACCAAAGGCGCGCGAACTGCGTCCTTACGTGGAAAAGCTGATCACGCTGGGCAAGAAGGGCGGCCTTTCGAACCGCCGTCTCGCCAACGCCCGTCTGCTTGACGATGCGCAGCTGCAGAAGCTGTTCTCGGTTCTGGCAGAGCGTTATTCGGACCGCAACGGCGGCTACACGCGCATCATCAAGGCCGGCTACCGCGCTTCGGACGCCGCGCCGATCGCCGTGATCGAACTGGTTGACCGCGATACCTCGGCCAAGGGCCAGGATTCGGGCCCGGTGATGACCGCTGACGAAGACGAATACGAAGCCGCGTAACTCGGGCTTCGGTTCGCCGGACAAGATCAACGGGCGGGGCTTCGGCTCCGCCCGTTTTTCGTTGTTCCTCAGGACTGTGTAAACCGTGTAAACCTGTTCAGCTTGGCTTGCATATGCCTGAACGCTCCCTAGTTTCATGGGTAACCGCAATGACCTGTCTGAAAGCTCCCCATGACCTTTCATCGTCACCTGTTGAGCGCCGCTTCGGCGCTGTCCTTCGTCGTGCCCGCAATGGCCGCTGAGCCAGCAATGACCTATCCGCAGACCGAGCGGGACAGCGTAGTGGACACCGCGTTTGGCGAGCAAGTGGCCGATCCCTACCGCTGGCTGGAAGCCGATGTGCGGGTTGACCCCAAGGTGGCGGCATGGGTCGATGGGCAGAGCAAGTTCACCGACGCTTACCTGAAAGCCTTGCCTGAACGTGCGAGCTTTGAGGCGAAGCTGAAGGGGCTGTTCGATTACGCGCGCTTTGGCGTGCCGCGCGAAGAGGGCGGGCGGCTGTTTCACAGCTACAACTCCGGCCTGATGAACCAGGCGCAGTTGATCGTGCGCGACAAGGCCTCACCCGAGGGCCGCGTGCTGCTCGAACCCAGCGGTTGGGCCAAGGACGGGGCGACCGCGCTCGATGCGTGGGAGCCTTCGCCCGATGGGGCGACGCTGGCCTATACCGTGCAGGATGGCGGGTCTGACTGGCGGACGATGAAGTTTGTGAGCGCCGCCGATGGCAAGGCGCTGGACGATGAGCTGAAGTGGGTGAAGTTCAGCGCGATTGCGTGGGTCGGCACCGACGGCGTGCTCTATTCGCGGTTCGAGGCGCCCGAGGAGGGCGAGGCGTTTCAGGCGCTGAATTACAATCAGACGGTGTGGTATCATAAGTTGGGCACGCCGCAGTCTGCCGACCGCCCGGTCTTTGCCACGCCCAAGCATCCCAAGTGGGGCCATGTGGCGCAAGTGACCAGCGATGCGCGGTGGATGGTGGTGACCAGCCACGAGGGCACTGATCCGCTGGCCACGGTTGCCATCGCGCCGATCGGCAAGGGTGACTGGAAGACCCGCGCCTTGATCGGCGACATGACCGCGCAGTGGGACCTGATCGAGGGCATTGGCGATGTGCTGTGGTTTGTCAGCAGCAAGGATGCTCCGCTCAAGAAGGTGGTGAAAGTGGACCTGTCGGGCGCGGAGCCGGTGTTCACGACCATCGTGGAGCAAAGCGATGCGAACCTTGAAGGCGCGCGGATCATCGGGGACAAGCTGTTCGTGGAGTATCTGCGCGATGTGAAATCGCAGGTGCAGATGTTCACGCTTGATGGCAAACCGCTGGGTGAACTGGCGCTGCCGGGTGTTGGGTCACTGGCAGGGCTTTCGGGCAAGCCTGGGCACGATACCGGCTATTTCGGCTTCACCAGCTTTACCACGCCGGGCACGGTCTACAGTTTCAGTGCGAAGACCGCCAAGTCTGCGGTGTGGCAGAAGGTGCCGCTGAAGTTCGATCCCGACGCCTATTCTGTTGGGCAGGTGTTCTATCCTTCGAAGGACGGGACGAAGATCCCGATGTTCGTGGTGAAGCGCAAGGATGCGAAGGGGCCGGTGCCGACGATCCTGTATGGTTATGGTGGCTTCAACATCTCGTTGCCGCCTGCGTTTTCGGCGGCGCGGATGGCGTGGCTGGAGAGCGGCGGGGCCTATGCCGTGGCGAACCTGCGCGGGGGCGGCGAATATGGCGATGCTTGGCATGACGCGGGACGGCGCGCGAAGAAGCAGAACGTATTTGATGATTTCATCGCGGCGGGCGAGTGGCTGATCGCCAAGGGCGTGACGCCCAAGACGGGCCTTGCCGTGGAAGGTGGATCGAACGGCGGTTTGCTGGTGGGGGCAGTGGTCAACCAACGGCCCGACTTGTTTGCAGCGGCGCATCCGGCGGTGGGCGTGATGGATATGCTGCGCTTTGATCGGTTCACGGCGGGGCGGTACTGGACCGACGACTATGGCACGCCTGCGGTTGAGGCCGACTGGCGCGTGCTGCGGGCCTATTCGCCCTATCACAATGTGAAGGCGGGAACGGCTTATCCGGCAGTCTTGGTGACGACGGCGGATACCGATGACCGCGTGGTGCCGGGGCACAGCTTCAAGTATGCGGCGGCGCTTCAGGCTGCTGGGCTAGGGCCGAAGCCGCAATTGATCCGCATTGAAACGCGCGCTGGGCATGGATCGGGCAAGCCGGTTTCCAAGCAGATCGAGGAGACGGCGGATGTCTTTGCGTTTTTGGCGCATTGGACGGGTTTGAAACCAAAGGATTGAC
>JBEQBV010000160.1:0-8783 GCA_041639635.1 Novosphingobium sp.
TCGAATTCATCGGACGGCCAAAGTAATAGCCTTGGATCTTCTTGCAGCCGATCCGGCGGATCACTTCAAGTTCCAGTTCGGTTTCAACGCCTTCCGCGGTCGTCGACATCTCTAGACTATCAGCCATCGCCACCACCGCTCGGCAAATTGCCAAGCTCTCAGGATTGTCCTTGGCTGCGCCCTGCACAAAGCTACGATCAACCTTGATCGTCGAAAACCGCATCTTGCGCAGATAGCCGAGCGAGGAATAGCCGGTACCGAAATCATCGAGCGCCACGCCGCAGCCGATGCCCATCAGGTTTTCCAGCGTCAGCTGCGCGGTCGCGCCATCGCGCACGAAGATGCTCTCGGTCACCTCGATTTCCAAGCGGTGCGGTGAAAGGCCACTGGCTGTCAACGCACCGACAACGGTCTCGGCGAAGTAGGGGTCGAGCAGTTGCTCACCCGAAACATTGACCGCGATCTTGATGTTGTCTGGCCACTTCATTGCCTCGTGGCAGGCGGTGCGCAGCACCCATTCGCCGATCGGCACGATCAGCCGCGTATCCTCGGCGATGGGCACGAACTTGGCCGGGCTGACAAAGCCGTGCTCGTCGCTGTTCCAGCGCAACAGCGCTTCAAAGCTCAACACTTTTTCGGTCACCGCGTCGACGACCGGTTGATACATCAGCGAAAATTCGTTGCGCTCAAGTGCGTGGCGCAAGGAAAACTCGAGCCGGCGACGCTCTTCGGCATGGGCGTGGAGCGATGGTTCATAAGTGCAATGCCGCCCGCCGCCTTCATCTTTGGCGCGATAGAGCGCCAGATCGGCGTTGCGCAGCAGCGTTTCCACAGTCGTGCCATCACGCGGGCCAAACGCCGTGCCCACACTGGCACCAACGTAGAGCGTGTGGTGATCCACCTCGTAGGGTTTCGAGAGCGTCGAAATGATCGCATCCGCAAGGTCTGCCACCCGCTGCGGATCGGCAGCATCGCGAATCACGACGGCAAACTCATCGCCGCCCAAGCGGCCACACACTTCGCCCTCGGCCATGATCAGCCGCAGCCGTTCGGATACGAGCGCCAACATATGGTCGCCAACGAGGTGGCCCAGCGTATCGTTGATCGCTTTGAACCGATCGAGGTCGATCATCATGAACGCGCAATCGGACCGCCACTTTTCAGCATAGGCCATCGCATTGCCCAAGGCCTCGGTGAGCATCAGGCGGTTGGGAAGGCCGGTCAGCGTATCGTAGCGGGCCAGATAGGCTATCTTTTCCGCGCTCTCCCGTTGCTCGGTCACATCGGAACCGACGCCGCGGAAGCCCACGAATGCGCCGTTTTCATCAAACTTCGGCGAGGCCGAAAGCTCCCACCAGCGGGCTGAACCGCGCAGGGTGACGCGCACGAGAAGGTTGGAAAAGCTTTCGCGCCGCTTCAGCCGCTCAGCCAGATCATGCAGGCTGGAGTGGAAGTGTCCACTGTCCCATGATTCGCCCGCGATGAGTTGGATCAGCGGCTTACCGTCAACATCCTCCGGGTCCTCGCCGAGCGCGAAAGCGAAGCGCGGGCTTACCGAGCGGACGCGGCGACCTGCATCGATCTGCCACAGCCAGTCGGCATCGCCCTCTTCAAATTCACGCAGCAGGAGCGATACGACTTCGGCCTTTTCGGCCATGCCCGCCTCGGCCACACGCGCGCCAAGGAAGCTGCGCGCAGCTTCAATGCCGCCGACACTGACGATGGCGACGAAGGCTGCGGCGACACCCGCTGCCGTGTATTGCCCCCACCACAGGAACGTGATGATGGCCGAAAGCCCAACCACGCCCGAGAACATCACCGTTGCAATTGGCAGGGCGGCGAAAGTTATCGCCATACCGGTCATCAGCATGGCCAGCACGGTCCACAACGTCATGCGGTGTTCGGCATCGCCGAACGGCGAGAAGCCCAGCATCGGGATGGCCCACACTGCAGCCACAGCCAGCGAGCTGAGCGTCTGACGGTGCATCTCCTGGCGGCTCACTCGCCTGCGGTCCGCATCGATCAGCGAACGATCAAACCGCGCCCCATAAATGAGCGTGCCGATCAGCAGGGTCATCCAGCCAATCAGGATGGCCGGGTTCAGGATGAATGCGAAAATCTGGATCACCAGCAGTCCAGCCAAAGCATGGCCAAACAAGCGAGCAAAAGTGGAGCGTGCGAGGCTGGAATACTGCAACCCACGAAGCCTGCCCCAATCCCCTTCAGCCGGTTCCTGCAAGCCGATGACGGCAAGCACGGGCAACTTGTCAGCACGTGTTTCGGCAGGGATGGATGCGGCGCTAGTCACAAAGTGGTGCTTACCGCTGAAGTGTTATCCAAACGTAAGCAAACCGGGCACCCAATCAGTCTGGGCAAACAAAAAAGAGCCCGCCGCGCTCCTAGCCGAAACGCGACGGGCTGGACTTTCCTCCCCAGGAAAGATCCTTAAGTGGCTGCTGCCAAAGCGTTAACGCCCAAGCGCCGAGCCAAGCCGGTGGTAAAGGTTCGAGAACTTGACCGATTCCGGCTGGTCCTCGATTGCCTTGAGATAGTGCAGAACCGCTTCACGGATCAGCTTGAAGTCTTCGGTCGAGAGGACCGCGCGGGCACGTGCTGGTTCAGCCATTGTTGGTCTCCTGCTTGATTCTTTGATGGGTAAGACAACTGAGCGGTCATTCGCTGCGGGACCGAGCACTCTCAAGACTGTCATGCTGAACTCGTTTCAGCATCCATTTCTCAACAAACACTGTCAGTGCTGTGGGAGAAATGGACCCTGAAACAAGTTCAGGGTGACGATGTGAGAGGGAACCTGACCGAACCGAATGACTGCCCTATATTCGAGGTATTAAGCCGCAAACTGATTCATCGTGTTGTGGACGCCGCCTGCCTTCAGCGCGGCTTCGCCCGAGAAGTATTCCTTGTGATCGTCGCCAATGTCCGAACCGGACATGTTCTGGTGCTTCACACAGGCGATGCCCTGGCGGATTTCCTCGCGCTGCACCTGCATCACGTAACCGAGCATCCCTTCTTCGCCGAAGTAGCGCTTGGCGAGATTGTCGGTGCTGAGCGCCGCCGTGTGGTAGGTCGGGAGCGTGATCAGGTGGTGGAAGATGCCCGCCTGCGCCGCAGCATCGCGCTGGAACGTGCGGATGCGCTCATCTGCCTCGATGCCCAATTCGGTGCTGTCATAGTCAACGCTCATCAGCTTGGCCCGGTCATAGGCCGAGACATCCTTGCCCGCTTCGACCATCGCATCATAAACCTGCTGGCGGAAGTTCAGTGTCCAGTTGAACGACGGGCTGTTGTTATAGACCAGCTTGGCATTCGGGATTACTTCGCGAATGCGGCTGACCATGCCGCCTATCTGGCCGATGTGCGGCTTTTCGGTTTCGATCCACAGCAGGTCCGCCCCGTTCTGCAGCGAGGTGATGCTGTCGAGCACGCAGCGGTCTTCGCCGGTTCCGGGGCGGAACTGATAGAGGTTCGAAGGCAGGCGCTTGGGCCGCATCAGCTTGCCATCGCGGGCAATCAGCACATCGCCATGGCCAACATTCGTAGCATCGACTTCATCGCAATCGAGGAAGCTGTTGTACTGGTCACCAAGGTCGCCCGGCTCTTTCACATAGGCAATCTGCTTGGTCAGACCTGCACCCAGCGAGTCGGTGCGGGCAACGATCACGCCATCATCAACGCCCAGTTCCATGAAGGCATAGCGGACAGCGCGGATCTTCGCCAAGAAGTCCTCGTGCGGCACGGTGACCTTGCCATCCTGATGGCCGCACTGCTTTTCGTCCGAGACCTGATTTTCGATCTGGATGCAGCAGGCCCCTGCTTCAATGAACTTCTTGGCGAGCAGGTAGGTGGCTTCCGCATTGCCGAAGCCCGCATCGATATCGGCGATGATCGGCACGATGTGCGTTTCGAACTCGTCGATCTTGTGCAGCAGGCGGTGGGTGTTGACCGCATCGCCGGCCTTCTTGGCCGCATCGAGATCGCGGAACAGCATGCCGAGTTCGCGGGCGTCAGCCTGCTTGAGGAAGGTGTAGAGCTCCTCGATCAGATCCGAAACCGAAGTCTTTTCATGCATCGACTGGTCCGGCAGCGGGCCGAATTCGCTGCGCAGCGCGGCAACCATCCAGCCCGACAGGTAGAGGTACCGGCCCTTGGTGGTGCCGAAGTGCTTCTTGATCGAAATCATCTTCTGCTGGCCGATGAACCCGTGCCAGCAACCCAGTGACTGCGTGTACTTGGCCGGATCGGCGTCATAGGCGGCCATATCGGCGCGCATGATCTTGGCGGTGTAGCGGGCGATGTCCAGCCCGGTATGGAAGCGGTTCTGCAGGCGCATGCGCGCCACGCTCTCAGGCTCGATCCCGTCCCAGGTCTGTGCGAACGGCGCGATGGCCTTGCCTGCTTCGACGATCTTGCTGTGGTAGGTCATTCCCGTATTCCCTCACGTGGTAGGCGTCTTGTGTGAGACCGGGTTAACTGTGCTTTTGCAGTTGCGAAATGCCGTTCGCAGTCATGTTGTCAAACTTTACAAACTATGCTTGTAAAGTTGTGCAGTCACCACAAGAGTCATGTACGATGTCGACAAGACCGCTTTATCTGGGGCCACGGCTTAAACGCATTCGCCGCGAATTGGGGCTGACGCAGCAAGCGATGGCCGATGAACTGGACATTTCGCCCAGCTACATCGCGCTGATCGAACGCAACCAGCGGCCGCTGACTGCCGATCTGCTGCTGCGACTGGCACGCGCCTACAAGCTGGACATGGCCGATCTGGCCAGCGACGAGCGCGACGATTATGCGCGGCGGCTGACCGAGGCGCTGCGCGATCCGATCTTTGCCGACATTGATCTGCCTGCGCTGGAAGTGTCGGATGTGGCCGCCAGCTTTCCGGGGGTGAGCGAAGCACTTTTGCGGCTTTATGGCGCGTGGCAGCGTGAACAACAGGCGCTGGCCGAACAGCGCAGCGCCCTGCCCGGCCCCGGCACCAGCGATCCGGTGGGCGAAGCACGGCGGTTTGTGGCGGCGCGGCGCAACTATTTTCCCGCCATCGATTCGAAGGCCGAAGAACTGGCCGACGAAATTGCCAAGGCGGGTGGCGCTGCGGAATGGCTGCGGCTGCGAGGGGTGCGCGTGCGCTATTTGCCGCCCGATGTGATGATGGATGCGGTGCGCCGCTATGACCGGCATAACGAGCAGTTGCTGGTGGACGATACGCTCTCGCCATCGGGCCGCGCGTGGCAACTGATGCAGCACATCGCCTATACCGCTCTGCGGCCCGAAATTTCCGCCGTGATCCGGGGCGAAAGCTTTGCCAGCGAAACGGCGGCGCAACTGGTGCGGCGGGCGCTGGCGGGATATGCGTCGGCGGCGCTGGTGATGCCGTATGACCGCTTTGCTCGCGCTGTGGATGCGCGGCGTTATGATCTGGAAGCGTTGGCCGGGCAGTTTGGCGCGAGTTTCGAGCAAGTGGCGCACAGGCTGACCACGCTGAACCGGCCCGGACAGGAGCGCGTGCCGTTCTTCTTCATTCGCGTGGATGCGGCTGGCAATGTGTCGAAGCGGCTGGATGGGGCGGGTTTTCCCTTTGCGGCGCATGGCGGAGGGTGCCCGCTGTGGAACGTGCACGAATGCTTCCGCGCGCCGGGACAAATCCTGACGCAGTGGGTGGAATTGCCTGATGGGCAGCGGTTCTTTTCCATCGCGCGCACGGTGACATCGGGCGGCGGCGGGTTTGACCGGCCCCGCACCACGCGCGCGATTGCGCTGGCCTGTGCGGCGGAACATGCGCCACGGCTGGTCTATGCCGCAGGAGCCGATCCGAAGGTCGCACAAGCCACGCCCATCGGCGTCGCCTGCCGGCTGTGCCATCGCGCGCAGTGCACTGCACGGTCGGAGCCTCCGATCGGGCGCGATATTCTGCCAGATGATTACCGGCGCGGAGCCGAACCGTTCAGCTTTGCCGAATCGTGAGGCATTGCTTGCAGGCGTCACACGAGGGGGCTATCGGCGCGCTTCCTTTCGGAATTCAGGAAAGTTCCGCCGTTGTCCAAGATCATCCCGCTTGCCGATGTCGATCCCGAACTGGTCGAGCAGCTGCTCGATACCGCGTTCGAGCCGGAGCGGCGCCGACGCACGGCCTATAAAGTGCGCGAGGGCATGGAGCCGCTGGGCAACCTGTCATTCGCGGCGCTGGATGATTCAGACATGCTGGCAGGCACGATCCAGAGCTGGCCGGTGGGGCTGACCGATCCCGACGGGCGGATGCATCCGATGATCATGGTTGGGCCGGTGGCAGTGATGCCGCATCTGCAGGGCGAAGGCTTTGGCAAGGCGCTGATGACCGCAGCGCTGACCGCCATCGATCCGCGCGCGCCGCTGCCGCAGGTCATGATTGGCGATCCTGAATATTACGAGCGGTTCTTTGGCTTCAGCAATGCGCACACCGGTGGGTGGACTTTGCCGGGGCCGTATGAGCAGCACCGGCTGCTGTGCCGCACCGCCAATCCCGCCATTCTGCCGCAAGAGGGCATGTTGGGGCCTTGGCGGCGCTGATCTGATCTGGCATCGGCAAACGGTGCCTTATACTCCGCCCCCCGAACTTGCATCCTTGAGCCTTGGCCAATTGGCCGAACAGGTAGCCGCGCGCAAAATCCCGCCGGTTGACCAGTGGTCGCCGCAAGAAGTGGGCGACAGCGAAATGCGCATCGCCGCCGATGGGCGGTGGTTCCATCAAGGCGGGGAAATCAAGCGTCCGGCCATGGTGCGGGCGTTTTCATCGTTGCTGATCCGCGACGAGGCGGGGCAGCACTGGTTGGTGACGCCGTTTCAGAAGCTGTCGATAGAGGTTGAGGACGCGGCCTTTATCGCCACCGACATGCAGGTGAAGCTGGATGAGGCGGGGCGTGAGGCCATCGCGTTCCGGCTCAATTCCGATGATCTGGTGGTGTGTGGGCCGGACCATCCCCTGCGCGTGGGCGGGACGGCAGAGGTTCCGGCGTTTTACCTGATGGTGCGGCATGGGGTGGAAGCGCGGCTCAATCGCAGCACTTATGGCCAGTTGATCGACCATGCGCTGATGCTGGGCGGGGATGAGCTGGCGGTGGAGAGCATGGGCGCGCGGTTTGCACTGGTGCCGCAAGCATGAGCCTGCTGTCGCGGCTGATGCGGCTTTATGAGGCGGGTCACGCCACGCCTTTGCAGGATTTGTATGAAGACTGGCGGCCTTTGCCCGAGCATGGATTGCGCCCTGCTGCGGTGCTGATTGCGGTGACCGACCGGGTAGGCCATCCCGAAGGACCGGGCGTGCTGGTAACGCACCGGCCCTCGCATATGCGCGCGCATCCGGGGCAAGCGGCGTTTCCGGGCGGGAAACTCGATCCCGGTGAGACGCCGGTCGAAGCGGCGCTGCGCGAGGCCAACGAGGAGTTGGGCATTCGGCCTGAGGATGTGACCGTGATCGGCACGAGCGACCGGTTCCGCACCGGCACCGGCTATGACATCACGCCGGTACTGGCGATGGTGCCGCCGGACCTGCCGATCTATCCGAACCCCGCAGAGGTGGCTGACTGGTTTGAGCCGCCGCTCGGCTTTCTGCTCGATCCGGCCAACCACGTGTGGCAATCGGCGCAGTGGGAGGGGCGGACCGGGCGCTTTATCGAGATCATCTGGAACCAGCATCGCATCTGGGGTGTGACGGCAGCGATCATCTCCAACCTTTCCAAGCGGATGATGTGGCATGATTGATCGGTTGCCGGCTGCAGCTTGGACGGCGCGTGAGGATCTGGCGGCGCTGGTGCTTGCTCTTGATCCTGAAGCTGAGGGCAATTGCCGCTGGGTAGGTGGCGTAGTGCGCGATACGTTGCTGGGCCTTGTCCCCAAGGACATCGACATGGCGACGACGCTCCTGCCCGAAGAGACGGCGGCGCGGTTGCAGGCGGCGGGGATCAAGGCGGTGCCAACCGGGATCGCGCATGGCACCGTAACGGCAGTGGTCAGCGGCGGGACGGTGGAGATCACCACGCTGCGGCGCGATGTTTCGACCGATGGGCGGCACGCAACGGTGGCGTTTTCGACCAACTGGCAAGACGATGCGGCGCGGCGCGATTTCACGATCAACGCGCTCTATGCCGATCCGCGCACGCTGGAGGTGTTTGATTACACCGATGGGCGCGCGGATCTGGCGGCGCGGCGGGTGCGGTTCATTGGCGATGCCCGGCAGCGCATCCGCGAGGATTACTTGCGAATCTTGCGCTATTTCCGGTTTCAGGCGCGGTTTGGGTCTGTGCCTGCGGATGCTGAAGCAGAGAGCGCAGTCAGTGAGCTGGCGGCGGGGTTGAAGGGCCTTTCGCGTGAGCGGGTGGGTTGGGAACTGATGACCTTGCTGGCCCTGCCGGACCCTGCCCCCACGGTAAGGCGTATGGCGGACCTTGGCGTACTGGCCCAGGTTCTGCCTGAGGCCGATGTTGCTGGGCTGGAACGGTTGACCGCGCATGAGAGCGCTTTGGGCGTTGGGCCGGACGCCTTGCGCAGGCTAGCGGCGATGCTGCCTGCCGATCCGCCGCTGACCGATCAGGTGGCAGCGCGGCTGCGGCTTTCGGTAACGCAGCGCAAGCGACTGTCGTCTGCGGCGGCACGAGATGGCGCTGATGTAGATGCGCGGCCGCTGGCCTATCGGCTGGGCATGACCGAAGCGAGGGACCGTCTACTGTTGGCGGGGCAGGCTGTGGCGGCGCTGGAGGGTTGGGAAGTGCCGACTTTCCCGCTTAAAGGCG
>JBEQBV010000161.1:0-8686 GCA_041639635.1 Novosphingobium sp.
CGCCACCGGCGGGCGCGGTGCTCAACCAGCTGGGCGCCGAGGTCTATGCACCATCACTTGGCGGTGCCGTGCGCTATGTGCATCAGGCCACGGGCAAGCCGGTGCTCGTGACCGAACATGGTGTCGGAATTGCCGATGATGCCGTGCGGGTGCGCTTTATTGTCGACGCCCTGGACGGGCTGCGTGCAGCGATCAAAGATGGGGTAGTAGTCTCAGGCTATATCCATTGGTCATTGCTTGATAATTTCGAATGGTACTCAGGCTATGCGGCACGCTTCGGATTGGTCGAGGTTGATCGGCAATCGTTCAAACGCATGCCAAAATCCAGCGCCTTTGCACTTGGGGCCATTGCACGAAGCAACGGGGAATAAGGCCCATCATTTCCCTTGCGGTAGTGGATGCGGGCGCGGGGTCTGTCCGCCATTGATGGCCCACTTGATCGCCTCCAGCGTCATCGAGCGCACCCGCGGATCGTCCCACGAAGCGTCGGTGTGGCCCAGCCCTGAATAGAAAACGCGGCCAGCGCCATAGGATTTGATCCACGCCACCGGAAAATCCCCATCGGTGCGGTGGACCATCGGCGCTTTCAGATCGACGCTGCTGGTATCGATCCGCGCAAGCACGTCCACCATGTCGCGCGAATAGGGCGCAAGGCGCATCTGGTAGTGCTCGTCCTTGAACATCATGCCGGTTTTCCAGCCTTTCATCGCGGGAAAATCGGGCCGCTCCACGATCACTTTGGCGTCAGTGATCATCCACGGGTGATTATCGAATACGCCGCCGAGCATTTCGCCATATTCGGGCCACGAATAGGCGGTGGCGGTGGCGGTGTGGATGCCGATGAAGCCTTTGCCATCCTTGGCGATGAAATCGAGCAGGTCCTGCTTCTGCTCCGCCGTCATTTCGGTTTCGCCGTTGGTGTAGAACAGCACCGCATCGAAATAGTCGAGGTTCTTGCCGCGCGCCTGACTGCGCCCGCCCTTGGCGTAATTGCCCTTGCCCCATGTTTCGCCCTTGGTCACCCAATCGGTATCGGTGCGGATGAAGGCGACATAAGCGCCTGATTGCCGCCCCAGTTGCTCGATCACCGATGCCGCATGGCTCACCGCCATGTGGGCAGACTGGTTGCCGGTTGAAAGGTCGGCCACGATCAGCAGCTTCTTTTTGCCCGCATATTGATCGCCATAGCCTTGCGGCGGTTTGCGTTCTGGGGAGGGCGCATTTGGAGCCGTCTGGCCCATCAGGATGCCAGCAAGGGCAAGCGTGCAAAACGTGCGGCGGATCATGGGCGGTTCTCCGGCAGGGCAAAAGCGGTGATCGTGTCTGACGCCAGCGGGCTATCAAGGAACGATCCGCCGGTAGCGGTGATGGCCACCATCTGGCGACCCGTGGCATCGACATAGGTCATCGGCGTTGCGTGGGCGGCGGCGTCCAGCTTCGTTTCCCACAGCAGTTTGCCACTGGCGGTTTCATAGGCACGAAACCGCGCATCATCGGTTGCGCCGATAAAGGTCAGCCCGGTGGCCGTAGTAATGGCCCCGCCGATGTTGGGCCGCCCGGTCAACCGCTTGTCTTCGGGCAATTCATCGGTCACGCCCAGCGGCACCTGCCACTTGATCGCGCCAGTCGAAACATCGACCGCGCTCAACCGGCCCCACGGCGGAGTCTGACACATCAGCCGCGTCCCCTCCAGCTTGAACCTCCCGCTCACCGGCCCGCGTTCATAGGGCAGGGGGCCTTTCGATGGCACCAGCGCGGTAACTTGCCCCAGATCGCTGGTGTTCACCAACAAAAGCCCGCGCGCCGGATCAAAGGTTGCACCACCCCAGTTGGACCCTCCTTGCAGGCCGGGGAACGATATCGTCACTTCGTTGAAGCCCACCGGCACATAAAGTGCACCCGGCTTCATGTCGTGCTTGGCAATCCAGTCGGTGCAGCCCTTGCGCAGTTCGGGCGTCAGATCGGCGATGTCGCTCATTGCAAAAGTCGTGCGCACCAGCGGCGGCGTGGCCTGCGGAATTGGCTGGGTGGGGGAGGCCTGCTCACCCGGCACGTTGCTGGCGGGAAACGGCTTTTCCGCAACAGGCAGAAGCGGTTTGCCGGTCACCCGGTCGAGCACAAACAGCAGCCCGTTCTTCGAAACGATGGCCACGGCAGGGCGCTTGCGGCCATTCTTGCCCTTCCAGTCAAACAGCAGCGGCGGGGCCTGCAGATCGTTATCCCAGATATCGTGATGCACCACCTGAAAGTGCCACAGATACTTTCCGGTGCGCGCATCGGCGGCCACGAGCGACGTGCCATAAAGATTGTCGCCCTTGCGATCCCCGCCGTACCGGTCAAACGCAGGCGCACCGAACGGCATGTAAACGATGCCGCGCGCCTGATCGACGGTCAGGAACCCCCATGCGTTGACGCCGGAACGCCGCTCGGCGCTGCCTGTCTGCCACGTGTCATATCCCCGCTCACCCTTGCGCGGCACCGAATGGAACGTCCACACCAGCTTGCCGGTGCGCACATCCCAAGCCCGCACGTCACCTGCGGCTCCCTGCGGCGGGAATTCCTGCACGGCTGACCCGGTAATCACCAGATCGCCGTGAATAATCGGCGGGCTGGTCATGCCATAGAACCGCGCTTCGGCCCCTTGCATCACCTCGGGCGTTTTCATGTCCACCACGCCGCCGGTGCCAAACCCTGCGGCATAGCCACCGGTGGCGGCATCGAGCGCGATCAACCGCCCATCGCGCGTGCCAAACACGATACGCGGAGGCAGCTTGCTATCGCCGGGCCAATATTCCACCCCGCGCAGGCTGGGCTGTCCGGGGCCGGGAATGGCCGTGACCCACAGTTCCTTGCCCGTTGCCGGATCCAGCGCCGCCACGCGGCCATAGGGCGTGGTGACGAACATCCGCCCATCCACCACCAGCGGCGTAACCTGCGATCCGGCAAAGCGGCTGCGGCGCGCGGCGGGAGAAATTGCGGGCGCTCCACCAACTCCCTCGGCCACGCGCTGCGCCTCAACGTTTGCGTCAGCAGGCGCAGCAACCGGCGGCGTTTCGGGCTTCATGTGATAGACCCACGCAGGCTTCAACTTTGCCACATTGGCAGGCGTGATCTGCTGCAAAGGCGAATGGCGCTGCCCGCCCTTGTCGTGGCCATAAGTGCGCCAATCGCCATCCGGCGCGGCCAGTGCGCTGCCCGATAGCAACGTGCCCGAAAGCGTAGCGAGGCCAAGAATCAGCCGACGTGGCGGCATTTGCACTCTCCCGGTTTAATTTTATGGACTAGTTCGTTCATAACGGTTTGCTTGGCAAGAACCTTTCGCTACAAGGTGATCAGACAGGCGCAATTGAATGCGGCAAACAACCGCCGCAGGCTTCTTGGGGGAGCGATGGAAAAGACGATACTGGTCCTGAACGGGCCGAACCTGAACCTGCTGGGTGAACGCGAACCCGCGATCTACGGCCACGATACGCTGGCTGATGTCGAGGCGATGTGCCGCGCCGTGGCAGACGCGGCAGGCTATGCCCTCGATTTCCGTCAGACCAACGCTGAACACGAAATGGTCGATTGGATTCAGCAGGGGCGCAAGGGCCTTGCCGGAATCGTTATCAATCCCGCCGCTTTCACTTATGCCGCCTATCCCGTGCTTGATGCGATCAAGTTGGTCGATTGCCCTGTGGTCGAAGTCCACATCTCGAACATCCATCGGCGCGAGGCGGAATGGCGCTCGAAATCTATCATGACGCAAGTCGTCACCGGCATCATCTCGGGCCTTGGCGTGCACGGCTATTCGCTGGCCGTGCAGCACCTGATCTGGCGAATCGAGCGCGGCGCATGAAGCCGACCCGCGCCCGCTTCGGCATTCTCATGCTGATCAGCCTGGCCACGCTGATCAACTACCTCGACCGTTCGGTCATGGGCGTGGCCAAGCCCGAACTGGTGGCCGAACTCAAGATTTCGCCCGAAGTCATGGGCCTGATCTTCTCTGCCTTTTCATGGACTTATGCGCTCTCGCAGATTCCCGGCGGCTTCGTGATCGACAAACTCGGCACACGGCTCACTTATGCGCTGTCGCTCGGCTTATGGTCGCTTGCTACGGCCATCCACGGCTTCATGACCAGTGTGGCGGGCCTTGTATCGGCGCGGCTTGCCCTCGGCATTGCCGAAGCGCCGTGTTTTCCCGCCAACAGCCGTGTCCTGTCCACATGGTTCCCGCAGCAGGAACGCGCCAAGGCAACCGGCGTCTATACCGTGGGCGAATATATCGGCCTCGGCTTCCTGATCCCGGTGCTGGCGTGGATCATGGCCACGTTCGGCTGGCGTTCGCTCTTCTGGATCGTGGGCGGCCTCGGCGTCGTTTTCGCCTTCATATTCCACGCGCTTTACCGCGAACCCAATGAAAGCCCCAAAGCCAATCAGGCCGAGCGCGATCTGATTGCCGCAGGTGGGGGTTTCTCGTCAGGCACGCCCAGCTTGCCGTTCTCATGGTCGCGCGTGCGCCGTCTCGTCACCACGCGCCAGATTGCGGGCGCGTCTATTGGCCAGTTCTGCAGCAATTCCACGCTCGTGTTCTTCCTCACCTGGTTCCCCAGTTATCTGGCGGAGGAGCGCGGCATGGATTTCATCAAGTCCGGCTTCATGGTGTCGTTGCCCTATCTGGCCGCATCGGTCGGCGTGATGATCGGCGGGATCGGGTCGGATTGGCTGATAAAGCGCACCGGCTCTGCCAGTATCGGGCGCAAGGTGCCAATCATCGCCGGGCTGCTGCTCTGCGCCTCGATGATTTCGGCCAATTTCCTTGAAAGCAACGCGGCGGTCATCGCGGTGATGTCGCTCGCTTTCTTCGGGCAAGGTCTTGCGGGCCTCGGTTGGACGCTCCTGTCCGATGTCGCGCCCAAGGAGATGATGGGGCTGACCGGCGGGTTGTTCAATTTCTTCACCAACCTTGCCGGCATCATCACGCCGCTGGTGGTGGGCTTCGTGGTGGGCGCAACGGGCAGCTTCTATGGCGCTTTGGCCTATATCGGCGCTCTCGGGATTGTCGGCGCGCTGGCCTACCTGTTCCTGCTTGGCCCGGTCGAACGGGTGACCATCGACTGATCCGGAACTGAAATGTCACGTCGTGGCAGATTGCCACGACGGTCACACTTTGACCGTTGACATGAACTAACTGGTTCACATAACTAACGCCCACAAGGGAGTCGCGTTTTCCCGGCGTGGCGTACCCATCGAATGAAACAGGGAGGGGATATTCATGACCAAGTACCGCCTCGCGGCATGCAGCTCTGCGCTTGCACTCTCGCTCAGCATAGCGACCACCGCTCTTGCGCAATCGGCCACGCCGCAAACTGCTCAAGCTGATGACAGCGATCCGACGAATGCAGAAATCATCGTCACGGGTTCCAGCATCAAGGGCGTGGCACCGGTAGGTTCGAACCTGATCGCCGTCAGCCGTGATTCCATCGAAAAGACCAATGCCCAGTCGGTGCAGCAGATCCTGCGCTCTGTTCCTGCCGTCGTCGGCCTTGGCAGTGCAGGGCAGGGCTCGTTCGGTTCGGCCAGCGCCTCGGGCACCAACGCGCCGACGATCCACGGGCTTGGCGCCTCGGCCTCGAACTCCACGCTAAACATCATTGATGGGCACCGCATTCCGCTTTCGGGCGTGAACCACGCGCTGGGCGATCCCAACATGGTCCCAGCCAACATGATCGAACGGGTCGAAGTCCTTCCTGAAGGCGCGTCGTCGGTCTACGGCTCGGATGCTGTGGCAGGCGTTATCAACTTCATTACGCGCCGCAAGTTCGATGGTGTGCAAGTGACGGGCCAGATGGGCTTCGGCGACGAATACCGCACCAAGCAGGCAGGCGTAGTGGCTGGGCACAGCTGGGAATCGGGCTGGCTGACTGCGGGTTACAACTACTCTGACCGCGATGCCCTGCGCGTGGCGGACCGTGATTTCATGGCATCCGACCATCGCCAGCATGCGATCAATGCCGGTCTCGATCTGTCAACCGCCACAGCGCAAAACCGCGCCAACCTCGCCTCGTTCAACTGCGATCCCGCTTCCGTCCAGCCCGGCGGGACGACCACGATCTTCCGGTTCAACCCGGCAACCGGCACTTATGGCAACCCGGTATCAAACGCTCAGGCCAATGCGTTTTGCGACATCCAGCAGAACGTCGACCAGATCCCGCGCGAACGCCGCCACAACCTGATGATCAAGGCCGAGCAGGAAGTGGGCGACAGCCTGAAGATCAATGCCGACGTGCTTTATTCGAACCGCAACAACCTGCAGCGCGTTTCGCGCGGCACTGCCGGCACAGGCGGTGGTGCGGTTCTGGCTACGGTGTTTGGCCCTGGCACCACCACGGTCGGCGCAGGCCAGATCAACCCGTTCTATACCGCAATGCCAGGCCAAACTTCGACCACGCAGCAGGTTCGCTTCTCAGGCGATGAACTGTTCGGTCCCGGTGCCAAAGTGGAATCGGGCGAAGAGCACTATTTCTTCAACGCCACAGCCGAATACAAACTCTCGGATTCGTGGAGCGTAACTGCCGGAGCCACTGTCGGCTCGTCCAACAGCTTCGTTCGCGATACGGGCCGACTTAACACGTCGGCGGCTCTGCTGGCGCTGAATGGCACCACCAACCAGTCGGGCAGCCTGACCACGCTTTCGGTCCCGGCAACCGGCCTGATCGTGACCCAGCTTCCACTGACCACGGCCAATGCGCTCGACGTCTGGAATACCGGTGTCGCCAACCGCACTTCCGCCGCCGTTCGCGCGCGTTTGACCGATACCACCACTTATCGCCTGACGCGGCAGGGCCTGCAGAACTATCGCCTGCAAATGGGCGGCGACCTCTTCAATCTGCCTGCCGGTACGGCCAAGGCGGCTGTGGGAGGTGAATACATTGCCTATACGATCCGGCAAAACGTGTCGCAGCCGCTCGGCATTGGCCCTGCCAGCACGGGCTCTTCCACGATCAACCTTGATTATGACCGCAACGTGAAGGCGGCCTATGCCGAAATCCTGTTGCCAATCGTGTCGCCGGATATGGATGTGCCGCTGGTCTATGCGTTCGATGTGAACTTTGCTGGGCGCGTGGATGATTACTCGGACTTCGGATCAACCACCAATCCCAAGATTGCAGCCAACTGGGAGGTGATCGAAGGCCTGAAGATCCGCGGCAACTGGTCAAAGTCATTCGTGGCACCAGCCCTGACCAGCTTTGGTGCCGACGGGCGGGGGACAACGGCGGAAACCAGCATCGCAGGCGGGCCGACCAATCTGGCCGTGCCGATTGCCGCATACCCGGGCGTGGTCAACATCCCCGGAGTTTCATGCAACACCACCACCTGCACGATCGGCACACCGACCATTCAGGGCTTGCAGATCAATGGCGGCAACAACGAACTGATCCCGCAGCGTGGCACAAGTTGGTCGTTCGGGGTCGATTTCACGCCGACTTTCGTGCCGGGTCTGCGCCTTTCGGCAACCTTCTGGCACAACGAGTTCACCGGCGGCGTAACGGCGCCACTGGCTGGTTCGGCTGTGAACATTGCCGGCCTGCAGAACTTGCTCACGGTCTTCCCGACCGGCGCAACCCAGACGCAGATCACCAACATCGTCGGCAATCGCCCGCTGACGACGGCAATCCCGAACACCACATACTTCGTCTACGACTTCCGCCAGCGCAACGTGCTGAACCTTGAGGTGGAGGGCATCGACGCCGACGCGCGCTACAGCCGCACCACCGATTGGGGTAGCTTCACACTGGGCGCGGCGATGTCTCTCAAGACGAAGTTCGATCAGAACTTCGGTGGCGGCCCGACCTTCTCGGTGCTCAACACCACCGGCTTCAACGGCACATTCCCGTCGGTCCGGCTTGATCTGCGCGGCGATGTCGGGGTCACTTATGGGCCGGTTTCGGCAACGGTGTTCGTCAACCACACCGGCGGCTATCGGAACTGGTCAGCCAACTCGATCAACCCGGTTGTCTCGGTGGGCGGCGTGCCAACGGGGGCTGGCGGTGATCCGGTAAAGGCGCTGACGACCGTGGACTTCAACCTGTCATGGGATCTGCCCATTTCGGGTGCGGAATCACAGGTCTATGTCGATGTGCAGAACCTGTTCAACACCAAGCCACCGTTCTACAACTCGGTGCAGGGCTTCGACACTTTTGCGGGCAACCCCTTGCTGCGTGTTGTATCGGTCGGCTTCCGCACCAAGATCTGACGTTTCCCTTTTCGTGGCCCCGGCCAAGCGCCGGGGGCCACCATACAAGTCGGACGGATTGCAAACTTGACTACGGCCTTACGTTCCAATCCCATTCGAGCAGGCCGAATTCTGGCGGGCCTGCTTGGCCGTGGCATTCTCGAGTCCCGCACCCCATGGCTTCAGGAACAGGAGGCGAGGGCGCATGGGTTGAACATGGTCTATTCGCTGTTCGATTTTACCGATCGCGGTTGGGCTGATGATGAGCTGGACGAGGTGGTGGCGTGCGCCCAGCGCCTCGGCTTTGCCGGGCTCAACGTCACCTTTCCGTTCAAGCAGGCGGTCATCCCCTTACTTGATGGCCTTTCGGAAGCTGCGGCCAGCATCGGTGCGGTTAACACCATCGCGTTTGTCGATGGCAAACGCATTGGCCACAACACCGATGTGACCGGGTTCGCCGCCGGCTTCCGC
>JBEQBV010000162.1:0-8656 GCA_041639635.1 Novosphingobium sp.
TCGGCGTTCAGCCCTGTGGCCTGAATGGGTCTTGGATTGCGGAGAAATTTGACGAAGTCGGTCAGAATTGCGCGGATCATGCCGCCTTCATGCCGCCAAAAACGCCATTGCGCCACACAGATTGCCGCAAGGCTCCGTCTCGGCTAGGGGCCGATCACAAGATTCCTGAAACACGCAAGAAGACGGACCATGGCAGGCCATTCCAAATTCAAGAACATCATGCACCGCAAAGGTGCGCAGGACAAAAAACGCTCGGCACAGTTCTCCAAGCTTTCGCGCGAAATCACCGTCGCGGCCAAGATGGGCCTGCCCGATCCCGACATGAACCCACGCCTGCGCGCTGCGATCAACGCCGCCAAGGCGCAGTCCATGCCCAAGGACAACATCGCCCGCGCTATCGACAAGGCGAGCAAGGGCGAAGGTGATAACTACGAAGAAGTGCGCTACGAAGGCTATGGCCCGGGCGGCGTGGCCATCATCGTCGAAGCGCTGACCGACAACCGCAATCGCACCGCCACCAACATCCGCACCGCCTTCTCCAAGAACGGCGGCAATCTCGGCGCCAGCGGCGCAGTGAGCCACGGATTTGAGCGGCTTGGCCTGATCGAATATCCGGGCAAAGTGGGTGACGAGGAAAAAGTCCTTGAAGCTGCGATCGAAGCAGGGGCGGACGACGTTGAATCCGATATGGGAGACGGCGATGAAAACCCCGGCAGCCACCAGATCTGGGTCGCGGTGGAAAACCTCCACGAAGTTGCCCGCGAACTGGAAAAGGTGCTGGGAGAGGCTGAAGGCGTGAAACTCGCCTGGCGTCCAAACATGAAGACTGAAGTTTCGGCCGACGATGCAGCCACGCTGCTCAAGCTGATCGACGTGCTGGATGACGACGATGACGTCCAGACCGTGTGGGGCAATTATGAAATCCCCGACGAAGTCATGGAGAAGCTTTCCTGATCATTCTCGGTATCGACCCCGGCCTGACCTGCACGGGCTGGGGTGTCGTGTCCAAGTCCGGCAGTCGGCTGAGCCATGTGGCGAATGGCCAAATTCGGACGAACGCCAAAACGAGCATGGCCGAACGATTGGTGGAACTCGATTCCGCACTGGCGGCGGTGATCGATATCTACAAGCCCGATAGTGGCGCGGTTGAAGAAGTGTTCGTCAACGTCAACCCGCAGTCCACGCTGAAGCTGGGACAGGCACGCGGCGTTGCCATGGTGGCAGTGGCACGTTCGGGCATTCCGGTGGCCGAATATCCCACAAAAGTCATCAAGAAGGCGCTGGTCGGCACCGGCGGCGCGGAAAAGCAGCAAATTCAGCACATGCTGAAAATCCTTCTGCCCGGCGTTGTGCTGGCGGGCGAAGACGCTTCTGATGCACTGGCCGTAGCCATCACTCACGCCAATATGCTGGGCAGCCACCGCTAAACAACTGAGTCAGCCACAAAAAAGGGCGGCTTCCCCCCGGAGGCCGCCCTTCCCGTTCACCCGCCGCAGCGGGCGATAAAGTTCAATCAGGCCTGCGCCTTGACCTTGCCAAAGCGCCGCCGCGCCACCAGCCCGGCCGCTGCAGCGCCGAACAGGATGATCATCGAAGGTTCGGGCACATCGGTGCCGCTGCTGCCCGAAGTCGTGGTCGAGGTCGTCGTTCCGCTGGAACCGGAGGACGTCGATGACGATGTTGAGGAAGACGTCGAACTGCTGGTGCTGCTCGACGTCGACGATGATGTCGATGACGACGTGGAGGACGATGTTGACGAACTCGTGCTCACATTGCCAGACGACGTCGACGTGGACGAACTGGTGCTCACGTTGCCCGAGGACGTGCTGACATTACCCGACGAGGTTGATGTAGACGAGCTACTACTGACTGCGCCGGAGGACGTGCTGACGTTTCCGCTGGATGACGAGACATTCCCAGACGAGGTCGAGACGTTGCCCGAGGAACTGCTGACCGCGCCGCTTGACGTGGACACATTGCCCGAAGACGTGGAGGACGATGTCGAAACGCCACCAGTGGAAGTGGAAACACCCCCGGTCGAAGTCGAAACCCCGCCTGTCGACGTGGAGGTTGAAACACCGCCGGTCGATGTGGAGACACCGCCCGTGGTTGATGAGGTTGATCCACCCGATGTGGAGCTGGAACCGCCTGAAGTCGAGGTAGAGCCGCCCGACGTGGAGGTGGAACCCGTGCTGGTAGACGAAATGACGACGCTGCCGCCGCCACTGCCACCACCGCCGCCGCCGAAGAAGCCGCCAAAGAAACCACCGCCGAAGCCGCCAAGTCCGCCGCCACCGATCACCACCGGGACGCCGCCGCCGCTTCCGCCAACGGGCTGGGGTGGCATCGGCGGCATATAGGGGACCGGCACCATGGCCATTTGCTGGGCCGGTTCGCAGGTGCGGGTTGTCGTTGTCGTGACCACGCGGCGAGCGCGATGCACTTCGCGCGGCGCGGCGCGGCGCGCAGCCAATCGCTTGGCAGGTTTGGCCATCTTGACCTTGACCGGCTTCGTGCGGTGGATTTCACCTTGCGAGGGTGCTTCAGAAACATGAACTGCGCCGCCGCCAAGCATGGCCCCGCCCGCTGCGGCCGCTGCCAGTTTTGCCAATGCCATCCGAACCGACATGATCGTTGCTCTCGTTTTTCCTGGGAAAGCGCATATCAGGAGCAGGTTAACGCCACGCTTTGCTTTCCTTACCCAGCAATGAACGCAGATGGGGCGGTTCAGGGCAATGATGTTAACCCTGTTCTGAACCGCGAATCTGACCGAAATCGGGACCAGTGCGCGTGGCTGGTTAACTCTGTGCCAGTTTGGGACCGAATGTTGCCGGAGTCTTTCGGCAGCGACCATCAGGCCCGATCAATATGGGCCGACCATGAGGAACTGATCACCAAGCGTGATCAATCGCCCGAATCGAACAGCCCCGGCAATTGTCCTGCAGGCGGCGTGAGTCCCAAATGCTGCCAGCCACGATCATTAAGGCAGCGACCGCGTGCCGTGCGGGCGATCAGGCCCAGCTGGATCAGAAAAGGTTCGATCACTTCCTCGATCGTATCGCGCGGTTCCGAAAGGCCTGCCGCCAGCGTTTCCACGCCTACCGGCCCGCCTTTATAGATATCCGCTATCATCATCAGATAGCGCCGGTCTTGCAAGTCCAGCCCGATCTGGTCGATCTCCAGCCGGGTCAGTGCGTTGTCGGCAATGTCTTTCGTGATCTTCTCGGCACCTGCCACTTGCGCAAAATCGCGCACGCGGCGCAGCAACCGCCCGGCCACGCGCGGCGTGCCGCGTGAACGGCGCGCGATCTCGGTCGCCCCGCCTTTGTCGATGCCAATGCCCAGCAGCGACGCGCCACGCGCCACCACGCGCTCCAGTTCATCCACCGAATAGAACTGCAGCCGCACTGGAATGCCGAAGCGGTCACGCAAAGGCGTTTGCAGCAGGCCCTGCCGGGTGGTTGCGCCGATCAGCGTGAACGGTGGCAGATCGATCCGCACGGACCGCGCCGATGGCCCCTCGCCAATCATCAGATCCAGCGCGCGGTCTTCCATCGCGGGATAGAGCACTTCCTCAACCACCGGATTGAGCCGGTGAATCTCGTCAATGAACAGCACGTCGCCATGTTCGAGATTGGTCAGCAGTGCCGCCAGATCACCGGCTTTAGCGATGACCGGGCCGGAGGTTGACCGGAAGTTCACACCCAGTTCGCGCGCGATGATCTGCGCCAGCGTGGTCTTGCCAAGCCCCGGCGGCCCAAAGAACAGCACATGATCCATCGCCTCGCGCCGCATCCTGGCGCTTTCAATGAACACCTGCAGATTGTCTTTGGCCGCCGCCTGCCCCACGAATTCAGCCAGCGTCTTTGGCCGCAAGGCTGCGTCCTGATCTTCGACCATGCGTTCGGGAGTGAGGAGGGGGTTATCGGTCATCCTATCCCGCCGCCCTCTTCAACGCCATGCGCACTAGATCGTTCAACCCGGCATCCTCACCCAGTTCCTTCACTGCCGCCGCCACGGCATTGCTGGCCACTATCGGTTTGAACCCAAGGTTCTGAAGCGCTGAAACCGCATCAGCCGCAGCATTGCCCTGCGGCAGGGCAAAGCTTTCACCGCCCATGCCCACTGGCGAGGTATAGCCCGCAAGCCCGCCCGCCTTGTCCTTCAGCTCATTCACGATGCGGCTCGCCAGCTTGGGCCCCACGCCGTTTGCCCGTGCCACCATGGCCGCATCGCCCTGCGCACAGGCGCGTTGCAGTTCTTCAACCGACAGCGCCGAAAGGATCGCCAGCGCCACTTTCGAGCCCACGCCCTGCACCGCTGTCAGTAGCCGGAACCACGCTCGTTCGCCGGCGCTGGTGAAGCCGATCAGGCGTTGATCGGTTTCGCTTACCTGCATTTCGGTGTGGACGACAACCTTGTCACCACGAATGCCCAGATGGCTGAGCGTCTTGGCCGAGCACTGGACGAGGTAACCCACCCCGCCCACGTCGATCACGGCCCAATCCGGGCCTGTGTCATCCAAAATGCCAGTGAGTTTCGCGATCATGCTTTGTTCTTATGCACGGCCAGAATGACCCGCGCAAGAGCGCCGCTGATCGAAGTGGTGGCCTGCCGCCCTTCTCACGAATGAGCGGCAGGCCATTGCATAGTCCGCTCTTAGAAGCCCACCCGTGCTCTCACGCCCACAAAGCGGGAGGCATTGCGAGGCACTTGCTGGAGCAGGATAAACGGATCAACGCGGGTTGATGTGTCATCGATGATCTGCGTCACGTAAGCCTGATCGAACAGGTTGTTCACGAAAACGCTCACCTGCCACTTCTTGTCGCTGCCCTGCAATCCAATCGACGCATTGGCAAGACCATAGGCTTTTTGGACCGTACGCGGATTGTTCGTCAGATCGAAGTTCACTTCACTTTGCCAAGCGTAGTTCCCGGTCAGTACCAGTTCAACGTCAGAAAAGAGCGGCTTCTGATAGTTGTATCCCAGATTGAACTTGAAGTCCGGCGAGTTCGACAAGCCCTTTCCGGCAAGGTTCTGCGAGGAAAGATTGGTCGTCGTATTTCTGATGCAACCTTGGGCAGCCGTTTGCCCGAAATAGCATTGCGCATCGTCGAACTCCTTGATGCGAGCATCAACATAGGCGCCAGATGCAAACACCGTCAGGCCATCAGCAGGCGATAGCGTTGTTTCGAGTTCAACACCTCGGGTTCGCAGCTTACCCACGTTGAGGAGTTCAAATTGCGGTGCCAGCAGAGTATTGTTGATACCTTGTGCCTGGAAGTTGTCATAGTCGACCCAGAAGCCAACAAGCTGGAACTGTGCCATCTTGTCAAAAGCACTGCCCTTGAGGCCGACTTCATAGGCGACGCTGCCTTCAGAGCGGATCGGCACATCTGCTCGCCGCTGGTTGAAGCCTGACGAAATGTCATATGCTTGGCCTTTGTAGCCTGTGGCGACCGATGCGAAAGCCATCATGCCATTATCGAAGAAGTGCTGCAGCGAAAGCTTCCCTGTGAAGGCCGTTTCGGAATCGTTGCCTCGGAACACTCCCGGAACAGCCGTTCGGTTATCCTGGAAGAATACGCCGATCTTCTCATGGTTTAAACGCGCGCCAAGAGTTACGAGCGTCTTTGACGACAGATCATAACCCAGTTGGGCGAAGGCCGCATAATTGCGAATGTTTGCGGTTGATTCCCAATTCTGGCGGAGCGGCGGTGTGTTTGGTGCAATGCGCAGGAAACTGCGATCCGTTTCCCCATCAGCAAAATAAACGCCGAGGATGTAATCAAACTTGCCATCCGTTGGCGAAGTCAGGCGCAATTCCTGCGTGATGGTGCGCGTGTCGTAGAACGTGTCCTGAAAGCTGTCGCGCGTTGGCTGGAGATCCTGATCGTTCTGGGCTTGATACTTCCACCTTTGGAAGCTGGTGATCGACGTAAGCGTCGCGAAATCAAGATCGACGTTGATCCGGCTGGATAGCAGCATCTGCTCGGAATCGTTGATCGCCTCGTCATTGATCCGCAGATTGCGATTGGTCGGCCCAGGGGTGATGCCCGTGAGATTGAGTTGCTGGTTCGCAGGCGAGCCATCGGCCCGAGTCCGGTTGACCTGGCGATATGTGTTGTCGCCGCCATTATCGAAAAATTCGCTGTAATCAGCGGTAAGCTGTACATCGACCTTGCCGAACGTGTAATCCAACCGGCCACGCACACCCCAGGCTTCTTCCTGACCGATCATGTTGCCAGTAACGAGGTTGCGCAAGAAACCATTGAAATTGTTGTAGAAACTTGAAACGCGGAAGCCGCCGTTCTCGCCGACGGGGCCAGAGATAACGCCCTGCAGCCGATACTCTTCATCATCCGTAAGAGATGCTTCGACAAAGCCCGTGAGTTCCTTTGCAGGAGCCTGCGAGACAATACTGATAACGCCAGCCGATGCGCTCTTGCCGAACAGAGTGCCCTGCGGCCCGCGCAAGACTTCGATCCTGGCCACGTCGGAGAAGTTGCTGAGTGCCTGTCCGGGCAGTAACAGCGGCACATCGTCAACCATGACCAGAACGGCTGGTTCTGCCGCGGTCGAGAAACTGGAGGTCCCGATACCGCGCAGGAAAATGGGGTTTTGGTTGCGGTTGCCGCTCGTGGTGATGGTGAGCGAGGGTGAAACCGTCGTCAATTCGGTAAGGCGGTCGACTTGCGCGGCCTGCAGCAGATCCTGCCCGATTGCCGATATCGCAGTCGGGACTTCAAGAATGTTCTGCTCACGCTTTTGGGCTGTAACAATGATTTCTTCCAGCCCGCCCTGGGATGCTTCCCCGGACGCCTCCTGCGCCTGAACTGATTGGACAAGTGCTGACTGGGCAAAGGCCAATACCGAAAGACTGGCCGTCAAACTTACTCTGCGGAACATTGCATCCCTCCTCATCTACCTCTTTGGACAGGCCAATTGCATAGAGCAGTCAATCATTCAAATAAAAAATACATCAGGCCGCATTAAAGCATTTTGCATCAATTTAATGGATAGCCTCCATCCACGAATTAAATAGATTTGCGCCACGGTCCGCGCTTTGGGATGCTGGTCCAGACACGGGACAGCAATCGAAGGGTCGGAAAAGCAGGGTGCTGCGGGATTTATCAGCCAGAATATGGTCTGAACCAATCACGTCTTGACATGAAGCGCTCGGAAAAGGTGCCTTACCAGATTACTAGGGTACACGTTTAAAGTGTTGCATGAGTTCTATATTTCAGCCAAAAATCGGACTTACCAAAAATGACTGCCAAAATTGATTGGCCGTGGAGAGTGCTCGATGCCCATTTTATCTTCATTTCAGCGCACAGGCGCCAGCCGCCCCTTCCTGCTCGCGGCATCTGCGCTTGCATTCCTGCCCTCTGCGGTGCTCGCCGGAGCCACGCCTGCTGCTGCACAGGGCGAAGCGCAATCACCAGCCGCGCAAGGGCGCATGGTAACGGTGCTCGATAAAGGGTGGCGCTTTTTCGATGGAGATCGGCCGGATGCCTTTGCTGCCGATTTTTCTGATGCCGCATGGGCCACGGTCACAGTGCCGCACACGTGGAACCGCGTGGGGTATTACCATCACACCCTAGGCGGCACCAATACATCGGCGACCGTGAACAAGCGTCAGGGCATAGGCTGGTATCGTACGCGCTTTGCAACGCCGGCGGGCAGCTCATCTGCCAACGAGGCCAAGCGGCACTGGCTGGAATTCGATGCGGCAAGCCGGGTGGCCAAAGTCTGGCTCAACGGCACCTATCTTGGCGAACATCGCGGCGGCTTTTCGCGGTTCCGCATCGATGCAACAGCAGCAATGCGTGCTGAAGGTGAGAACGTGCTGGTTGTCCGCGTCGACAATTCGCAGCCCAAGGCGGGTGGCCCGACCGCAGACATCCTGCCGCTGACCGGGGACTTTTTCGTGCATGGCGGGCTCTATCGCCCGGTACGCCTGGTCACCACATCGCCTCTGCACATCGATCTGGCCGATTCCGGCGGTCCGGGTATCCGCGCCACCACCGTTTCGGCCACGCCACAAAGCGCGCAAATCGCAGTGACAGTTCGCGTAGCAAATGATGGTCCGCGCATCGCCAATGCGGTGGTCAAAGTGGCACTGCTCGATCGTGACGGGCGTGAAGCGGCCAGCGCTATGCTTCCGGCCAATCTTGCGCCCGGCAAAACCGGCGAAGTCCTCGCCAATCTGACGGTTACCAATCCCCATCTGTGGCACGGGACGATCGATCCCTATCTTTATCAGCTGGTAGCGCAGGTGGCTGATGCCAAGGCAGCCAGCCCCGCCGATGCCATCCGTCAGGAGTTCGGCATCCGCACGATGGCGTTCGATGCGGCGCGCGGGTTTCTGCTGAACGGTCAGCCCTACAGGCTGCACGGGGTCGGCTATCATCAGGATCGCGATGGCAAGGGCTGGGCCATTTCGCGCGCCGATGTGGAAGAGGATATCGCCACGATCCGCGAGATGGGCGCAAACACCATCCGCCTTACGCATTATCAGCACGGACAGGACGTGCACGATCTGGCCGACCGTGCCGGTATCGTCGTCTGGGATGAGATTCCGCTGGTTTCTTCATGGACACTGGGCGGCAAGCGCGAAGCTGACCCCGCGCTGGTTACCAATGCCAAGGCGCAG
>JBEQBV010000163.1:0-8595 GCA_041639635.1 Novosphingobium sp.
AAGAAGTGGGCGGCGCATGCGCCGCTGATCCGAGGGGACAGTTTCCAGTGAAGCCCATGGCGCATCAACAGACAGCGAAAGCTAACACCGGCGCTGACGCGCGGGAGTGGTTTACCGCTGCCGAGCTGGCCGAGTTCCACCTGCCCGGCCTGCCGCATGACAAGCGCGCCGTGAACCGCCACGCCGACGAATACCGCTGGAAAATCCAGTGCGACAAGGCGGGCAATCCGCTTTCACGCCCTCGCGCTGGCCGTGGTGGCGGAATCGAGTTTCATGTGTCGCTGCTGCCCGGTCCTGCCCGCCTAGAGCTGGGCCGCAAGCTGGGTGAAACCGTGCTGATCGAAGCCGAGGACCCGACGGCAGCAGGCTGGGCCTGGTATGATCTGCAGAGCGACAAGGCCAAGGCCGAAGCGCAGCGCCGCGTGGGCGTGATTGCGCAGATCGAGCTGCTGGAGCAGGCCGGTGTTTCTTCGACGATGGCGGTCAATGCCGCCTCGCTGGAACACAAGGTTAGCCCCGCCACGATCTGGGGCTGGCGCAAGCTGATCAAAGGCGTGGCGCGGCACAACCGCATCGTGGCGCTGGCACCGCGGCGCAAGGCTGGCGGGCGCGAAGCCGACATCGATGGCGATCTGTGGCGCATCTTCCTGAGCGATTATCTGCGGCTGGAAGTGCCGACGCTGACCAGCTGCTATGATCGCACCAAGGATATCGCCGCTGCGCGCGGGCTTACCCTGCCCTCGGAAAAGGCGTTCCGGCGCAAGCTGGAGCGTGAGGTTGACCCGCAGGTGCTGCGCCTGGCGCGCAAAGGCGAAGAGGCGCTGCGCCGCTCGATTCCTGCCCAGCGCCGCACCGTGGCGCACCTTCATGCGCTGGAAGTGGTGAACATCGACGGCCACAAGTTCGACGTGTTCGTGAAGACGGGCGACGGCCGCGTGATCCGCCCGATCATGGTGACGATTCAGGACATCTTCAGCCGCAAGGTTCTGGCCTGGCGGATCGGTGGCGAGGAAAGCGCGGTGCAGACGCGGCTGTGCTTTGCCGACCTGTTCCGCGACTGGGGCATCCCGAAAGAGTGCGTGTTGGACAACGGGCGCGCCTTTGCCAGCAAGTGGATCACGGGCGGCGCTGGCAGCCGATTCAGGTTCAAGATCAAGCCAGAGGAGCCGACCGGCCTGTTGACCGGCCTTGGCATCCATATCCACTGGGCCACACCCCATCGCGGCCAGTCAAAGCCGATCGAGCGCGCGTTTCGCGACATGTGTGACCGGATCGCCAAGCATCCCGAGTTTCACGGGGCCTATGTGGGCAACAACCCCATGGCCAAGCCGGAAAATTACGGCAGCCGGGCCATTGCCTGGGATGCGTTCGTGGCGCGAGTCGACAAGGAAATCGCCAAGCACAACGCCCAGCTTGGCCGCAGGACCGAGACGGCGCGCGGGCGCAGCTTCGACGAAGTGTTCGCCGAATCCTATGCCACAGCCCCGATCGGCAAGGCATCGCCCGAGGCTATGCGCTGGGCATTGCTGGCCGGTGAGCAGAAGCGGATCAACAAAGCGACCAGCGAAATCAACCTGTTCGGCAACCGGTACTGGTCCCCAGAATGCGCGCGACTGCACGGGCAGACAGTGACCGTGCGGTTCGATCCCGACAATCTGCTGCGCGATATCCACCTTTACGACCAGGCCGGGCACTACCTTTGCGCTGCGCAGCAGTGGGGCGACGTGCAGTTCCTCGACGCGGCGCAGGCCAAGGCGACGGCCAAAATGGTGGCCGATTATCGCCGCCGCATCCGTGACGGGATGGCAGCCGAAGATCTGCTGACCATGCAGCAGCTGGTGGCGGTGCAAGTGGATGCGCCGGAACCCGAAAAGCCAGAGGCGCAAGTGGTGCGCCCGGTGCGGCACCGTGGACAGACGGCAGCGGCGCTGAAGGCGTTGCCCACGCCGAGCTTCGAGACACCGGAGCATGAAAACAAGTCTTTTGGCGCTCTTCGTCATCTGAAGATCGTCGACTGAGTTGGTGCGCGGGGCGGCCTAGGAAACTTCCCCGCGCACCTGTCCCACAACAGAGACAGGAGTTCTCTACCATGAATGACCCCGCTACCGCACTCATTGATATCGAGGAACAGCGCAAATGGCTGATCGACCATCGCGCCAGCACGCAGCTGAGCTGGTCGGAACTGGCCAAGCGCGTCGATATCCCGCAAGGCACCCTGAGCCAGTTTGGCAGCCCCAAGGGCTATGCCGGTGATGAGCGCCGCCTTGCCGAGAAGGTCTATCGATATAGCCAGCTGCTGGAGGAGCAGGCCAAGATCGAAGTCGAAGCGCCGGAACTGCCGGATTACTTCCCGACCGCTACCAGCGAACAGATCACGAGCCTGCTGACATGGGCACAGCGTGGCCGGATCGTGGTGATCGCCACGGGCGCGGGCATGGGCAAGACCATGACGGCGAAGATGTACCGCGACTGCTATACCCATGTGTTCCTTGCCACGATGTCACCTTCGACCGCTGGCGTGAACAACATGCAGATCGAAGTGCTGGAAGCGCTGGGCGAGCGCGATGCGGTGGGCACGCCTCAGAAGCTTTCGCGCCGCATCCGTGAGCGCGTGAAAAACATGAGCAAGGCGCTGATCGTGATCGACGAGGCGCAGCACCTTTCGGAAAAGGCGATCGAGGAAATCCGCAGCTGGCACGATGCCACGGGCGTGGGCATCGCGTTGCTGGGCAACGTGAAGGTCATGCAGCAGCTGGAAGGTGGCACGCGCAGCGCGGCCTTTGCGCAGCTTTACAGCCGCGTTTCCATGCGGATGATCCGCCCGCTGCCGCTGCAGGCCGATGCCGATGCGCTGGCCAAGGCGTGGAAGGTTGAAGACGAGGCCACTCTTAGCCTGGTGCGCCGGATCGTGGGGATGCCCGGCGGATTGCGCGGCGGCACGATGGCGCTGGAACTGGCATGGATGATCGCCGCCACTGACAAGCGCCCGCTGGCAAAAGAGCATCTGCAGGATGCCTGGTCGCAGCTTTCGCAGCGGGCATTGGCAGCATGAGCGGGGTTAGCATGATGGGCGGGCTGATCGAAGCGGCTGAAAAAGCCGCAGCCGCTTGTGACCAGGTGCAGACCATTGCCGTGGGCCTGCGGGGCAACGGCTTTGTTGTGATGGGGCGGATTGCCCTGCCGCATCTGGGGTACACGCACGAGCTGAGCGTGCCTTATGCCACGGTCGATCTGGAACCCGGCGCGCTGGTGTGGGCCGTAGAGCGCATGGAGGCATCACTGGCCGAGCGACGCGGGGCAATTCCGACGTTGCAGGTTGCGCCGCGTGAGACGGGCGAACAGCCTGCGGTGCGCGTGATCGAGCGCAGCGACTGGAGCTTCTGGGATGCTGCGGTTCGCGCGGTGGCCGTGCTGGCGATCGTGGTGTGCATTCCGCTGGCGGGAGGGCTGATCCCATGATCGGCGGGGCACCTTTCTGGCGGGATGGCGATCAGCGCCAGTCACCGCTGCCCGCGCTGAAGCCGGTTGCCGATCGGCCGGCGTGGGTATCGCCTTCGCGCGTGATTGCGTTTGTGTGCCAATTCTACCGGATCGAGGAGACGGCGTTCTTTGCGCATCGCCGGGCCGATGAACTGGTGGCGGCGCGGGCGCTGGTGGTGTGGCTGCTGCGGCAGGTTCCGGCGCAGCCGATGAACTACTGTGAGATCGGCCGCGCCATTGAGCGGGACCGCACCAGCGTGATGCACCTGCACAAGACAGTGATCGAGCTGCGCCTGCAGGACCGCGCGTTCAAGCGCGTGGCCGAGGCGATGCGGTTTCACTTCACCTGTTTGCACCCAGAAAAAGGAGGGCAGGATCATGCCAGCCTCTAATGCAGCAGCCGCAAAGCCTGCGGTTTTCGACAAAAGCAGCCAGCATCGCCGGTCGATGATCGCTAAAGTGCAGATCGCGCGCCAGCAGCTGAACATGGCCGAGGACGATTATCGGCAAATCCTGTTCGACCAGACGGGCAAGACGAGCCTGAAGGATTGCAGCGAGCCGCAGATTTCCCGCGTCCTCGATGTCATGAAGAGCAAGGGCTTCAAGCCGCTGCCCGGAAAGAAGGCTGCCAGCCATCCGATGGCGCTGAAGGCGCGGGCGCTGTGGATTTCGCTCTATCATCTGAACGCCGTTCACAACCCGGCCGAGGAAGCGCTGGAGGCCTTTGCCAAGCGCCAGCTGGGTTGCGAGAAATTGCAGTGGGCGCGGCAATCGGACGCGTTCCGGCTGATCGAAGCGCTGAAGAGCATGGCTGTGCGCAATGGCTGGGTGCAGCACAACCGCGCGACCGGAAGGCAGTTCAGCCCGATCGAGCTGCAGGCATCGCTGTGCGAAGCCATCCTGACCAAGCTCAAGCTTGCGGACGTGGTGCCTGCGGACTGGTTGCTGCACGATGCCGCGTGGAAACTGTGCGGGATCGAGAACGCCAAGGCCGTGCCGTGGACGGCCAGCGATTACGAGCGCCTTGCCAAGTCGCTGGGGCACAAGCTGCGCACCCACGGCAAGGCCTTTGACACACCGGCATCGTGGGGCAGCTGCGACGGCAAGACGGATGCCAAGAACGGTGGAGGCGCACGTGGCTAAACCCGCGACAGCATTCATCGACAATCAGGGCAAGCTGCACCCAACGCCCGATGCGGCGGTACTGGCTGATCTGCAGGCGATCCTTGGCCGGATCGGCGCAGAAGGCGGGCTGACCGCAGGCCTTGCCCAGCGCGTGCTGGAGAAGCGCGCCGATATCGAGGCGGTGTTTGCCGACCTTGACGCAATGACGGGAGGCGACAATGCCAAAGCCGCGTAGCGCAGAGGACCGCGCAATCAGGCAGCGCGTGTGGCGGCTGATCTGTATCGCCATCGTGCTGGAACTGGTTGCTGTTGGTGGCATCCTGAACCTTGCGGGCGTGTTCTGATGGGCGCGCACCGCAAGAAGCAGACGCATCAGCACAGCGCCCAACATCCCCGCAAGGGCAAGCCAGGGACGAAAGCCGTGGTAACGCGCCAGGCCGGGCTGATCCCGGTTTCCGACCATGCGCTGATCCGCTTTCTGGAGCGGGTTGGCGGCATGGATGTGGAAAGCATCCGCATGAGCATGCAGATGGGCCTTTCGCGCGCCGCCACGGTGGCGCGCGGCATGGGCGATGCCAACTTCGTCATCAAGATCGATGGCAACCAGTACGTGGTGCGCGACGATATCGTCACCACCGTGCTGCCCGGCACCAAGCACAATGTGCTGGGCCGCAAACATTCGAGCGACGATCAGGCCAGCGACGATCAGGCCAGCGACGATCAGCCGGGCTACGATCAGGATGGTGGGAACTGAGCATGTCTGCCGTTCCTCTTCCCCCAGTACTGGCACAGATCGCCGATGTTGTGGGCGAGGAAGCGGCGTTGAAGATCGCAAAGCTGCGCGGCGGGACGCAGGTTTATATCCCGCCCGTGGTTGCGCCCGATCACTGGCTGGCGCAGGCCATCGGGCACGGCCCGGCCAATGATCTGGCCGATGCCCTGACGGCCGGCCGTGGCATCGGCCCGCGGGTGAACCTGCCGCTTGGCCCGGCCGGGCACCGCGCCCAGATGCAAGAGCAACTGGACGCGATGATCGCAAAAGGCTACTCCGAGCGTGAAATTGCGCTGACCACGCGGTTCAGCGCCAGCACCATCCGCCGCCGCCGTGCCAGATTGGGCAAACAGGGCGATGAAAGGCAGATGAGCCTGTTCTGAGGAACGGCTGAGCACTCCCGAACGGTTGCCATGTTCATCTGACCGGGGCGATGCACAGGCGGTGCAGCGGCCACAAGCGGGCCATGGACAGCGCCCCAAACATTCCTGATAACACGCCAGTCGAAATCGTGGTGCAGGCCTATAGCCCGCGCTTTCGCAAGGCCGTTTTGCATGTGCTGGGCATTGAAGGCGGGCATGTGAATGACCCGGTGGACCGGGGCGGCGAGACAAAATACGGGATTTCGCTGCGGTTCCTGAAAGCCGAAGGCGCGTTTGACGAGGACGCCGACGGGCTGGCCGATTTTGATATCGACATGGATGGCGATATCGACGGCGCGGATATCCGACGCCTGACCGTGGGCGATGCGATCTTTCTTTATCACCGCTGCTTCTGGCTTCGGCTGCAGGCCGAAACCTTTCCCATTCCCATTGGTGAAATGCTGTTCGATCAGGCGGTGAACGGCGGCATGGTGGCCGCGCGCAAGCTGCTCCAGCGGGCGATCAACACCTGCATCATGCTGATACCTGCCAGCAAGACGCGCATTGCCGTGCTGAAGGTGGACGGCGTGATCGGCAACGCCACGCGCAACGCGATGCTGGAAGTGATCCAGTGGCCCAGCCTTGGCATCGGCGCGCTGGTGACTGCATACCGCGATGCGGTGCGCGAGCGATATCGCGCGATCGTGCGCGCCCGACCATCGCAGCAGCGGTTTCTGCGCGGGTGGCTGAACCGCGCGGATGAGCTTGGGAAAGGGTTCGCATGAGCGGCGCACTTTCCCTTTTCCTGAAGCTGGCAGGGTGGCTTCGGAAGCCGTTCAAGGCCGCTCTTGCATGGGTGTTTTCCGACTGGCGGAATATCTTGATGCTGGCGCTGGCCATCGGTCTGGCAAACCAAGCCTTTCGGGTCGCACCGAGGCTGCGTGACGATATCGCGGCGCTGACCGAGCAACGAAACGCCAAGCAAGGGACCATCGACAATCTGCGCGCAGAAGCCCGACAGGCCGAAATCCGCCAGCGGGGCAATCTTGTGCGCGTGGCCGCCGCCAACGATGCGATCAACCGGGAGAACGTGAGTGCGCTGCAATCCGATCTGGCTGGCCTGCGCCGCCGTGCCGAGCTTCTGTCTGGCCAGTTGCGGGAAAAAGCCGCCGCAGCCCATTCCCGCAGCGCCGATGGAGCTGGTGTGCCCGGCCCCGTTCCGGCCCGCGCCGGAGCTGCTGAAGCGGCCGGTGATAAAGGACTTCCTGGCACCGTTGGAAATGTCTGCCCGGTCACGCTCGGAGAAATGACCATCGAGCGGGCGTTGATTGCCAGTGAGCAGGCGCACCAGTTGGACCGGCTGATCGATGCCGCTGAAGCGGCAGCGCGCGTCAAGACATCGCCGGAGCCGCAGCCATGATCGATCCGGTTGCCCTGAAACAGATGGCAGCGTTCTATGCCCCGTGGACCATGTCCGTGCTGGCTGCTGCCGTGGGTGAACCGCGCCTTTCGGCACATGCCACGCCGGGCATGGTGCTGCACGTGGACAGCCTGAGCATTCCGGTGCTGCAGGCGGTGCTGGCGCTGGTGGGCGTGCTGATGGCGCGCCCTTTGGCACCGCGCCGGGAAAAGGACGTGGGCCTGCTGCGGTTTGTGCTGGTGACCGCGATCATGGCCATAGTGGCCGTGATCTGGGTGGCGCAATCGCACCCCGGCCCACTGCTGACATTCGTGGTTTCCATTGGCCTGGGCTTTTCCGGCTATTCGCTGATCGAGTTCGCCGGGCGCGAGATCGAAGGCATGATCAAGCGCCTAATCGGCTTGTCGGCAGGTTCTGCGCCTGCGGATGGCACGCCGGGTGGCGATACCTCCAAAAAGACGGGAAAAGACACATGACCGGCAGCCCCCTGGAATGGGCCATCATCATCTTCATCGTGCTTTCCATCGGCACCGTGGTGTGGCGCGGCGGCGCGGCGAACCCTGAAGGCACCGGGCAACTCGGCCGCAAGGTGAGCGGGCTGTCCAGCAAGGTGACCACGCTTTCGCAGCGCATGGGGCACCTCGAATCCGAAGTGGCCGACCTGAAAGAGGAAGCCGCAACGGGCAAGGACATCCAGCGGATCGAGCAGCTGATCGACGAGAGAACGGCGGCGCAGCGTGAGCTGATGGAGCGCACGGCGCGATCTATCGACCGGATCGAGCGCATGTTCATTGAGAAGGGGATGGGCAAGTGACCAATCTGGCCGACGCAATCGCGCAGGATGCGCGCCTGCAGATCCTGCGCGAGCTGAAGCGGCAGGTGGACGGGCGGCTGAATGAGCTGCTGATCCGCCGCACGCTGGACGTGTATGGCATCAAGCGCGACCGCGACTGGATCGCCACGCAGCTGCGCAAGCTGGAAGCGCTGGGCACGATCGAGCTGCAATCAGCCGGGTCCGTGCTGGTGGCCAAGGTTACACCGCTGGGGCGCGACTTCCTTGACGAGCGGGTGGTGATCGAAGGGATCACGCTGCCGTCTGAGGCGCTTTGACATGGGCGGGCTGGAGGATCAGGCCGAGCAGAACCGGCGCGAAGGTGATCGTCGTGAAGGACGGGGCCGCCTGTCATCCATCGATCAGCTGCCCGATGAGGCCGAGCCGGATGTGATCTGGGCGCTGGAACAGCTACGCGAGCGCAAGCTGCCGCAGACTGTGATCCTGGCCGAGTTCAACGAGCGCCTTGCCGACAAAGGCCTGCCGCCAATCTCGAAAGGCGCATGGTCGCGCTATGCCGTGCGCAAGGCGATCCAGTTCCGCAAGCTGGACGAGGTGCAGCGCATGTCGGGCGAACTGGTGACCTCGCTGGGCACCGATGGTC
>JBEQBV010000164.1:0-8485 GCA_041639635.1 Novosphingobium sp.
ATCGGCTTGTCCCAATAGCGGCAATTCTCGAACTTGATCCCGCTGTCGGACTGGCGGACGATCAGCATTTCGCATTCAGCAATCTGGCCTGCTTCGTTCAGGCCAAGGCGCAGCGTGAAGGCAGATTCCTCAATGGGTTCGATCACCGTGCCGAAATAGCCCACTTGGCGCGTGCGCGTATCGGCAAAGCGCAACTGGTAATCGCCCAGCCGGTCAATCGTGCCCCACACGCCATCGCCGATGTCCAGCATGACGTTGTTCTCACTGTGATTCGCACCCGCCGCCCAATCGAGCGAGTGCGGATCGCGGGCGTTCAGCGCAGCCAGAAAGCGATCCAGAACGGCGTAAAGCTCGGCGCGGGTCATCACTTCTCCCAAACATGTCATTGAGGCTTTGACGGCCTTCTCGTGACACGGCATATCCTACCAAATGTTATAAATAAAGAGGAGAGAGGTCATGCGTTGGATCATTGCCACAATCGCCTTTGCGCTGACATCAGGAGCCGTGCAGGCGCAGGACTGCAAGCTGACACCGAAAGAGGTCGTCAGCCAGTTCATGGATGAATTCTACATGCAGAAGAAAGTGCGCTCGTCATTCGAACGCTGGGTTGATCCGGGCTATATCCAGCATAACCCCTATGCTGCGACCGGGCGCGAAGCGGCGATCAGTTTCCTCGAAAAGTTCGTGCAGGAAAATCCCGGTCAGCGCACAAAAATCCACCGAATCATTGCCGATGGCAATCTGGTGGCCGTTCACAGCCACGGCTGGAATGAAAGTGGCGATGCTGCGGCAAAGCGCGGGTTCGCGGTGGTGGACATCTTCCGTGTGGAAGGTTGCAGAGTGATGGAGCACTGGGACGTACTGTCGCCGGTGCCCGAAGCTGCCGCCAACACCAATACGATGTTCTGAGCGTGTAACGCTTCGGCGCAGGGTGTGGCGCTATTGTGGTGCACCCTGCTTGGCGGCTTCGGCCAGCGTGCCGCCGCTTTTGTCAGGCAAAGTCCAGATGATCAGGTTCATCACCATTACGCCTGCCAGCGTCAGCATAAGGACGGGCCGCTTGCGCTCCCCCCGCCGAAACAAGAACGCCGCGCCCGCAACAAGGGCGACGGCAGCCAGCATCAGCAGGGAAAGCGCAGTATCGAGCATCAGGCCGCGTTAGCTGCCGAACAGGCCCTTGGCCATACCGGCCAGATCATTGAGCGGATTGCCGTCGCCATCCTTGTCAAGAAAGCCTGCGACCTTGCTCAGTGCATCGGGGTTTTGCCCAAGCATCGAAGCGAAGCTGGCGAGCGAGCCTTCGCCTCCGATGTGGCCGACGATTTCCTGCAGCTTCGACGCATCAAGACCCGACTTGGCGGCAGCGGTGGTGATCGTGTCATTCGGCGACTGATGCCCTGCTGCCAGTGCGGCAATGGCGTTTTCGGCCATCGCTGGATCAAGCCCGACTTTGGCAGCGAGGTTCTTCACGTCCACGTTTCCGGCCATCTGGCCAAGGATCGAATCAAACAGGCTCATCACAGTCCCCCTACGGATTGAAAGCCGAGGATAGCAGCGGCCCTGAACAGGTCCACTAACATCCGGCGGCGAATGAACCACACCGGGCGTATCCCAGGCAGGCTCGTCTCACATCGCCATGATGCGCGCAGCAATGGGCTCTTCCTTCTCGGCCACAGCAGACCATGCTGGCCGTTCGGCTACGCGCGCATACCATGCTGCCGTCTTCGGGCGGATGTCGGCATTAACGCCATGGCCAACATAGGCCAGTGTGCGGAAAGTGGACGCGACGGCAATGTCAGCCAGGCTGAAGGTATCCCCCAGAAGCCAGCCCTTGGCAGGGACTTCGCTTTCCAGCCAGTCCACCCAGCGCGGCAGTTCAGCCTCACCCTGCAAGGCAATCGCTTCATCGCCACCGGTCTTGAGCAGCTTTGGCCCGACCAGCCGGTTGAACAGAATCTTCAGGCCCGATGCGCCCAGCACGGTATCGGCAAATTCATCCCAGAACACAGCCTTGCCGCGCAGTTGCGGATCATCGGGAAGCAGCTTGGGTTCGGGATACTTGGCATCCAGATAGAATGCGATGGCCGACGAATCGGCCAGCGTAAAGCCCTCGTCGTCGATGGCCGGAATCTTCCCCAAAGGACTGGCGGCAAGGAATTCAGGGTCCGTGCTGCCCGGCCCACCGCGTCCCAGATCCCACGAAATGCCCTTTTCCGTAGCGATCACGGCCACCTTGCGCACGAATGGCGAAAGCATCGCCCCGTAAAGCTTCATCGAAATTCTCCCATTCCATAGGTCAGGTCCTGTGAAACCTTATTGCAGCGCAGCGCCCGCGCGTATAGGCGACACAGTGATGAGCGAACTTCCGAACAGCCACGCGACGACCGTGCTCGCCGCACCCGATATCCAGATCGATGTCCGTGAGACTTTCGGCATCGACATCGACATGAAGGTCCCTGCGTTTTCGCGGGCTGACGAGCGCGTGCCCGATGCCGACGCGACTTACGTGTTCGACCCGGACACCACGCTGGCGATCCTTGCGGGCTTTGCCTTCAACCGCCGCGTGATGGTGCAGGGCTATCACGGCACCGGCAAATCGACGCACATCGAACAGGTCGCCGCGCGATTGAACTGGCCATGCATCCGCATCAACCTTGATGCGCACATCAGCCGTATCGATCTGGTCGGCCGCGATGCCATCGTGCTGCGCGATGGGCTGCAGGTCACCGAATTCCGCGAAGGCCTGCTGCCCTGGGCACTGCAGACGCCGACCGCGCTGGTGTTTGACGAATACGACGCGGGCCGCCCGGATGTGATGTTCGTGATTCAGCGCGTGCTGGAAACCGAAGGCAAGCTGACGCTGCTCGACCAGAACCGCGTCATCCGCCCGAACCCCTATTTCCGACTGTTCGCCACGGCCAACACGGTGGGTCTGGGCGATACCAGCGGGCTTTATCACGGTACGCAGGCGATCAATCAGGGCCAGATGGACCGCTGGAACCTCGTCGTTGCGCTCAACTATCTGGCGCAGGAGACCGAGGTCGAGATCGTCAGCAAGAAAGTGCCTGACCTCAACCCGCAGACCGTGGCCGACATGGTGCGCGTGGCCAATCTGACCCGTCAGGGCTTCATCAATGGCGATATCTCCACCGTGATGAGCCCACGCACAGTCATCAGTTGGGCACAGAACAGCCAGATCTTCAACGATGTCGGCTTCTCGTTCCGCCTCTCGTTCCTCAACAAGTGCGACGAGACCGAGCGCGTGCTGGTGGCGGAGTACTATCAGCGCGTGTTCGGCAAGGACCTGCCGGAAAGCGTTGCGCACCGGGGGTAACTCTTTTGCATCGAAACGAAAAAGGCCCCCGCGATTGCGAGGGCCTTTTTCATTGGATCACCCATTCGGCATGATCAGATACTTCTCGCCCGTGCGCCGCGCGTTGTATTCCAGCGCCGCTTCGCGCGTCAGCGCCTGTTCCAGCGTTACGCGCGCCTTGTAATTGCTGGCAAAAGTCGTGGTCAGTTCGGCCATCACGCGGCGGCGCATCTTGTCCACCACATCGGCCCCCAGCTTGCCCATCCACGGCGTGAGCAGCCAGCCCGAAACGTCCCAGCTGAACCCGAAGTTGCGCGTCAGCACCGTGGGCGAAAGGTCCAGCGCCCCATAGATGAAGGCATGCTTGGGGCTGTTCGAGCCATAACGGCTATAGGCTGCGCCCGAATTGGCCACCTGTTCCATCACCGTCATGATCTGGCTGACGAGCTTGCCGCCCCCGATCGCATCAAACGCCATCGTCGCCTTGGTCGCCGCCACCGCAGCGGTCAGGTCTTCAAGGAACGTGTCCTTTGAACTGTCGACCACATGCTCCGCGCCGATTCCCTTCAGAATCGCCACTTGCGCCTGGTTGCGCACCACGTTGACCAGCGGAATGCCATCGGCCTGGCAGATCTTCACCAGCATCTGCCCAAGGTTCGATGCAGCGGCGGTATGCACCAGCGCGTTATGGCCCAAGTGGCGCATGGTTTCGGTAAAGCTCAGCGCGGTCAATGGGTTGACGAATGCCGATGCCCCCTGCTCGGCAGTGATGCCGGCCGCCAGTTCAAGGCACATGGCAGCGTCGGCCACCGCCAGCGTGGCATACATGCCGCCGGGGAAGCAGGTGACGCGCTTGCCCATCAACGCCTGTGCTTCGGGCGCTTCGCCCGCCGCAATCACCGTGCCCGCACCCTCGTTGCCAACCGGCATGGCCGCGCCATGCCGCGCGGCCATCGCCCGCACCGCAGGATCGGGCATCCGCGCGACGATCTTGCCGGGTGAGAATTCGGCGTTTGCCACATCGGCCGGGCCAAACAGCAGGCCCAGATCCGAAGGGTTGATCGGCGTTGCCTCCACCCGGATCACCACCTGCCGCCCCTCGGGCTTCGGCAGCGTGAAATCCTCAAGCGCAACGGTCAGCGTGCCGTCAGAATCAAGTTTGGAAACAATGCGCTGGCCGTTCAGGTCGGTCATGATCTACTCTCCGGGATATATGGCATCCACGAAGTATAGACCTTCCGGCGGTGCGTTAAGTCCTAATTTGCTACGATCTTTTGCCGCCAGCGCCTCAGCCACTTGGCTCACACGCCATTGCCCCTGCCCGACCAGCGCCAGACAGCCGACCATAGAACGCACCTGATGATGCAGGAAACTGCGCGCTGCCGCCTCGACGATCACACGATCACCCTCGCGCCGGACATCCAGCCGGTCGAGCGTCTTCACCGGGCTGGCAGACTGGCAATGGACCGAGCGGAACGTGGTGAAATCGTGAAGGCCGACCAGCAGTTGCGCCGCCTGATGCATCGCGTGCTCATCGAGCGGCTTGGCAATCCGCCATGCCTTCCCCAAATCCAGCGTCAACGGCGCACGGCGATTGATGATGCGGTATTCATACGCCCGGCCAATGCACGAAAAGCGCGCATGCCAATCGTCGGCCACCTCAATGCAATCCAGCACCGCCACCGCATGCTTCGCCAGCCGCAGATGCGCATTCAGCGCCTCGAACATACGGAACGGATCGAAGCTGCGGCCCAAATCAAAATGCGCCCGCATGCCCAGCGCGTGAACGCCGGTATCGGTCCGCCCCGCTGCATGGACTGCCACCATCTCTCCGGTAACCGAATGCACCGCATCCTCCAGCGCCTGCTGCACAGAGGGGCCATGTGTTTGGCGCTGATAACCCATGTAGGCCGCACCATTCCATTCGAGGGCGAGGGCGAAGCGCATCAGCCGAGACTCGTTCCCGCCGCAATCGCCCGCCCTCGCAAGAAAGCCGCCGCATCCATCGCCGGACGGCCCGCCCGCTGAATCAGCGTAGGCCTGATCGCGCCAGTGCCACATGCAATGGTCAACACATCATCCAGCACGACGCCCGCAGAACCGCTTTCATTGACGACATCAGCCGCCAGCACCCGATACCGCTCACCCTCAAGCTCAAAAAACGCCCCCGGCACTGGCGCAAAGGCGCGCACCTGCCGCTCCACGTCCACCGCAGCGCGGGCGAAGTCCAACCGGCTTTCAGCCTTGTCGATCTTGTGCGCATAAGTCACGCCCTCGTCCGGCTGCACCACCGGCGGATGCGCGCCAAGGTCGGCCAGCACCTGCACCATCAGCGCCGCGCCTTTCTCCGACAGTTCAGTGGTCAGTTCACCCGCCGTCTTGCCATCGACCGGCGTATCCACCGTCGCCAGCATTGGCCCGGTATCCAGCCCACGCTCCATCTGCATGATCGTGACGCCCGTCAGCGCATCCCCCGCCAAAATCGCCCGCTGCACAGGTGCCGCCCCGCGCCAACGTGGCAGTAGCGAGCCATGGACGTTCAGGCACCCAAAGCGCGGCGCATCCAGCACAGCCTGTGGCAGGATCAAACCATAGGCCGCGACTACCGCCACATCAGCTTCCAGAGCCGCAAACGCCGCCTGTTCATCCGCCCCTTTCAGCGAAACTGGCGTGCGCACTTCGATGCCATGCGCCTGCGCCGCCAGATGCACGGCTGAGGGTTGCAGCTTCTTGCCGCGACCAGCGGCCCGCGGCGGCTGGCTAAAGGCAGCCACCACATCGTGCCCCGCCGCGACCAGTGCCTCCAGCGTCGGCACCGCGAATTGCGGCGTTCCCATGAAGATGATGCGCATAAGCTGTAAACAAGGCCTTCCGTTTGTCGCCCCCGGCCCTATCTGTGCTGCCATGGCATCGCAAGAGATCGAGGCACTTTCCGGCGCATTGGCGCGGCTTCCCGGGCTTGGCCCCCGCTCGGCCCGGCGCGCGGTGCTGTGGCTGATCAAGCGGCGCGAAACGGCGCTGCCGCAACTGCTGGCCGCGCTCACCCAAGTGCAGGACCTGCTGGTCGAATGCGACACTTGCGGCAACGTCGATACCACCAACCCCTGCAGCATCTGCACCGATCCCCGCCGCGATGCCCGCGCCATCTGCGTGGTCGAGGAAGTGGCGGACCTGTGGGCACTTGACCGCGCACGCCTGTTCACCGGCAAATACCACGTGCTGGGGGGCAGACTTTCCGCATTGGAAGGCGTACGGCCCGAAGACCTGAGCATCGGCCAGCTGCTTGGCCGCGTGGCACAGGGCGGGATCGACGAGGTCGTCCTTGCCATGAACGCAACGCTGGAAGGCCAGACCACCGCACACTACATCGCCGAACGATTGGAAGACGCCGCCGTGCGCGTCACGCAACTGGCGCATGGCCTGCCGGTAGGCGGTGAACTGGATTATCTCGATGAGGGCACCCTTGCGCAGGCGCTGCGGGCGCGGCGGCCGATCGGCTGAACGCAAACGAGGCGGGCGGCCTTCTACAGGCTCAGGCCGAGCGGGTCTGGTTTGATTCTAATCCGCTCAGCCTGAGCCTGTCGAAGGCCGCGCGCTACACTTGCGACTCCCCCGCACATTCCCTATCTGCCGCCAATGGCTATCCGTGAAATCATCGAAGTTCCCGACCCGCGCCTGAAGCAGGTCTCCGTCCCTGTCGAAAAGTTCGATGACGAACTGCGCACGCTCGTCGCTGACATGTTCGATACGATGTACGATGCCCCCGGCATCGGCCTTGCCGCCATTCAGGTGGGCGTGCCGCTACGCGTGCTGGTGATCGACCTGCAACCCGAAGACCCGGACGCAGAACCGGTGGCCTGCGATCATGATGGCCACCACCATCACCACACGCCCACCAAGCGCGAACCGCGCGTGTTCATCAATCCCGAAATCCTCGATCCTTCCGAAGACCTGCGCCTCTATCAGGAAGGCTGCCTTTCGGTGCCCGAGATCTACGCCGAGGTTGAACGCCCCGCCCGCATCCGCGCGCGTTGGCAGGACCTTGATGGCATGGTGCACGAAGAAGAGATGGACGACCTGATGGCCACGTGTCTGCAGCACGAGATGGACCACCTCGAAGGCATCCTGTTCATCGACCACCTCTCGCGCCTGAAGCGCGGCATTGCGCTCAAAAAGCTGGAAAAGCTGCGCAAATACGCTTGAGGATTATCGGGATAGGCCGGTTGCCATAGGCGATGGCCTAAGTTAAGTTCATGCTTCGTTCTATATTGGAGCAAGCGTGGACCCTGTTCTGATTCTCTTCGTGATCCTTGCCCTTTTGGCGGGCCTTGCTGCTGGCTGGTTCCTCGGTTCGCGCCCGGTGGCCGAATGGCGCGCGCGGGCGGATAGCCGCGATGCCGAGGCCAAGGCGCACGAGGGCACGGTCAAGGCGATGACGGTTGATCTTGCGGCGATGAGCGAGCGGGCCAAGGCGCTCGAAGCCGGTCTTGCCGAATTGCAGGACGTGCGCCGCCAGCGCGATGAACTGGCCCCCGCCCTTGCCGCCGCGCGCCAAAGCGCCGCCGATGCCGACGTGGTACGCGCCGAACTGGTCCGGGTACGCGATGAACGCGACAGCTTCCGCACGGCGGTTGAAAGGATGAAGGCCGATGCCGAAAACTTTGCCGAACAGAAGCGCCTGCTGATCGAAGCGCAGGAAGCGCTGCGCAAGGAGTTCGAGAACGCAGGGAACAAGGTGCTGGAGAAGGCGCAGGAAACCTTCCTCGCCCGCGCGCAATCGCGGTTTGAGGAAAGCGAGAAGACCAGTGCGGAACGGCTGAAATCGCTGCTCGCCCCGGTCGACCAGCGCTTGCGCAGCTATGAAGAACAGGTCGGCAAGCTGGAAAAAGAACGCGTCGATGCGTTCGGCAATCTGACTGGCCTGATCCAGTCAATGCGCGATGGACAGGAGGCCGTGCGTGCCGCCGCAGCGCAACTCGGCAACTCCCTGCGCAATGGCCCCAAGACGCGTGGGCGCTGGGGCGAATTGCAATTGCGCAATGTGCTCGAACAGTGCGGCCTTGCCGAGCACACCGATTTCGTCACCGAACATTCGGTCGATACCGAAGAAGGCCGCTTGCGCCCCGATGCCATCGTGCGCGTGCCCGGCAACAAGCTGCTGGTGATCGACGC
>JBEQBV010000165.1:0-8449 GCA_041639635.1 Novosphingobium sp.
GCCCTGAAGCGCTTCGAGGCGCGCGATCTCGTCCAGCGGCAGATCGGTGAACAGGCGCAGGAACTTGCCCACATCACGGTCATCGGCGTTGCGCCAGTATTGCCAAAAATCCCACGCGGGCAGAGCGTCTTCATTCAGCCAAACCGCACCGTTCATCGTCTTGCCCATCTTCGCGCCATCGGCGGTGGTAAGCAGCGGGGTGGTGACGCCGAACACTTCCTTGCCATCCATGCGGCGGGTCAGTTCGATGCCGTTTACGATGTTGCCCCACTGGTCCGATCCGCCCATCTGCAACCGGCAATCATAACGCTGTGCCAGCTCGCGGAAATCATAAGCCTGAAGGATCATGTAATTGAATTCGAGGAAAGACAGCGACTGTTCACGATCCAGCCGCTGCTTGACCGAATCGAAGCTGAGCATGCGGTTGACCGAGAAATGCTGGCCCACTTCGCGCAGGAAGGGGATGTATTCCAGACGATCAAGCCATTCGGAATTGTCGAGCATCACTGCGTCGCTCGGCCCATCGCCAAAGGTCAGGAAGCGTTCGAACACGGTCTTGATCGAAGCGACGTTGGCCGCGATAACCTCGTCGGTCATCAGCTTGCGCGCTTCGTCCTTGAAGCTGGGATCGCCGATCTTGCCAGTGCCGCCGCCCATCAGCACGATGGGCTTATGCCCGGCCTGTTGCATCCGGCGCAACAGCATGATCTGCACCATCGATCCCACGTGCAGCGATGGCGCGGTGGGATCGAAGCCGATATAGCCCGAGACGACCTGTTTTGCCGCCAAGGCATCAAGCGCGTCGGCATCGGTCAGCTGGTGAATGTAGCCGCGCTCGTCGAGCAGGCGAAGGAGAGTGGAGCTGTACTGCGTCATGATGGCGCGCGCTTAGCACGTTGGACGGGGTAAACAAAAGCCTCGCCTTGGGCGAAGCGGCCAGTTTGCTAGCTTTCCGTTTCGAAAATAGCTGCTCGCGCTTCGCGGTGGGCGGCGCTGTCACAACTTTCCGAGGCAATCGAGATGTTGTGAAGCGCCATGCCGAGGCGGATCGTGCCGGTAGTCACGCATCCGCCGGGATAGCCGCCAGCCACGTTTAACTTCTCGCCGGGCTTAGCATGGAGCGTCAGAAAAGCGCGCACCGTCTCGCCGCTTTTGCGCACGATCGGTTGCAGGTCGGTCTCGACCGCTTGCGGCCCGTATACTGCCCCCGCGCTCCTGAGCACATTTGCCGCATCGTCGACCTTGATGTCGCTGGCGGGCTTGTCCGTCTTGAACTTCATGTAGGAGATGAGAACGCCGGTACCCGGACCACGCAGACGGCTTTCGGTTGCCTCTTCCAGCATGTCCTTCATGCCGGGCATGCGCATTGCCATGTTCTGCATCGAGGTGCCGGTCCAGTCTTCGCCTAGCGTGACGTTGATGGTGCCGCCGATGCTGAAGTCTTTCGCGTATGCCTGACTGGCGCAAATCGCGGCGCTCGTGGCGGCAAGCAAAGCAATTGTCCGCATCCCGATCATTGCATTCCCCTTCTGCCAAGGGTTATCTCCACGCTTATGCCGATCCTGTCCAGCCATCCACTGCATCCGCCGCTAGAAGTCCTGTCGGTCGAGGCGCGGGTTTTGTCTTTCGACTTGCATTGGATGACATTGCGCTGGCGGGTGGAGGGCGCACAGGCTGTGGTTGTGCCGCCGTTTGCGGGCAAGGGGCGTGCCGATGGGCTGTGGCAGACGACCTGCTTTGAATTGTTCGTGAAGCCCGAGGGTGGCGAGGGCTATGCCGAGTTCAACTTTTCGCCCTCGCAGCGCTGGGCGGCTTATGATTTCAGTGGTTACCGCGAGGGTATGGCGGAGCGGGCGATGCCGCGTGATCCGGTGTGCACGCCGCGCCGGGGGCAGTCGGTGCTGATCTTCGATGTGGCGCTTCCTGCGGCTGCGCTGCCGTCATTGCCTGCTGCCTATGGGCTAACAGCGGTGATCGAAGAGGAGGGCGGGCACAAGTCGTTCTGGGCGCTGGCGCATCGGGACGACAGGCCCGATTTTCATCACGAGTCTTGCTTCGCTGCCTCGCTTGCGGCACCGAACGAGGCATGAAATTTGGTATCGACCGGCTGCTGGCCGACCCCGCCCTGAGAACGCCACTTAAAGGCAAGCGTGTTGCGCTGGTCGCTCACCCTGCTTCGGTAACCGAGGGACTGGTCCATTCGCTTGATGCGCTGATTGCGGCGGGCGTGAACGTGACGTCTGCCTTTGGGCCGCAGCATGGGCTGAAGGGCGACAAGCAGGATAACATGGTCGAGACGGCGGATGAGCTGGACCCGACGTACGGCATTCCGGTCTTCAGCCTTTATGGCGAAGTGCGCCGTCCGACGGGGCAGATGATGAGCACGGCGGACGTGTTCCTGTTTGATCTGCAGGATCTGGGCTGCCGCATTTATACCTTCGTCACCACGCTGCTTTATCTGCTGGAGGCCGCGAGCGGGACCGGCAAGGCGGTGTGGGTGCTGGATCGACCCAATCCGGCGGGCCGTCCGGTTGAGGGCACCACATTGCTACCGGGCTGGGAAAGCTTCGTGGGTGCTGGCCCGATGCCGATGCGCCACGGCATGACGCTGGGTGAGATGGGCGCGTGGTTCGTGGATCACTTCAAACTTGATGTCGATTACCGCGTGATCAAGATGGAGGGGTGGGACCCGGAAGGTGCTGGCTTTGGCTGGCCGGAGAGCCGCAACTGGATCAACCCATCGCCCAACGCGGCAAGCCTGAATATGGCGCGCGCCTATGCCGGCACCGTAATGATCGAGGGGGCGACCGTTTCCGAAGGGCGCGGCACCACGCGGCCGCTGGAAGTGCTGTTTGGCGCGCCCGATGTGGATGCCAAGGCGGTTCTGGCGCAAATGCGCAGCGTCGCGCCACAGTGGATGGCAGGCTGCGCCATCCGCGAATGCTGGTTCGAGCCGACGTTCCACAAACATGCCAAGACGCTGTGCAATGGGCTGATGATCCATGCCGAAGCGGCGTTCTACGATCATCATGCGTTCCGTCCCTGGCGCTTGCAGGCGCTGGCGTTCAAGGCGATCCGCACGATTTATCCCGACTACCCGCTTTGGCGGGATTTTCCGTACGAGTATGTGTTCGACAAGCTGGCGATCGATGTGATCAACGGCGGGCCTGGCTTGCGGGAATGGGTTGATGATGCGGCCGCGTTGCCCGGTGATCTTGATGCCCTAGCAAAGCCAGACGAAGCAGCATGGGCGGAAGAGAGCGAGCGCTTCCGCCTTTACTGAGATCAGTCTAACTCTTCACCGGCTTGGGAATGATCGGCGAGATCGCGGCAATGATATCGTCGGCATTGTAGGCCACTTCGGCAAAAACTTTACCGTCACCGGGCGTGCCCGTTCTGAATCGGGCGACGTTGAGCGATATCTGGCCGGGCATCATCATGAAATGGCTGTGCCCGCGTGACTTTGCCGTGAGAGCAAGATGCAGCAGCATGGCATACGTCGCCGGAGCGCCGCGGCCATCGCGCATGGTGCTGATCAGTTCGCCACCTTCCGGCTCGACCTTTGGCGTGATGATGTAGCGCGACTTGTCGGTTTTCCACACGCTCTTGGCGAACTTCGTGAACTCGTTGGGCGCGAATGCCGCACGATAGGTGGCGAAGCGGTCGGTGTTTTTCTCGCCCGGATCATTGATCTGCGCCACAATTCTGGCTTGCTCGGCAGCGTGGATTTCCTTGGCAGAAGGGATCGGTACATTTGTCCGATCAGCCGGAGTGGCCGCTGCATCAAGCTTCTGTGCAACGCCCGCTACCAGTCCCGCGCTCAGGCTGGGCCAGCGGCTGCGGGCGGAAAACAGCGTGCGCGCCCGCGCAGTCTGGCCGGAATCGAGGGCTACGAGGATGGCGTAGAGGTCGTTCGCCTCGTTTGCGGATGTGACCGGGGTATCGTTTTTGCCAAGAGCGATATCTGCCTCGACCTTTTCCATGGCGAGCTTGATCAGCCGATCACCTTCAGCCGCATTGCCCGCAAGGCGATAGGCAATGGCGGCGCGGGCCTGTGAAGGGTAGAACCGCGTCTTGGGCATGGTTGCCAGAAGCGCAGTATAGGTCATGTAATCAGCGGCAGATTCAGCAAAGAGTCCTGCCGCGGCACGTGCCTCTGCGCGGGTGATCAGGGCAAGGGGCCAAGCCCGGGCGGCCTGATCATAAACGGCAGCTTCGGCGGGGCCATAAGCTCGTGCGACTGACATGTACCGGGTTGCGGCGAGCTGCGCGCTGAGATCGAATGGTGTGCGGCGGGCAAGTTCCAGCCCAAGTTTATGGGCGGCGGCATAATCGGCCTTACCGGTCATGACTATGGCTTCAAGCTCAATGGCGGTGATGCCAAGGCTTTGTTTATAAGCCTCTGTCGCGGTCAATTCCGGCTGATCGGCGGTTACCGAACGGATGTCGGCCAAAGCGCCGTCCCAGTCCTGCATTTCCATGCGGTGGATGGCGCGGCCGAAGATCAGTTCGATGCGGCGGCCACCGTCCTTGGCCGGTTCCGGCCCCGAAAGCGCGTCGTCGCACGCCTTGACGCCATCGGCACCGGTTTGGCGCTTTGTCGGATCAGGCCCTTCGCGGGGCGGCAGGAGCAAGCCTACGACTGCAGTAATCGCAACCAGCCGGGCAACGGTGCCGAGTGTGGAGGCCTTGTTGGGGGAGCCATCGCAGCGCACGAAAGCAGAAGGTCCTGCCGGTGCCTTGGCATTTGCAGGCGCATCGGCAGCGGTTGCAACGACGGGGTTGAGGATCAGGGCTGCAGCAGCAATTCCGGCAAGGGTATTCTTTAGTTTCACGCGAGTCTCTCCCACCTGAAAACGGCATACCGCAGCAAAGTTACATGGCAAGCGCGTGGCACCGGTTTACAACCGATCCGGTCGGAGCTTTTCTTGAGCAGATGCCTTATCGCCAGATTGGCGCGCGCTTTGCGAGGAAGGCATCGATCCCTTCGCAGGTGTTTTCGTCCATCATGTTTTGGGCCATGACTTCGCAGGCCAGTTCGTAAGCCTGCGCCTGCGGGCGTTCCCGCTGGGCATGGAACAAGGCCTTGCCGCGGCGGATAGCGTCGGGGCTTTTGCTCGCAATTTTGCTGGCCAGGGCATCTGTTGCCGCATCAAGGTGTTCGAGCGGCACGACAGTGTTGACGAGGCCCCATTCGGCGGCGGTTCGGGCATCGATGAAATCGCCGGTCACCAGCATTTCGAATGCGCGCTTGGCAGAGACATTGCGGCTGAGCGCCACGGCAGGCGTGGAGCAGAACAGGCCGACATTGATGCCCGAGACAGCAAAGCGCGCGGTATCGGCTGCCACGGCAAGATCGCAAGCGCCGACAAGCTGGCATCCAGCTGCCGTGGCGACCCCGTGAACCTTGGCGATGACAGGGACGGGCAGGGCAGTGATCGCCTCCATGACTTCAGTGCAAGCGGTGAAGAGCTGGCGAAAGTATTCGAGGCGGCGCTGGCTGTGCATCTCTCCAAGATCGTGGCCTGCGCAGAAGGCTTTCCCGGCACCCGCCAGCACGACGACGCGGGCCGTAGAGTCTGACGCGATGAGAGCGAATTCGGTCTTAAGGGCGGCGAGAAGCGCTTCGGACAAGGCATTGAACTTGTCTGGCCGGTCCAGCGTGAGGAGGATTTTGCCGTGCTCGTTACGAGTTTTGAGGATCAGGTCGGTCAATTAAGGCTCCGCCTTATGCGTGGATCGAGGTGTTAGTTCAGGCAGGGTTTTCACTTTTCCCGTTCAACGCGCGCTGTTCGGTCAGGACCTGCCAACTGGCAATGAACAGCGCACCGGCGAGCGGCCCGACGACAATGCCGCTTAGGCCCATGACTTCGATCCCGCCGAGCGTGGTGACAAGCACCAGCCAATCGGGAATGCCCGCATCGCGCCCCACCAGCATCGGCCGCAGGATATTGTCCGACAGTCCGATCACGAAGACACCCGAGGCGATTACGAGCGAACCTTCCCAGATCGCACCAGTGGCATAGAGGTAGATCGCGACCGGCCCCCAGATGATCGCTGGGCCAATGGCAGGCAGCAGCGCCGCAATGGCCATGAGCATTCCCCAGAGCATGGCGGCAGGCAGGCCGACGATGTAAAAGGTGATGGCTCCAAGGGCACCTTGAGCGAGAGCAACGAGGCCTGAGCCCTTTAGCGTGGCCCGCACGACATTGATGAACACAGCAGCCAGCCGGGCAGCTACACCCGGTTCAAGCGGGAGTGCGGCGACGACCTTTGCCCCCAGTTCCTCCCCATCGCGGACCAGAAAGAAGGTGACGTAGAGGCCAACGCCGAAGGCCAGCAGGAAGGCTGCAGCATTGGCCCCGATCGTGAGCGCACGCTGTGTGAGCATGCTAGCGCTGTTGGCAACGACTTCTGACAATCGTGACTGCGCCCGTTCGAATGTGCCGAATCCTGAATTTTCAAGCAGCCCTTGCAATCGGCGGGGCAAGGCATCGTGAATTTGCTGGAAATAGAGTGCGAAGTTGATCTGGCCGCTGCGCAGCTGCGCATAGACGCCGCTGGCCTGATCCACCACCATGCTGCCGATGACCATGGCCGGAATGATCACGGCAACGGTGATGATCAGTAGCGTGGCCGCGGCGGCCAGATTGGGGCTTTTCGGTAGGTTACCCAAAATACGGCGGTACAACGGCTGAAACAGGATTGCGGCAAGAATCGCCCAGAGCAAGGCGCTGGCAAAGTTTGCGACCACAAGGGCAAGTCCAACCGTGACAAGCGACAGGACCACGATCAGCCCGCCACCTTCCACACGCTGTCTGTTGATCATGGAACCCCCTTGGAATTGCGCTGCGGATGTCATCGCTGCGGACAGCAATAGCGATCCGGCAGATCGCGTAAATCCGCAGAATGGCATTTCGATCCTGCGACGCGGTCTGGGGCGCTGCAGAACTGCAGATCAGTGCTTCTTGCGCGTCAATTCCCGCATCGCCCCATCAAGTCCTTCAAGCGTGAGCGGGTACATTGAGCCGCCCAGCAAGTCTTTGATCATCTTGGTGGATTGCGAATAGGCCCACTGTTTTTCGGGAACGGGGTTGAGCCAGACGGTGGCTGGATAAGTTTGCGCCACGCGGTGCATCCAAACAGCCCCCGCTTCTTCGTTGAAATGCTCCACGCTGCCGCCGGGGTGGCTGATCTCATAGGGGCTCATCGACGCATCGCCAACAAACACGACTTTGTAATCGTGGCCGAACTTGTGCAGAATATCCCAAGTCTTGGTGCGATCTGACCAGCGGCGCTTGTTGTCCTTCCACACGCCTTCATAAAGGCAGTTGTGGAAATAGTAGAACTCCATGTTCTTGAATTCCGCCGTGGCGGCGCTGAACAGTTCTTCGACCAGCTTGATGAACGGGTCCATCGATCCGCCGACATCGAGAAACAGCAGGAGTTTTACGGCATTGCGCTTCTCGGGGCGCATCTTGATATCAAGCCAGCCTTGTCGTGCGGTGCCTTCGATCGTGCCATCGAGATCGAGTTCGTCCGCTGCACCTTCGCGCGCAAAGCGGCGCAGTCGGCGAAGGGCGATCTTGATGTTGCGGGTGCCCAGTTCCTTGGTGTTATCGAGATTGGCAAATTCGCGCTTTTCCCAGACCTTGATGGCGCGTCCGTGTTTGCCTTCGCCACCGATGCGCACGCCTTCGGGATTATAGCCTGAATTGCCGAAAGGGCTGGTGCCGCCGGTGCCGATCCACTTGTTGCCACCCTGATGGCGCTTTTCCTGTTCCTCAAGGCGCTTTTTCAGCGTCTCCATGATCTCGTCCCAGGAGCCGAGGGACTTGATCTTTTCCATCTCCTCTTCGGACAGGAACTTTTCGGCAATGGCTTTGAGCCAGTCTTCGGGGATATCAACGGGGCGCTGGCCATAGTCTGTAAGCAGGCCCTTGAAGACCTTGTTGAAAACCTGATCGAAGCGGTCAAGCAGGCCTTCGTCTTTCACGAATGTGGCGCGCGACAGGTAGTAGAAAGCCTCAGGCGTTTGTTCGATCACGTCTTTTTCAAGCGCTTCGAGCAGGACCAGATGCTCCTTGAAACTGGCAGGAATGCCCGCAGCGCGAAGTTCGTCGACAAAGTTGAAAAACACGTGGGCGGCTCCTTTGGGTTAACCGGATGATTAAGCGTTCAAGGCGCAGACGGCAAGGGCTGAGGAAGCGCCGGAATTGCACCCTATTTGGTCATATCGTGCGAAAGAATCGGTTGAGTGCACGGCGCACAAAGCTACTCCTTGCCAGACGTGGTTAAGGATCTGTTTACCATGAGGCGTTTTGTGGGCGCGTTCAGCGTCTGTGCGGTCCTGTTAATCGGAGCACTGGCGCTGGTTCCGGGTGGTTTTCCGCTCGGTGAATCAGAGCGCGCGCAGGCGCAAGTTTCAGTGCCGCCGGGCACGATGATG
>JBEQBV010000166.1:0-8394 GCA_041639635.1 Novosphingobium sp.
CGATCAACGCATGGTTCGATCTGCTGGAAGATACGCCTTCGGATGCGCCCTATGCCGAAGATATCCGATCAGTCATTCGGGCGGTGGGCGAAAAACACAAGATCGAGGTGGAAAAGCGCCTTGCCGAAGCGCACTTTGCAGCGCCATCGGGCGGAACGGTTACGGATGGTCCGCTGAAGGCAGCCGCCGGAATCCCCGGCCCGTCGAGCGAACAGATCAAAGCCGCCGCAGCCCTGCCCAAGGGACAGCAGGACGCGATGATCCGGGGCATGGTCGATGGGCTTGAGGCAAAGCTGGAAACCAACCCCGGCAATGTTGATGGCTGGATCATGCTGTTGCGCAGCCGCATGCAATTGGGTGAGCCCAAGCAGGCTGCTGCGGCGCTTCAGAAAGGTCTTGCCGCGCTTCGCAACGATAGCGCCGCCACGCGCAAGCTGCGTGAGGCAGCTGCTAGCCTAGGCGTGGCAGGAGCGTGATTCGGACAGTCGAGACTTCGGTTCGTGCGCATGACAAGGCGATTCGTTAATAACAGTCCGTTGTGGCGACAATTTCCATTGAGCGCTGATTCATCTTGGGACACTTTGAATCACAAGGGATTTTGCCGCGTTTTGAATCCCTTTGCGGCGCAAGCGATTCACATTGGCGGGATTTAGCCGATATTCCGGTGGGAACCACATTCGGGCTTTACAACAAATTAACCTTTCATGTTCATTTCTCCTATGGTTAATGGCGGGCAACCCGGAATTTAGAGTGGGTTAATTGCCAACGGGGACTGGCAAGAAAAGGGGCAGTTCAATGCGCGTACTGCTGATTGAAGACGAACCGACCACGGCCAAGGCGATCGAGCTTATGCTCACCACCGAAGGCTTCAATGTCTATTCTACCGATCTTGGCGAAGAAGGCCTCGATCTGGGCAAGCTCTATGATTACGACATCATCTTGCTCGACCTGAACCTGCCGGACATGCACGGCTATGATGTGTTGAAAAAACTGCGCGTCGCCAAAGTGCAGACGCCGGTCCTGATCCTGTCCGGCATTTCGGAAATGGATTCAAAGGTGCGCTCGTTCGGCTTCGGTGCCGACGATTACGTGACCAAGCCTTTCCACCGCGAAGAACTGATCGCCCGCATCCACGCTGTGGTCCGCCGGTCCAAGGGCCATTCGCAATCGGTCATCCGCACCGGCAAGCTTTCGGTCAATCTCGATGCCAAGACAGTCGAGGTCGACAGCGCCCGCGTGCATCTGACCGGCAAGGAATACGCGATGCTCGAGCTGCTTTCGCTGCGCAAGGGCACCACGCTCACCAAGGAAATGTTCCTGAACCACCTCTATGGCGGCATGGACGAACCCGAGCTCAAGATCATCGACGTGTTCATCTGCAAGCTGCGTAAAAAGCTGGCGCATGCCTGCGGCGGTGAAAACTACATCGAAACCGTCTGGGGCCGCGGCTATGTGCTGCGCGATCCTGACGACATGAGCGTGATAGAGGCGGCCTGAGGCAACCCGTGCGGTTTCAGCCCCGCACCGACTGAACCCTGGAGAAACGGCCCGCCCTCCCCGGCGGGCCGTTTTCGTTGACGCTTAGGCCCCATCCTGCCATCGGCCCCCAATTCTTCAGGAACGGCCCTATGACAGCATACAAATCCGGCGATCCGACCACGATCAACCGCCTTTATGGGCGGGCCAAGGGCAAGCCTTTGCGGCAAGGGCAGCAGGCGCTGGTGGATGATCTTCTGCCGCAGATTGCCATGCCTGCCGAAGGGCCAATCACGGCCGAGGTCCTGTTCGGTGAAAGCCGCCCGCTGCATTTCGAAATCGGCTTTGGCGGGGGCGAACACATGGCCTTCCGCGCCGATATGCTGCCTGATCACGGCTTCATCGGGGCCGAACCGTTCCTTAATGGCGTGGCGCAGGCGCTGACGCATGTCTCAGGCGATAATGGTCAGCACCCACCCATCCCCAACGTGCGCATTCATCATGGCGATGCGCTGGAAGTCTTGCGCCGCATTCCAGATGGCGCGCTGTCGTTCGTCTATCTGCTCCACCCCGATCCCTGGCCCAAGGCGCGCCATGCCAAACGCCGCATGATGAATGATGGCCCACTCGATCTGATCGCCGCCAAGCTGCGCCCGGGCGGCGAGTTCCGCTTTGGCACCGATCACGCCATCTATTTGCGTCACGCGCTGATGGTCATGCGCCGGCACAAGCACCAGTTCGAATGGCTGGCGCGCGAGGCCCGCGATTTTCATGTGCGTCCCAGCGGCTGGCCCGAAACACGCTATGAACACAAGGCACGCACCGTCTATGGCCACGAAGTCTGGTACTTCCGCTATAGGCGGAAATAGTCGGGCGGCGATATTCAGGATCTTCAAGCCGCAATGTAATACATTGCCACCCTTCGGAGTATCAGGACAACATATTTCGGCCGGATAGTTGGAAGGTGCGATGAAGCTCGCCGCCTTCAATGCCGAAATCCTGCCCGCACTGGTCGGCGCGCCCTTCCGCCACGTGATGCTGATCGAAGCCCCGGCGATAGGACGCCTATCCCGAGGTGGCACGCCCGCAAGAAGCGGGATCGGACCATGCTGCCATCTGGGCCGACATCGATATCTGACCGGTGCCGCAATAAAACTGCTTGCCAGCCTGCTGCAGATCGCCATTGGCATCGCAAATCCGTGCCTCGGTTTGCCGCAAAAAACTCTCTCTTTGCGGTAGAGTTTAAAATCTTCCTTCCCGGTAGACTTTGATCTCCCTATCCGATGCGCGGTAACAGGTGGGGGCTCGCGATGGATTTTCTGGCCGGTATCGATTTTTCGGCGCTGCTGCCGTTCATCGCGGTGGGGTTTGCCGCCCAGATGATCGACGGCGCGCTGGGCATGGCTTTTGGCGTGATATCCAACACGCTGATGGTCGGCGTGCTCGGCGTCCCGCCTGCACTGGCATCGCAGCGGGTCCATATCGTCGAATGCTTTACCACGGCCACTTCGGGAATCAGCCACCTGATCCACGGCAATGTCGACAAGAAGTTGTTCTTCCGCCTGCTGCTGCCCGGCATGGCTGGCGGCATTCTGGGGGCCTATGTGCTGTCCTCGCTCGATGCCTCGGTGGTAAAGCCGTGGGTGCTGCTCTATCTTTCCGCCATCGGCGTCTACCTGCTCGTGCGCGGCCTGCTCTACCCACCCAAGATCAAGGACGCCAAATGGGTTGCTCCACTGGGCCTTACCGGAGGTTTCCTTGATGCCGCTGGCGGCGGCGGCTGGGGACCGGTGGTCACATCGAACCTGCTGATCCAGGGCGCAGACCCACGCAAAGTGGTGGGCACGGTCAACACGGTCGAATTCTTCCTGACGCTGACAGTGTCTGCGGCCTTCATCTTTCACCTCGGCGTGGCTGATGTGGCCGGTCCAACCCTTGGCTTTCTGATCGGCGGCGTGGCTGCGGCACCGTTCGGCGCATGGGCGGCAAAGCATATTCCGGCCAAGAGCATGTTGATCATGGTCGGCGTGGTGCTGACACTGACCAGCGCCTATGGTGCTTACAAGGCTTTTGGCTAAACATCCCGATTACCCGGCGTTAACCACGTTGTGCGATAAAGCTCTTGCCGCTTGCGCTTTTGGCATTGCCAGCGGCACGGGAGCAAGACGATGGCACGGTTCGATGCAAGCGGCATGACCATTTCCGAAATGCGCGAGTTTGCGAGTTTTGCACCTTGTGAACAGCGCTACATCCGCCGCAGCCTCGACATTGCATTGGGCCGCGGAGACGCGCAACAGCGCTGGGCGCGCAGCGAGGATGAAGAGCGCTCGATCCGCTTTCAATGCACGATCTACGCCGAAATTCCGATGCTGCGTCAGTTGCTGCGCCATGTCGAAGGGCTCGATACGCTTGAACCCTTCATCGGCCCCCTGATCCGCCTGACCGCCTATGATCTGGAGCAAGGCCGCATCAACGGGTTCTCCGCCTATCGCTTTCTCTACGAACGCCTGCTCGGTGCCGAATCGCGGCCCTGGCTGCCTGGCGCATTCTGCGGTGCCGCAGCGCTGCCCGTGATCCGCCCGGAGCGCCGCCGCCACCTGCTCCAGTCGATCAGCGAAGCCGCCGCCACTGCTCCCGGCTGGTCCACTCGTGCGCCTGTGTTCTACCCTGAATTCGTGGAAGCCGAAGCTGCGTAGTTTGCTGAGCCGAAGCTGAAGCTTCGGCGGGGGAGCGGGCCGGTGCGGTGTCAGGAACGCCAGAGACGTTCCGGTCGAGATATCAAGGCACCAGCACCGTATCGCGCGCGACCGCATCGGTCTGCGGATAGTCGAGCGTATAGTGCAGGCCCCGGCTCTCATGCCGCGCCCGGGCTGATCGCACGATCAATTCGGCACTCTGCAACAGGTTGCGCAGTTCGATCAGGTCGGTGGTCACGCGGAAGTGGCCGTAATAGTCGTTCACTTCCTCACTCAACAGCGCGATGCGATGCGCGGCGCGTTCCAGCCGCTTGTCGGTGCGCACGATACCCACATAGTTCCACATGAAGCGCCGGATTTCGGTCCAGTTCTGCTTGATCACCACTTCCTCGTCCGAATCGGTGACGCGGCTTTCATCCCATGCCTGCACTTGTGGCGGTGCATCGAAGCTGTCCCAGCGCCGCAGAATATCGCGCGCGGCCGCATCGCCGAACACAAAGCATTCCAGCAGCGAATTGGACGCCAGCCTGTTCGCCCCGTGCAGTCCGCTTTCGGTGCATTCCCCCGCGGCATACAGCCCCGGCAGGTCCGTCCGACCGGCAAGATCAATCAGCACGCCCCCGCAGGTATAGTGCTGCGCGGGCACTACCGGGATCGGCTGCGTGGTCATGTCGATGCCCAGGCCGATCAGCTTTTCATGAATGTTCGGGAAATGCCCACGCACGAAATCTGCCGGCATATGGCTGATATCCAGATGCACATAGTCCAGACCGAACTTCTTGATCTCCGAATCAATCGCGCGGGCCACGACATCACGCGGGGCCAGTTCCAGCCGCTCCCGGTCATAGAATTCCATGAACCGCTTGCCCGTGCGCGGATTGATCAATCGCCCGCCTTCGCCCCGCACCGCCTCGGTGATCAGGAAGTTCTTGACCTCCAGATTGTAGAGGCAGGTCGGGTGGAACTGCATCATTTCCATGTTGGAAACCCGCGCCCCTGCCCGCCACGCCATGGCAATGCCATCGCCGGTCGCACCGCGCGGGGCCGTGCTGAACTGATAGACGCGCCCTGCCCCGCCTGTGGCCAGAATCGTGGCCCGCGCAGTGTATGCCTCCACCTTGCCCGTCGCCTCGTCCAGCGCATAGACGCCCCAGACGCGACCCGACCCGGAATAGCGTGCCGCTTCGTGCCGCCCGGTAATCAGATCGATGCACGTCCGCCCCGGCAGCAGCGTCACATTCGGGTGGTCGTGCGCAGCTTTCAGCAGCGCCTGCTGCACCGCCGCGCCCGTGGCATCGTCGACATGCACGATGCGCCGGTGCGAATGGCCACCTTCGCGCGTCAGATGCAGGGCGCCTGCCTCGGCATTGAATGGCACGCCAAGTTCGGCAAGCCGCGCAATGGCCTGTGGCGCATTCTCGACCACGAACTCCACGGTCTCGCGCCGATTTAGCCCTGCCCCTGCCACCATCGTATCGCGGATGTGATCATCGAAGGTATCGCCTTCGTCCAGAACGGCGGCAATGCCACCCTGCGCCCAATTGGTCGATCCGCCATCCAGCGCGCCTTTGGCCAGCACCAGTACGCGGCACTTCTCGGCCAGAACCAAGGCAGCTGTCAGCCCCGCAGCGCCAGAGCCGATGATCAGGACATCGTGCCCATTTTCGGGCTGCATTATCCTTTGCTCCATCACGCAAAGCTCCCATCAGGCACCTTCGATTTGGCACCAAGCGTCCCCCTACGCTGCGGGCGATGCTAAGGAAAGTGACCGAAAGGCGTTTTGCAACCGCGAAATAAATTTTACCTTCTGAAAAATAATGATTATTTTAATGAAAGTTAACCAAGGGAAGCCTATTTTTCGCATCCGCAACATGATAAGCATTCTCACTTAGGGGCATGTTGACGGGTGACCAAGTCATGGCGGGATCACGTTTTTTCTGTTTTTTCAACCGGCATCGACCCGAACGGGAAAGTGTGGAGTGGAACGGTCAAGCCTTCGTTGGAACATGCAAATATTGCAAAACCGTGATCCGCAGGCAGGAAGGCGGCGGCTGGCGCAAACGCATCGGAGATGAAACGCCCGTCTTCAAGGTTGAATGATCAGATAAATCCACGATTATACAGACGCACATGACGTCATCTGATCACGCTGCCTCGCGTGGCTGGCTGGTCAGCGTCACAAAAACATCCTCAAGATCGGCCTCGCGCGTGGAAACGTCGACAATGGCATAACCCTGCCCCTGCACCAGGCTCATCACCTCGCCTGCGGTCATCGCGTCCTTGTCGTACCCGATCTCGATCTGCCGCTCACCGGAAATCACGCTTTTGCGAAAAGCCGTATGCTGCGGTGCCACGATCACATCGCGGTCCAGTGTCAGCACCACGATCTTTTCGCGCGCCATGTCCACCAGTTCACGCGTCGGCTTGTTGGCGATCAGCTTGCCATGGTTGATGATGGCGATGCGGTCGCAAAGTTCCTCTGCTTCCTCAAGGTAATGCGTGGTCAGGACCACGGTCACCCCGTCGCGGTTCATCTCGCCCACCAGTTCCCACAGCTGCCGCCGCAGTTCCACGTCCACGCCAGCGGTCGGCTCGTCAAGCACGAGCACTGGCGGGCTGTGCACCATCGCCTTGGCAATCAGCAGGCGGCGCTTCATCCCGCCCGATAGAGAACGGGCATAGGCATCGGCCTTGTCCGAAAGATGCACCGCACGCAGCAGGTCCATCGTGCGCCGCATCGATTTGGGCACGCCATAAAGCCCGGCCTGATTTTCCAGCACTTCGGCAGGAGTGAAGAACGGATCGAACACGATCTCCTGCGGCACGATCCCGATGGAAGCCTTGGCATTGCGCACATCGCGATCAATGTCATGGCCCCAGATTTCCACCGTGCCAGATGTTTTCATCACCAGGCCCGCCAAAGTATTGATCAACGTGGATTTGCCCGCGCCGTTCGGCCCCAGCAGCCCGAATATCTGCCCTTGCGGCACATCGAAGCTCACGCCATCAAGCGCCAGCTTTCCACCTGATTTTCCGGTTGGCGCATAACGCTTTACCAGATCGCGGATACGGATGGCGGGGGGGGCGTTTGGAACTGTAGGCATGTGGCGCTGCCTGCACCACCACGCGCCAAAACGCAATTGTCTGCACGCCGCAGATTTGCTAGCCGCAGCGCCATGATGCAGGCACCAGAAACCGTCTATACCACACACACCCGCGTCAAATGCGATGGCGCATCCGACATTCGTGGCGGCTCGGCCCTTGGCCACCCGCGCGTATGGCTCGAAATTGACGAGCGCGGATTTGTCGAATGCGGCTATTGCGACAAGCGCTTCGTGCTGAAGGGCGGCCCAGCGGATAGCGCGCAGGCTGCCTGAAAAGGCCGCTATGGCCTTTGCGCAATCAGCGCTTATATCGGTGGCATGACCGATATTGACACTCGCTCGCTGCTCTACCGCTCTGGCATGCTATCACCTGATGAAGCGCAGGGCCTGACGGCCAATGCCCTGAAATCGTGCGATGATGGCGAACTCTACCTGCAATTCATCGCCAGCGAGAGCTTTGGCTTCGATGACGGTCGGCTGAAAACGGCGGACTACTCGCGCGATGCAGGCTTTGGCCTGCGCGGCGTTTCGGGCGAGATGACCGGATTTGCCCACGCGAACGAGATTTCCGCCGCCGCCATCGCCCGCGCCGGGGAAACGCTGAAGCTGCTCGATCCAGCCAAGGGCCAGCCCGCCCCGGCCCCGCGCCAGAGCAACCGCCACCTCTATACCGAAGCCTCGCCGCTTGACGCCGTGCCGTTCGAAGCCAAAGTCAAGCTGCTCGAATCAATCGATGCTGCCGCCCGCGCCCGTGATCCGCGCGTCGCGCAAGTTTCGGCCTCGCTGTCCGGCTCTTGGTCAGTGGTCGAAATCGTTCGCGCCGATGGCTTTGTGGCCCATGATGTGCGCCCGCTGGTGCGGCTCAACGTGTCGATCGTGGCTGAACAGAACGGGCGGCGTGAAACCGGCTCCTTCGGCATTGGCGGCCGCCGCCTCTATGACGATCTGTTCGCGCCCGAAACGTGGAACCGCGCGATTGACGAGGCACTGGCACAAGCGCTGGTAAACCTCGAATCGGTTGCCGCCCCGGCCGGTGAAATGACCGTGCTGCTCGGACCCGGCTGGCCCGGCGTACTGCTGCACGAAGCGGTTGGGCACGGATTGGAAGGTGATTTCAA
>JBEQBV010000167.1:0-8364 GCA_041639635.1 Novosphingobium sp.
GGTGTGGTTTCACAGGGTTGGCACTGCGCAAAACCGGGACGAACTGGTCCATGCCACGCCCGATCACCCAGAGTGGAGCCACAAGGCGCAGGTGACGTCTGACGGGCGTTGGGCCGTGATCGTCAGCGAAGTGAGCACCGACAAGCGCAATGCCGTTCATCTGATCCAGCTTGAAGGTCGCAAAGCAGGGGTGTGGAAAGCCGAGCCGTTGGTGCCGGAGATCGCCGACCATTGGCGACTGGTAGCAGGCATCGGCAACAGGTTGTGGTTTCTGACCGATCGGGGTGCTGCCAATTTCCATCTGGTGAGCATCGATCTGGCCCGGCCCCGGGATGGCTGGAAAGTGGTGGTGCCCGAACGCGGCAACACGCTGGAAGGCGCGCGAATGATCGGGGACCGGTTCCTGCTGTCCTATCTGAAAGACGGGCAGAGCGTGGCGGTGATGACCGACCGCAAGGGCAAGCCCGGCAGAGCAATCACGCTGAACGGGATTGGCACGGCCAGCGGCTTTGGCGGCCGGCCCGGCGACGCCGAGACATTCTATCAATTTACCAGCTTCAACTTGCCGCCAGCTGTGTATCGCATGGATTTGCGCACCGGCGCGGTGACGCCGTTTGCGGTGCCGAAGACGAGCTTCGATCCGGCGGACTACAGCGTGGAACAGCGCGAGTTTGCATCGAAGGATGGGACCAAGGTGCCGCTTTATGTGGTGCGCAAGCGCGCGCTGGCGCAGGCGGGCAAGCCGCTGCCAACGCTGCTCTATGGCTATGGTGGGTTCGATATCTCGCTTACGCCCGGTTATTCGCCGGTGCGCATGGCATGGCTGGAGGCAGGCGGGGCCTTTGCGCTGGCAAATATTCGCGGCGGTGGCGAGTTCGGCAAGAACTGGCATGAGGCCGGGCGGCGCGACAAGAAGCAGAACAGCTTTGATGATTTCATTGCGGCGGGCGAATACCTGATCGCGCAAGGCATCGCTGCCAAGGGTGGCCTAGCCGTGCAGGGATCGTCCAATGGTGGATTGCTGGTCGGCGCGGTGGTGAATCAGCGGCCCGATCTGTTTGCGGCGGCCAACCCCGATGTGGGCGTGATGGACATGCTGCGGTTTGACCGGTTCACGGCTGGCCGGTTCTGGGTGGACGATTATGGCCGCCCGGATCGCGAGGAAGACTGGCGCACGCTGCGTAGCTATTCCCCCTATCACAACATTGCGAGTGGGACGGATTACCCGGCCATTCTGGTGACCACCGGCGAAAATGATGATCGGGTGGTTCCGGCGCACAGCTTCAAATATGTGGCCGCGCTGCAGGGTGCAGAGATTGGTGAAAAGCCCCATCTGTTGCGGGTGGAGCCTCGCACGGGGCATGGCGCGGGCAAGCCGGTGGACAAGATCATCGGCAGCGGGGCCGATGTGCTGGCGTTTCTGGCCCATTGGACCGGTTTGGAACAGGCCAAGGCGCAGAACTGAGTCTGTTCATATAAAGGGCGCTTTTTCTGAACGACTGCTGTCAGGCCGGTTCAGCACGATCTCAGCGCGAATCAGGCAAACCTTCATCCGTGGCGGGAAAGGCCCTCACACGCAGATGAAGGATCGAACTGATGAAGACGTTCTCCAAAGCCCTCGTCGGAACTGCCGCCGCCGCTGCGGTGGCGGTGTCTTCGGCCGCTCCGGCAAGCGCGCGCGACAATCGCGGCGGCATTGATGCCGGTGATGTTATTGCAGGCGCGCTTGTGATTGGCGGCATTGCCGCAATTGCAGCGGCGGCCAGTAGCAACAACGATCGCAACGACTTCGACCGCTTTGGCTATGGCGGGAACGACTGGCGCGGAAGGGATGGCTGGGATGACCGCCGCTGGGGCAACGGGAACTGGGACAATGGAAACTGGGGCGGCAACCGGGGCCGGGGCAATCCACGAGTAGCGGTTGAGCAGTGCGTGCGCGCCGCAGAGCGCAATGCCGGGCGTGTCAGTTGGGGCCGGGCTGATGTCACCGACATTCGCAACGTGCGCAACACGCGCAACGGGTATGAAGTGCGTGGCCGGATTGCCGTGAACACGCAGGGCCGCGACTGGCGCAATGGCGATCCGCGCTATGGCCGCGGCTGGAACAACGACTATCGCGGCTGGAACAATGGCTTGCGCGGCTTCGATAGTGGATCGTTCAAGTGCCGGTTTGAACGCGGCCGGATTGTTGATCTGGATTACAGCGGCATTCGCGGGCTTTGATGCACAGATAATGCAGTTTGCCGGGGGCGGGCGGTTCAGGCAGTGGAAAGCCTGAACCGCCTAGCCACGATAACGGACGGGAAGGAAATTGGTAATGGCGGGTCGTTTTTCGAAGATTGCGTTGGCGGCTGCAGGCATGGCGAGCGCCCTGTTACCCTTGGCTGCCGAGGCCCGTCCCGGTTGGAATGGCGGCGGCTGGAACCGGGGCGGCTGGGGAGGCAGAGGCTGGCACCGTGATCGCGGCATTGACGGCGGCGATGTGTTGGCGGGTATCCTGATCATTGGCGGCATTGCGGCAATTGCCAGTGCGGCGAGCAATGCCAATCGTAATCGGGAACGGACGATTCCGCGTGACAATCGGCCACAGGACGATGGCTATCGCTATCGCGGTGACGATCTGCCGCGTCAGGACGATTGGCGCAGCGAAGGCCGCGTTCAGGACTGGCAAGGTAGTGGGGGGCAGGGCAATGGTGGTCCGGGTAGCGGGCAGGATTCACGTGGTGGAGCAACGCGCGGGATCGACGGTGCCGTGGACAGATGCGTGGCCGAAGCCGAGCGGAAGGGCGAAGTGGACGAAGTGTTCAACGCCGCGCGCAACGGTGATGGCTATCGTGTCTCGGGCGCCTTGCGCAACGGCGACAGCTTTACTTGCGACGTAAACGGACAGGGTGGCGTGCTGCTCGACGTTCGGCGAGGCGGGATCTGACGCGGGACACCTTTGAAGTTCTCGGGCACGTTTCTTTTCGTGATCTCTTGCGGGTATGGCCTTGGCTGATTATCGGCTGAGAGAAGCTTTTGATAAGGACCCTGGCCCATGACCACTTTCGACGACCGCGAAAAGGCTTTCGAAGCCAAGTTCGCCCGCGACGAGGAAATGCTGTTTCGCGTACACGCGCGGCGCAATCGCCTGTTGGGCACTTGGGCGGCGGAACGCATGGGTCTGGATGCGGCTGAGACCGAGGCCTATGCCAAGTCGGTCGTGCAGGCCGATTTCGAGGAAGCGGGCGACGAGGACGTGATCCGCAAATTGCTGGGAGATCTGACCTCTGCCGGGATCGAAACCGACGAGGCCGAAATCCGCCTGGCGATGGAAGCCAAGTCGGTTGACGCCCGCCGCCAGCTGATGGGCGAAGCCTGATGGCGATGCCCGCTGCCGAAATCGAGGCGATGATCCGCGCGGCCTTGCCCGATGCGGAAATCACGATCACCGATCTGGCGGGCGATGGCGATCATTACGCTGCGCGCGTGGTATCGGCCGCTTTTTCCGGTTTGCCGCGCGTGAAGCAGCACAAGCTGGTCTATGATGCGCTTGGCGGGCGCATGGGCGGACAGCTTCATGCCTTGCAACTGACCACTGCCGTTCCCAATTGAGAGCGGAAAGGACACCTTATCCCATGTCGACCGAGCAGCGCATTTCCGAAATCGTCAACGGCAGCGATGTCGTCCTGTTCATGAAGGGCACGCCGCTGTTTCCGCAGTGCGGCTTTTCCAGCAAGGCCATTGCCATTCTTGAGCATCTGGGCGTGGAATACTCCACGGTCGACGTGCTGCAGGACATGGAAATCCGCAGCGGCATCAAGGCCTATTCTGATTGGCCGACGATCCCCCAGCTTTACATCAAGGGCGAGTTCGTGGGCGGATCGGACATCATGATGGAGATGTTCGAAGCTGGCGAACTGCAGCAGGCCATGGAAGAGGCGGGCGTAAAGCCGGCCTGACGCGGAAAAGCGTGGCGGCAGGGTTCTGCCGCCATGGGCAAGATCAAGGCGCGGTCGGCAATGCCGGTCGCGTCTTTTTTTTGGCAATGGCTTTGGGAAAATCCCGGGAGAGGCGGAGCCATGGGAGACCGGGGGGACTGGCTCCGCCTCGAGAAGAAGACACTCTTCGGGACGAAAGGTTTTATGCATGGATCGTGCCAAGTATTGAAAGGCAAGGAATTGCGAGCTTTTTGTTCAACGCCATGCTGCAGGAGATGTGGCAATTGTAAACGCAACCGACAGTCGCGGCGGGCTTGGCAAAGCGGGTTTGCTTGGACATGATGCTGCGGTGATGGAAACGCATGATATCGAGCCGGAAAACTGGCTGGCAAAGACTACTCCGGCGGCAACGATCGTCATTTTCCGGCGCGATCCTGCAGGGGGCGCCGCACAGGTTTTGCTGGTAGAGAGAAATGCAAGCCTTCAGTTCGCAGGGGGTGCTACAGTGTTTCCCGGCGGGAAGGTGGATGCGGCTGACCGGGCCTTGGCTGCGCAAATGGCGGTTGCCGAGGGTGTGGATCAGGATGATCTCGCAGCCCGGGTGGCTGCCGTGCGCGAAACGCTTGAGGAAACCGGGCTGGTCGTGGGGATCGAGGGCGAGGTTGACGGGGTGAAGGCCGCGCAGGCGCGGTGCATGTTGCTGGAGGTGGAAGACCTGGCGCGCGTGCTTGATGCGTTTGGCTGGAAGCTCGCTCCCGAACGGCTGGTGTCCTTTGCCCGGTGGTGGCCAAAGCACCGGACTGAAAGAATTTTCGACACCCGGTTCTATCTTGCCGATCTGGGCACCGGTGCGGTGGACATCGAAGTGGATGCCACCGAAAACCGGCACATGTTCTGGGCGAGTGCGCAAGAGGCGCTGAATCTGGCTGAGCAGGGCAAGATCAAGATCATTTTCCCTACGCGTCGCAATCTTGAACGCCTCGCGCTGTTCACCTCGTTCGAAGACGCACGCGCGCATGCGCTGGCCACCCCGGTAGATACGATCAGCCCGTTCATGGAAGTGCGGGGCGGAGAGCGCTGGTTGATGATCCCGGATGGGCTGGGTTATCCGATCGTGGGCGAACCGCTGGAAACGGCTCAGCGGGGATAAAGGGGATGGTCGGCGCACAGGCGGTAAGGGTTAGCGCTTAGCGCGGAGACAGGAATCCTTGATGTCTTTGAGGCAGGAAAGAGACATCAGTTTCTCTACATGAACGGCGTTATGTCGGGATCAGTCATTTTTGCATCTTCTGAGCCGATCGAGGCCAAAGCCGGCACACGCCAGCCGCGTGTTGAGCCACGGTTGGCCAGCGGTGATGAGGCTCCGGTCGATTCGCCTGTCCATGCCCTGCAACAGGAGCTTGGGCGGTTCGATATCGCAGTTCACGTATGCGATTCGTCTGAGGGGAAGGCCCCTGGTTGGGTACAACTGACGTTACCTCTGGCCTCATCCGTTATGCTGTGGATTGTAATCTTTCAATTATTCTCGTTGGCATGGTGATCGTTACGCCACGTAACGATTTGTTGAGGGGCGGGACCCTATCCCAGTCGCCATGAAAAGCCCGCTCGACCAGCTGACGCCCGACCAGATCCACCGTATGGCCCGTGTCCTTGCCGTGGTTACGGCCGTGGGTTTGGGACTTGGATATGTGACCAATTTTCTGACGCCATTGGCCGCTGGTATCGGGACATTTGCCTTGAGCTGTGCGCTGTTGCTCGCCGCACCACGCCAGCGTGCGACCGAATTGCTGGGTGCCGTGGCGGTGTGGCAGTGCTTTGCCGAATTCCTGTCCACAATGCAGAGCGGTGATTTTCAGATGTGGCGGCTGGCCGTTTCAGTGGCGACGCTTGGCATCGGTATTGTCATGATCCGCGTCCAGCATCTGCGTGATCTGATGCGCACCAAGCCGCAGACAAAGCTTGCCGATCTTGATCAGCGCACGGTGGGCGGAATTGGTGTGCTGCCGCGCACTGATGCGCAATTGGCCGATCTGCGCAAGGAGCATGCGGCCTGAGCCATTCGGGCGCTGTGATCTGGCCCGACCTTGCAAGTTGGCTTGGTGCCAATTAGTCCGATGGGATGATCGCTCAAGTCGAACCGTTTCACGCCATCGCCATCAGCCGTCTGGCCCATGACATGGAAGCGGCGGGGGCGAGTGTCATTCACATGGAATTCGGGCAACCTTCAACAGGAGCGCCCGCCAAGGCCATCGCGCTGGCACACGAAGTGCTCGACAGCGAAGCGATGGGCTACTGGGAAAGCGTTCCGCTGAAAGACCGGATCGCGCAGAGTTATGCCGAGAACTATGGCGCCGCTGTAACACGCGAGCAGGTGATTCTGACTTGCGGCGCTTCGCCCGCTTTCGTGATGGCGCTATCCTGTCTGTTTCGTCCCGGTGCGCGAGTGGCGCTGGCGAGACCTGGCTATGTCGCTTATCGCAACACGCTGAGGGCGATGTATCTTGAGCCGGTCGAAATGGAATGTGGGCCGGAAGAGCGGTTTCAGGTAACGGCAGCCGCACTTGATGCAATCGATCCGGTGCCGGACGGTTTGATCGTGGCAAGCCCTGCCAACCCCACTGGAACGATCATTGCGCCTGATGAAATGGCGGCGATTGCGCAGGTCTGCCAGCGCAAGGGCATTCGCGTTGTCTCTGACGAGATTTACCACGGCCTGAGCTACGGGGCAAAAGCAGCTTCAATGCTGGAGTTCCTGCCCGATGCGGTGATCGTCAATTCGTTTTCCAAGTACTTCAGCATGGCAGGATGGCGGCTCGGCTGGCTGGTGGTGCCGCCAGGGCTGATCGACGCGGCACGGGCCCGGATGGGCAGCCTGTTCCTGACACCACCCGTGTTGGCACAGAGGGCAGGGCTGATGGCCTTTGCGTGCCGCGATGAGTTGGATGGGCATGTCAAGACCTATGCCCGCAATCGCGCCATTCTTCTGGATGCGCTGCCGCAGATGGGGCTGGGCCGCATCGCGCCGCCTGATGGCGCATTCTACATCTATGCCGATGCCAGCGAGTTTACCGACGACAGTCTGGCGCTGTGCGAGGCATTGCTGCGCGACACCGGTGTAGCGGCCGCCCCCGGCATCGATTTTGACCCCGTAAATGGCAGGCACTTCATCCGCTTCAGCTTTGCTGTTTCAACGCCGCTGATCGAAGAGGCCGTGCAGCGGATTGGTCCATGGTTTGCGCAACGTCGCGCAATGAATGTGCCTGTCGCAGTCTGATCCTTAATTGCATTTAATCGATTAATTGATCTTGACGGACGCCATACTGGTATTGTCAGAATACGTCATGATCGAAGCATACAGCGGGCTCGCCCACGCCGGCGCAATGCGGCAGTTCATCCAATTTTCCCGGATTGAAGGCATCGATCTTGCCAAGGTTTGCCCTGCCGATCTGCATGGCTACATCGAGCAGGCGTGTGAGGACGATTGGTTGCCCGCCAGTGCGCAAGTCGATGTGTTGCAGGCGGCCTCGATCGGAGCAGGAAGGCCAGATTTGGGGATGGCCTTTGCCATGTGGTGCAATTTGCGCGGATTCGGCCCGGTCAGCCCAATGTGGGGCCATTGCACGACGCTGGATGAAGCATCGCGCCTTACCCGGCGCTACATGCATCTTGAAAGCGCAGCGATGCGAGCAAGCACCGACATCAAGGGCCATGAAGCGGCGATGCACCATGTGCTGATGGTGCCTGCAAGGTTCGGCGGGTCGCAGTTTCTGGAAGCGACACTGACCTTGCAATTGCGCGTTGCACGGTTGATGCTGGGAGAGGATTGGACGCCGATCAGGTTGGAACTCACGCATCCGGCACCGGCGTGCACACATCATCATGACGTGCTGTTCCGCTGTGCAATTCGGTTTGAAGCAGACCGTTGTGCGCTGGTGTTCCGCAAATCAGACCTTCATCGCCCGTCAAAACGTGGCAATCCTGAGATACTGGCGGTGTTGGAGCAGCAACTGGCTGAAGCAGATCGCCGGTGGCCCGGTGATCTGCAGCAGCAGGTGCGCTATTTCATTGCCTGTAATCTGGCGGATCGACGCGCCAATCTGCCATACGTGGCAGGGCTTGCCGGGCTTTCCATTCAGGGGTTGCAACGGCGATTGGCCGAGCGTGGCACATCGTTCGCGATGATGCTGGAAGATGTGCGCAAACAGACGGCAGAGGAGTATTATCGCACGGCGCGTCGCCCCAATCTTACCGAATTGTCACATCGGTTGGGATATACTGACGCCAGCGGGGCCAGTCGTTTCCTTCGTCAGCATATGGCCACAGGCGCGCGGGCGTTGGTGCGGATCAAAGTGCTGCGCCCTACGCAGGGCCAATCGCCTAGAGCGTATTCTAACCAGATGGAATCAAATGGTGATTCGGAAAACGCTGCGCGGCGACAACTACG
>JBEQBV010000168.1:0-8356 GCA_041639635.1 Novosphingobium sp.
AGCAATCGGGCAGCCAGAAGGAATATGCCGTGCGCATCGGCGATCTGCTGCGCAAGGGCGATACCAAGGCCAACGTGCTGCTGATGCCCGGTGACGTGATCATCATCCCCGAGTCGATGTTCTGAGCAGGCGGCGGGGGACACGGCAGCCATGACCAACATCTACGAAGAGGTGCGTATCGCGCTTCACGGCATCTGGACCCGGCGCTGGATTGCGCTGGCGATTGCCTGGGCGGTGTGCCTTGCCGGCTGGCTGGTGGTGGCGATGGTGCCCAACAGCTATGAATCCAAGGCGCGCATCTTCGTTCAGATCGACGACGTGCTGGCCGACCAGATCGGCATCGGCGGTGATCGCAAGCGCGATATCGAGCGGGTGCGCCAGACGCTGACGAGTTCGGTGAACCTTGAAAAGGTCATCCGCGCAACTCGTCTGGGCGACAAGGTGACCGACGACAAGCAGATGCAGGCGGCAGTTGCGGGCCTTTCCAAGAACGTGCGCGTGGTCAGCCAGCAGGACAACCTGTTTGAGATCACCGGCTTTGCCGGTGGTGGCGGGCGCAACGATGCCGAGAATGCCAAGCTGGCGCAGGATGTCGTTCAGAAGATGATCGACATCTTCCGCGAGGAAAACCTGGCCGGTGGGCGCGGCGAGATGACCGATACGCTGGCCTTCATGGACCAGCAGCTGGCCAGCCGCAAAAAGGATCTGGAAGCCGCCGAACTGAAGCGGACCGAGTTTGAAGCCAAGAACGTCGGGTTCATTCCGGGCGTCGGGTCTATCAGCACCAAGTTGGAAGCGGCGCGCGGGCAATTGCGCGATGTCGAATCGAACCTGCTTGCGGCACAGAGCGCTCTCGCATCGATCAACGGGCAGCTTTCGGGCACGCCGCAGACGATTGCCGTGGCCGGGCCTGCCGGAGGTGCCAAGGGCGCTCTGGCGCAGGCGCAATCCGATCTGGCATCGATGCGCGCGCGCGGGCTGACGGATAGCCATCCCGATGTGATTGCCGTGAAGGGCCAGATTTCCGGCCTGCAGAAGGCCGCAGCGGGCGAAGGCGGCGGCGGTGGCACGCTTAACCCGGCTTACTCCTCGCTGATCTCGATCAAGGCTGATCGTGAAGCGAGCATCGTGGCACTGCAATCGCGCAAGGGATCGCTGCAGGCGGAAATATCACAGCTTTCGGCCCAGCAGTTCAGCGAACCGACCGTGGCCGCCGAGGCCTCGCGCATCAACCGCGATTACGATGTGCTCAAGGAACAGTATGACAAGCTGCTTCGTGACCGCGAACAGCTGCGCCTGCGCGGGCAGGTAGAGACCGAACGCGATGCGGTGAAGTTTGAAGTGATCGATCCGCCGACGATGCCGACCGGGCCTTCTGCACCGGATCGCCCGTTGCTGCTGATGCTGGTGCTGGTCGTGGGGATCGGCGCGGGCGGTGCAGGGGCCTTTGCCCTGGCACAGCTGAAATCGGCCTATTCAACCACGGGGCAGCTGGAACGCTCCACTGGTCTGCAAGTGCTGGGCGCAGTGTCCGAAGCGGTGACGCGGGCTGCGCGGGCGCAGCGGGCCAAGCGGCTCAAATGGTTTGCGGGCGGTGTGGCTGGCCTGTTCGTTGTCCTGTTCGTCCTGCTCGGTGTGGAAATGCTGAAGCGCGGCATGGTGGCCTGAGGAGGATCGAGAGATGACCGACCAGAGCAAGATCCCGCTTCCCACAGGGTTCGACCGCCCTTCCGGCCCGTCACTCATCGAGCGCGCTTCGGGCAGCTTCGATTTCCGTACCCTGACGCGCCCGGTTCTGGCTGACCTGCCACCGGCGCCGAAACCCGTTGTGCCAAAAGCGGAAGCGGTGGCATCTGCCCCGGTCGCTGCGGCCCCCGTTGCCGCACCAGCGCCTTTTGCGCCGCCGCCACCGGAACCGATCATCGAGGTAAGCCGCTTCACCGGCGCTTACCACAAGATCGACCGCGAGCATCTGCGCGAACAGTGCATCATCGAGCCAGAAAGCGCGGTGACCGGCACGCTCGAAGAGTTCCGCATCATCAAGCGCCAGTTGCTGCGCGTAGCAGCCGAATCGCGCGCTGGGCGAGGCAGCCCGCATGGCGAGCGCATCCTGATTGCATCGGCCCATCCGGGTGAGGGCAAGACCTTCTGCGCGGTGAACCTCGCCATCTCCATCGCGGCGGAGAAGGACAACGAGGTGCTGCTGGTCGATGCCGATTTTGCCAAGCCTTCGGTGCTTTCCACGCTGGGTCTGCCGGGCGGTAAAGGGCTGATGGATGCGCTGGCCGATCCATCGCTGCCGGTGGAAGATTGCGTGATCGGCACCGATATCGGCGGGCTTTATGTGCTGCCTGCGGGCAACGCCACCGGATCGGACACCGAATATCTCGCCTCTGCCCGCACCAATGCGGTGCTGGACCGGCTGACTGCGCATTCGCCCAATCGCATCGTCATTTTCGATTCACCCCCTGTGCTGGCGGCATCGCCTGCCACGGTGCTGGCCAACCATGTCGGCCAGACCGTCGTCGTGGTGCGCGCCGATGTGACCGGTGAGGCCGCGCTGCGCGATGCAGTGGGCCTGCTGGGCGCATGCGACGACATCAAGCTCCTGCTGAACGGCACCCGCTTCTCGACCACGGGCCGCCGCTTCGGCTCTTATTACGGATACAAGGAATGACCAGACTGGCTCTTCCCGTCCGCTTGGCTCTGCTGGCCGCCACGGCCTTTGCCGCGGCTCCTGCCCATGCGCAGTCTCTCGGATACGAAAACGTGGATGGTGGCGATGTGACTGCATCCGGCGGTTCCGCTGGCATGCGCACCACCGTGCGGCCCTATATCGAGGCCGTTCAGAACGTGCTGTGGGAACTCGCCCCCGGCGATGATGTGCTGACCTATAGCTCGCTGGCTGCGGGCGTGGACGTGGCACTGCGCGGGCGGCGGACCGAGGGCGCGATTTCGGTGCGCTATGAGCGTCGCATCTCGCAGTCTGACCGTGTGGCTGATGGCGATACGCTGTCGGGCCTTGCGCGGGTGCGCTATGACGTGATCCCGCGCACGCTTTCGGTCGAAGCAGGCGCGCTGGCCACGCGCACGAACATCGGCCTTGGTGGCGCTTCGGCGATCAACGCATTGGCCACCAACGATGCGGTCAGCCAGATCTATTCGCTCTATGCAGGGCCTGCGTTGTCAACGCACGTTGGCGATGTCGCGCTCTCGGCGTCGTACCTTGTCGGTTACAATCGGCTTGAGCAGGACAATGTGCTGCAAGGGTCTGCAGGGCAGCCGCTGAACGATATCTTTGACGATTCCATCGTCCAGTCGGGCCAGATTTCCGCTGGCATTGCGCCGGGCACTGTGCTGCCAGTCGGTATCACCGCTTCAGGATCGTACTTCCAGGAAGACATTTCGAACCTTGATCAGCGCGTGCGCGATGTGCGCGGCGGGGTGCAGGTGACCTATCCGGTTACCCAGACGCTCGCCTTGGTGGGGGCCATCGGATATGAGGATGTCGAGATTTCCTCGCGCGATGCGGTGCGCAATAGCACGGGCGCAGCAGTGATCGGCGATGATGGGCGCTTTGTCACTGACAAGTCCCGTCCACGCCAGATCGCCTATGAGACTGATGGCCTGACCTGGGATGCAGGCGTGATGTGGCGGCCGAGCCGCCGCACGGCGCTGTCGGCCTTTGTTGGTCGCCGCTATGACAGCACGACGTATTACGGCAGCTTTTCCTACGTGCCCGATGCGCGCAGCCAGCTGACCATCGCCGCGTTCGATAACGTTTCGGGCTTTGGCGGGCAGGTGACGCGCGCGCTGCGCGATCTGCCGACCGACTTTGAAGTGACGCGCAATCCCTTCAACGGCCAGATCGGCGGCTGTGCCAACGGCTCGCAAAGCGGGGGCTGCGTGAACAATGCGCTGTCGTCGGTTTCCTCCGCTGTGTTCCGCGCGCGCGGCATCAACGGCACTTACTCGCGCCAGATCGGCCGGATGACCGCCGGGATCGGCGCAGGCTACATCCGCCGCAGCTTCATCGCGCGGGCGGATTCGGTGCTGGGTGCCGCAAATGGCGTGCTGGATGAAAGCTACTACGTGAACGCCGGGCTGAATGGCCCGATCGATCGCCGCTCAAGCTTCTCGGTCTCGGCCTATTCCGCGTGGTTCGAGCCGGGCACGACCGGCGCCGGAAACACCACGGCGCTTGGCGCGAACGCTGCCTATTTCCGCAATCTGACGGACCGCTTAGCAGCATCCGCAGCGGTCGGTATAGACAGTTTTAACCAAACTCTGCTTGAAGATCAGACAATTGCTTCTGCCCTGCTGGGCCTGCGCTATACCTTCTGATGCCTGGAGACGGCTGATGTACGACGAATTCTATGGCCTGACCGGACGCCCGTTCCAGCTGACGCCGGACCCGCGCTTCTATTTCGAGAGCGGAACGCACCGCAAGGCGCTGTCCTATCTGGGCTATGGTCTGGCGCAGGGCGAAGGCTTCATCGTCATCACCGGCGAGGTTGGCGCGGGCAAGTCCACTCTGGCCGCACACCTGATGGCCTCGGTGGATCGGCAACGGCTGACCGCCGCGCAGATCGTGACTTCGGCGCTGGATGGTGAAGAGCTGATCCACGTGGCCGCACGCGCCTTCGGCCTTGAAGTTGCAGGCCATGACAAGGCCACCGCGCTCGCGCAAATCGAAGCGTTCCTGCACCACGAAGCGCGCGAGGGCCGCCGTTGCCTGCTGGTGGTGGACGAATCGCAGAATCTTTCGGTCGAGGCGCTGGAAGAGCTGCGCATGCTCTCCAATTTCCAGTTGGGCGCGCATCCGCTGCTGCAGATACTGCTGCTGGGCCAGCCCGAATTCCGCACATTGCTGCAGACCTCGCCCGATCTTGAGCAGTTGCGCCAGCGCGTGATCGCCTCGCACCATCTGGATGCGATGGAGCCGTCGGAAGTGAGTGCCTATGTCGAACACCGGCTGGCGCTGGTGGGCTGGCAGGGCCGCCCGCAGTTTGAGCCACGCGTCTATGCCGATCTCGCCAAGGCCAGCGGCGGGGTGCCGCGCCGGGTGAACCAGATCATCAACCGGCTGCTGCTGATGGGCGCGGTCGAACAGCGTGACCATATCGACGCGGCGATGCTGCAGGCGGTGATGAACGATCTTGCGGGTGATGGCGGATTCAGCACCGCCCAGCCGAAGGTGACGCCGGTTCCCGCAGAGGAAGCCCCGGTTGTCGAACTGCCTTCGGCGCAAGCCCCACAGGCCCTCGTCGCACCCGCACCCGCACCCTCATTCGACGACAGCGCATGGCGCGCGGCCTTGGCCGAGCGGGACGAGCAGATTGCCGAACTGCAGCAGGCCATCATCGAACTGGCCGATATGCGTGCCGCACCTGCCGAAGCCGTGGTGCCGGACTTTGCGCTTCACGCGCAAGTTGAGGCCAAGCTGGACGAGGCCGAACGCCGCATCGCCGCGCTCGAAGCGCGCCCGGTTGGCGAGGATGCGGGGCTTCAGGAAGAACTGGTAGCCGCGCTCGAAGATGCCCACCGCCGCATTGCCGCGCTGGAAAACCGTCCGGGTGACGAAGAAGTCGCCGCAGCCTTTGCCGAAGTGCAGCGCCGCATCGCCAGCCTCGAGACGCGCACGGCAGAGCAGGAAACGGCGATCCGCCACACGCTGACCATGCTGATCGAATGGATCGAAGCCGAAGATTTCCACCGCGCCGCGGCCTGAGCGGCAAACTGTTGGGGTGACAGCAATGACCGCGCCGTCGCAGGTGCTCAACGGCCTTTCGGTCGACGTCGAGGACTGGTTTCAGGTCGGCGCGTTCGAAACCGTGATCGACCGCAAGGACTGGGATGGCCTGACCTGCCGGGTCGAGCGCAATTGCGCGCAGATCCTTGCGCTGTTCGACGCCGCCGGGGTGAAGGGCACGTTCTTCACGCTCGGCTGGATTGCGCAGCGCTATCCGCAGATGATGCGGCAGATTGTCGATGCGGGCCACGAAATCGCCAGCCACGGCTGGGACCACGCCCGCGTGTTCACGCTGGGGCGCGAGGCTTTTGCCGCAGACATTGCCCGCGCGCGCAAGGTTCTGGAAGACACCACAGGCCAGCGCGTGAGCGGCTATCGCGCGCCAAGCTTTTCCATCGATGCCCGCACACCGTGGGCGCATGAAGTGCTGGCCGAACAGGGCTATGCCTATTCCTCCTCGGTCGCGCCGGTGGTGCATGACCATTACGGCTGGCGCGAGGCTCCGCGCTTCACGTTCCGCCCGGTGGAAGGTGCGGACTTCATCGAAATTCCCGTCACGACCGCCGAAGTTGCGGGCCGTCGCATGGCGGCGGGCGGGGGCGGGTTCTTCCGCCTGCTCCCTTATGCGGTATCGCGATGGGCGATCCGGCAGGTGAACTTGCGCGATGGGCGGCCTGCGGTGTTCTATTTCCACCCGTGGGAAATCGATCCCGATCAGCCGCGCCCGCCGGTCGCACCGCTAAAATCGAAGCTGCGGCACTATACCAACCTCGATGTCATGGCGGCAAAGCTGGAGCGGCTCATCGGCGAATTCCGCTGGGGCCGGATGGACGAAGTGGCAGCCATCGAAGCCGCGCGCACGCCAGTGAAACGGGCGGCATGAACGCGCCGTTCTTTCCTGCAAGCGCCGTGGCGCGCCTCGCCGATCCCGGCGATCGAGGCGCGATTGCGCGCTTTCTGGCTGAGCATCCTGATACGAGTGCGTTTCACCGCCTCGAATGGCTGGACGCGGTCGAGCGTTCGACCGGGCACAAAACGCACCTGCTCCTGTCCGAACAGAACGGCGCAATCCGCAGCGTTTTGCCGCTGCACGAAGCGCATTCCCCGCTGTTCGGCCGCGCGCTGGTTTCCACCGGCTTTGGCGTCGGCGGCGGCGTAGTGGGTGAGGGCGATGATGCGCTCTTTGCAGCGGCGCAGGAACTGGCAGTACGGCTTAACTGCCCCAGCCTCGAACTGCGCGGCGGGCCTTTGCCCGATGCTCCAGGTTGGCACATAAAGACCGACAGTCACGCCGGGTTCGTCATGCCGCTGGCGGCAGATGATGAGGCGCAACTGCTCACCATCCCGCGCAAGCAGCGCGCCGAAGTTCGGCGCGGGCTGGGCCATGGCATGGAAGTGCGTACCGGGCGCAGCGCCGATGATCGGGCGATGCACTATGCCGTTTACAGTGAATCGGTGCGCAATCTGGGCACCCCAGTGTTCCCGCGCCGCCTGTTCGATGCCGTGCTCGGTGGCTTTGGCGATGATGCCGATATTCTGACCGTGTGCCACGAAGGCCAGCCACTGGCCTCGGTGCTCAGCCTGTACCATCGCGGCGCGGTCATGCCCTATTGGGGTGGTGGCGTGTTTGCCGCGCGCACGATGCGTGCCAACGATGTAATGTACTACGCGCTGATGAACCATGCGCGCAGGCGGGGCTGTGATCGGTTCGATTTCGGGCGGTCAAAGGTTGATACCGGAGCCTATCACTTCAAGCGCAACTGGGGCTTCACGCCCGAATCGTTGAGCTATGCGCACTGGACCGCCGATGGACGGGCCCCGCGCGATGTGAACCCGCTCAGCCCGCGCTATCAGGCCAAGATCCGGCTGTGGCAGAAGCTGCCGCTATCGGTGGCAAACCGCATCGGGCCGTTCATTGCGCAGGGGCTTGCCTGATGCCCGCAGCGCAGGAAGTCTTATTCCTCGCCCATCGCATCCCGTTCCCGCCTGATCGGGGGGACAAGATCCGATCATGCCACGTGCTGCGCCACATCGCCTCGTTGGCCTGGGTTCACGTCGCCTGCTTTGCCGATGATGAAGGCGATATGGGCCACGAGCCCGACCTTGCTGCCGTGGCCGCCACGCACTGCTTGATCCGCCGCACCCGCTCGCTGAAGCTGGCAGGGCTTGAGGCACTGGCAACGGGCAAGCCGGTGAGCGTGACCGCTTTTGCTGATAGGGCCATCGGCGCCTATGTAGCGCGTGTTCTGGCAGAGCGGCCTATCGCTGCGATCTATGTTTTTTCCGGGCAGATGGCGCAGTACATTCCGGCAGGCTTTGCCGGTCGCGTGGTGATGGATTTCGTCGATGTCGATTCGGCCAAGTTCGAAGCATACGCTGCGCAGGGCCGCTTTCCGGTGAGCCAGCTCTATGCGCGTGAGGCGCGGCTGATGTCGCGCTTTGAAAGCGATGTGGCGCGGCGGGTTGACGCCAGCCTTCTGGTGACGCCTGATGAGGCGGCGCTGTTCCGCCAGCGGCTGACCCCGGGGGCAGAGCCGCACGTTCTTGCGCTGGGCAATGGCATCGACACCGATTTCTTCGATCCCGAAGGCATGCCTGCCGCGC
>JBEQBV010000169.1:0-8353 GCA_041639635.1 Novosphingobium sp.
TGACAACTTCTCTCACTATATCACCTGCGATGACCTCATCGCAGATCGAAGATTTGTGTTCAAAATTATACTTGACCGGGGCGCGATTAAACGACCTCAGCTATTCGGCATGCTATCCGGGTTTCTGGCGGTGTGCGGCGTTTGATTGCCTTGCCATTGCCAACCTGCTAACCGCCCCGCTCAAATCCACCAGCGCCGGGTTTTGCGGGAACCTGCAGGGCCGTGCGCTTGTAATACCACAGTCGCGATCCCAGAAACGGACCCATGATGTTCAGCACGCTTTCCGTCGCCGCCGCCAATGCCGGCCAGCCCCCCGCATGGATGAGCTTCTTGCCGCTCGTCGCCATGGGCTTCATCTTCTGGTTCCTCATCCTGCGCCCGCAGATGCGCCAGCAAAAGGAACACAAGGCCAAGATCGCCGCGATGAAGAAGGGCGATATGGTGGTGACCGCTGGCGGACTGATTGGCAAGGTCATCAAGCTGGACGATCATTATGCGGAACTGGAGCTGGGCCCCAATGTGAAGGTCAAGGCTGTGCGCGCCACGATTGGCGATATCGTGCCGCCCGCAGGTTCGGCGCCCGCAAACGATTAATCTCCTTTTCCTGAAAGCTGCCCGCCCATGCTCGATTTTCCGCGCTGGAAGGTGATCTGGCTCTGGTTCATAACGCTAGTCTGCGTTGCGGCCGCCATCCCCTCGCTCACTTCCACCCTCGGCCTTGGCTGGCCCGCTGGCATTCCTGAACCCAAGATCAATCTCGGGCTCGATCTGGCAGGGGGCAGCCACATCCTGCTCGAAGCCGATCCTTCGCAAGTGCGCCAGCAGCGTATCGAAGGGATGGAGGAATCGGTCCGCAACAAGCTCAAGCAGGATGGGCAGAAGTCGGGCCGCGAAATCCGCATCAGCGATATTTCCAACCGCGACGGGGCGCTGACCTTTGTCGTGGCCGATGCCACGCAAGTGGATGCTGTCCGCGAAGCTGTCCTGCCGCTTACCAATGGTGCAGGGCTGACCGGCCAGCGCGATTGGGATATCAACGTCGTAGATGGCACGCGTTTCGTGCTCAAGCCCACCGAGGCGGGCATCAATCAGGCCGTAACGCAGGCGATGGACACGGCGGTCGAAGTGGTGCGCAAGCGTATCGACGCGCTGGGCACCAAGGAGCCCACAATCATCCGCTCCGGTCCTTCGCGCATCGTCGTGCAGGTGCCGGGTCTGCAAGATCCGCAAGCGCTCAAGAACCTGCTTGGACAAACCGCCAAGCTGGAATTCAAGCTTGTCGATAATACCGCGCTTCCCTCTGATGTAGCACAAGGCATCGCCCCTCCAGGCAGCGAGATCGTGCCCTATGTCAGCGTCACCGCCGGTGGCGGCGCTGCGGTCGAAGTCGTCAAGCGCCTCGGCGGCATTCGTGGCGACCAGTTGACCAATGCCCAGCAGACTAACGACCAGCAGACCAACGAGCCAACGGTGACGATTACGTTCAACACCGAAGGCGGGGCCAAGTTTGCCAAGCTGACCCAGCAGAACACGGGCAGGCGGTTCGCGATTATTCTCGATGGCAAGGTGCTTTCAGCGCCGACGATCAATGAACCGATCCTTGGCGGCAGCGCGATCATTTCAGGAAGCTTCACCACCGAAAGCGCCAACGCTCTCGCAATTTCGTTGCGTTCCGGCGCATTGCCGGTGGACCTTAAGGTTGTGGAAGAACGCACCGTCGGGCCAGACCTTGGCGCGGATTCGATCCGCAAGGGCATGATCGCGATGGGCGTCGGCACGCTGGCTCTCGCGGTGTTCATCCTCGTCACGTACGGACGCTTTGGCGTTTATGCGAACCTTGCCGTGTTCATCAACGTGTTGATGATCCTTGGCATCATGGGCATCATCGGCACCACGCTGACGCTTCCTGGCATCGCCGGTTTCGTGCTGACGATCGGCGCAGCGGTCGATGCCAACGTGCTCATCAACGAACGCATCCGGGAAGAGCGCCATCGTGGGCGAAAGGTCGTTCAGGCCGTGGAACTGGGCTACAAGGAAGCCAGCCGTGCGATCTTTGATGCCAACATTACCAACGTCATCGCAGCCGTGCTCATGTTCGCGTTTGGCTCCGGCCCGGTTAAGGGATTTGCGGTCGTGCTGATGATCGGTATCGCCACTTCGGTGTTCACCGCCGTCACGCTGACCCGCATGTGGGTGGCGCAATGGCTACGCCGCGCCCGTCCCACTGAAATCGCCCTGTAAGAGGAGGCCCCAGACATGAAACTCCTCAAGCTTATCCCGGACAACACCAACATCCATTTCCTGAAGTGGCGCGTGCCGTTTTACATCGTCAGCATTTTGCTGATGGCGGCATCCTTGGGTCTGGTGGCAACAAAGGGCCTCAATCTCGGCGTCGATTTCATTGGTGGCCAGATGATCCGCGTCACGTTTGAACGCAGCGCAGAAGCGCCCGTTGTCGAACTGCGTGAACAGGTTGCCAAACTTGGCTATGGCGAACCGGTTATCCAGCGCTTTGGTAAGCCGAACGAAATCTCGATCCGCATGAAGCTGCCAGAAGGTGCGGATGGCGATGCGGCCCTTTCCGACAAGATGGCGCGCACGATCACGGCGGATATCAAGAAGAACCACGCAGATGCCAGAATTGACGGAGTTGATTCGGTTTCGGGCAAGGTATCCAAGGAACTTGGCTGGGATGCCTTCAAGGCGCTTGGGTTCGCTTCGCTCGCCGTCGCCGCCTATATCTGGTTGCGGTTCGAATGGCAGTTTGGCGTAGGCGCGCTCTTTGCCCTTGTGCATGACGTTACGCTCACGCTCGGGCTTTTCGCGCTGACAGGGATGGAGTTCGATCTCAACATCGTTGCCGCGCTGCTGACACTGATTGGCTATTCGCTGAACGATACGATCGTGGTCTATGACCGTATCCGCGAAAACATGAAGAAGTTCCGCAAGATGCCGATGGCCGAACTGCTGGACCTTTCAGTCAACGAGACCCTGGCACGCACCATCGTGACCTCGCTGTCGATGCTGATCACGCTGCTGGCGCTGCTGCTGCTGGGCCCCGATGTGATCTTCGGTTTCACCGCCGCCATTACGCTGGGCATCTTCGTCGGAACCTACAGCTCGGTTTATATGGCCGCGCCGATCCTGATCTGGCTGAAGGTGAACCCGAACAGCTTCGTGCCCACGGAAACGGCAATGGAAAAGCAGGAGCGGCTTGCGCGCGAACGCGGTTGATTGGCCTCAATCCGATAGTCTAGCGGCGGGGAAGCTTAGCGCTTCTCTGCCGCTTTCGCGTAAATCTCTGCCAGCGCCGCCGCATTGGCATCCCAGCTGAACCGTTCGGCATTGGCTGCAACGTCTGCCTGAGCGGGCGGGGTGGCCAGCAATTCTGCCACTCCTCGTGCGATGTCGTCAGGCGTCCTTGCCACGATGCGACCCGCGCTTCCATCACGCACGACCTCGCGCGCTCCGCCCACATCGGGGATCACGACCGGCGTCCCGCAAGCCAGCGCTTCGATCCACGCATTGGCCAAGCCCTCGCGCTCTGACGGCAGCACCATGACGTCAGCTGCGCACAGCAGATGCGGCAGCATGTCATGCTCTACAGCTCCCAGGAACTGCACCCGGGATTCCAGGCTCAACTCGGCAACCAGACGGCGTAGCGCCGGTTCATCCGCGCCCGTCCCCGCAATCGCCAGACGAACGTCTTCAGGCAGCAGCGTCAAAGCGCGGATCGCCAATGCCTGCCCCTTGATCGCCAGCAGTGCGCCGACGCACAGCAGCAATGGCCCTTCGGACCAGACATGCATGGCTGGAATGGCCGAGATCAGTTGCCGCGCGGCCTTGCGTTCCAGCGGCTGGAAACGCTCCCGATCAAGCCCGGTGTAATGAACGGTCACGCGTTCTTCGGGCATACCCATCGCTGCCATGTCCCGAGCCAGCGCGCACGATACAGAGAGCAGCGCGGATGCCTGATGCGCCGCAGCCAGCATCTGTCTCCGCGCGAGCACCTTTTCGCCCCACAGGTGAATATCCGATCCACGCGCCTTGATTGCCAGCGGCAGGTTTAGTGCCCGTGCCAAAGTCGCTGCAGCCGGACCATCCGGGTAGAAGAATTGCGCATCCACCATGTCGAACGGCGCTTGTTCATGCAGTTCGCGCGCCAAGGGTAGCACCGCACGGGCAATCAGTCCCGGGTTGATGGGGCCTGACACACCCGGCAACAGCAGGAAGCGCGGGTGGTGTACGGTGACTGCGCCTTGCTGCTCAACCTCGGGAATCTGATCGAGCGCGGCATACCGCTCCATGGCAATGGGTGGTTTGCCAATGGGGTTGATCACCGTCACGTGCCAATCACCGCGTGCCGCCAGGGCTTCCATCTGGCGCTGGACGAACCGGCCAAATCCGGTGCGGCCGGGCGCGGGATAAAGCGTCGAGATCGAAAGCAGCCGCTTCAAGATCAGAGCTTGCGCACAAGCATTTCGGCAAGGCCAAGCCACGCTGGCCGGTCAATCACCACCTGCCGCTGGCCGGGGCCGGGTGGCAGGATCGCCACACGCCCATCGCGCTGATCTATCAACCGGCCAAAGGAAAACCTGCCGCCGGGACGGGGGGCGAGCACATCGCGGTTGAACGCGCGGGCAAAATCCTCTGGATCAATCTGGCGCAACCACACCTGATCGCCTGCGCGGTATTCGCCCGCGCTGTCATCCACCGCCATTGCCATCAGCCGCGCCGACCCATCGAGCGCCACGGGCAGGATCGCGTCCATCGGCTTGGCCAGCGCCTCGGCCCCGCCCACGGCCAGCCGCGCCACCAGCCGTGCCGGGCTTTCCTCGTCCGCCTTCACCAGCAACTGCGGATCAACGCCCAGCGCCGCACCGATGCGGTTCATCCATGACAGTGAAAGGCTGCGCATGCCTGTTTCTAGCCGCCCGATGGTCTGTGCGGTGGTTGGCGGATCGCAGCGGGCTGCAACATCAGCCAGAGTCATGCTCTTTTGGCGGCGGATATCGCGAATGCGGTTGATCATCGATCGATCACTTCTGAAGCTGGTTTAACCGGAACGGTGTTTTTCGCTTTCCTACAAAGGGGAAGGCAAGGCAAGTCCTTTGCTCGTTCTGCCCCCGTTCCAACAGGAGACATCCCATGGCCCGCATGCTTGCCACCCGCGAATTGACCTGCGAAGGCCCGCGCCGCAGCGCAGATTGTGCGTCGCGCAGTCGTTCGGTCACGGTGAACCTTGCCGAATCCCCGCTAACCTGGCTCCACGCGCGCGGGCATCTTACCGATCGCCAGTTCGATGCCGGGGAACGCCTGCGCGCCGATTTCGAAAGGGCGCAGCTATCGCCATCGGTCACGATGCGCTGGGACGCAGTGCGGATTAGCGGCACCGCTGATCGCGGCCTTAACCAAAGCGAGCGCCAGATCGCCGCACGCCAGCGCTTCGATGCCGCAGTCGCTCATGCCGGAAAGGGCCTATCCGATATCCTGTGGCGCGTGGTTTGCGCGGGCGAGGGGCTGCCTGCGGCTGAAAAGGCGCTCGATTGGCCCGCCCGTAGCGGCAAATTGGTGCTGCGCATCGCGCTGGACCGGGTGGCCGATCATTATCGCATGGCCTGAGGTGCCCACTGGCACCCAGCACTCTGCACCCCTGCCTTCGCGGGGGCGCACTACTGTTTGGTAAGGCTCACCCCTCCACCATTTCCGCGAGTTCCAGCCAGCGTTCTTCCGCTGCATCCTTTTCGGCCCGCACCTTTTCCAGCGCGGCCATCAAGGCATCGAATTTCTTCGGGTCCTTGGCATACAAGTCCGGGTCGGCCAGTTGCGCCTCGCCCCGCGCAATCTGCGCGTCCAGCTCTTCGATCCGCCCCGGCAGCAGATCGTAATCGCGCTGATCCTTGTAGCTGAGCTTGCCCTTCTTCGCAGGCGGCGGGGGAGGGGGCGCAACCGCCGGCGCTTTGTCACCACCCGCCTTCGCCACCGGCTTGCCCGCCAACCGGCTTTTGCGCATCTTCTCCCAGTCGGCATAGCCGCCCGCGACGATGTCCACGCGGCCCGAGCCATCCATGCCCAGCGTGATCGTCACCGTTTTGTCCAGAAAGTCACGGTCGTGGCTGACGATCAGCACGGTGCCATCGTAATCCGAAATCACTTCCTGCAGCAGGTCGAGCGTTTCCAGATCGAGGTCGTTGGTCGGCTCGTCCAGCACCAGCAGATTGGAAAACCGCGCAAACTCCCGCGCCAGCAGCAGACGGGACCGCTCTCCGCCCGAAAGCGTGCCAACGCGCGCCTCGACCAGATTGGGATCGAACAGGAAGTCCTTGAGATAGCCGTGGATATGCTTGCGCTCGCCCCGCACATCGATCCAGTCGCTGCCATCGGCCAGCACATCGCGCACCCGCTTGTCGGGCGCCATCAGGCTGCGCTGTTGGTCGATGAACACGGCCTGCAGCGTATTGGCCAGCGTGATCGTCCCGCTGTCCGGCGCCAGTTCGCCGGTCAGCAGCTTCAGCAGCGTGGTCTTGCCCGCACCATTCGATCCCACGACGCCGATCCGGTCCTTGCGCGTGATGCGCAGGGTGAAGTCCTTGACGATATCGCGCTCACCGAACGATTTGCAAACCTTGTCCGCAACGATCACGGCCTTACTCTTGGCATCGTCGCTCGATAGCGCCAGCTTGGCCGTGCCCTGCGGCGTCAGCATCGCGGCGCGCTGTTCGCGCATTTCATAGAGCTTTTCCAGCCGCCCCATGTTCCGCTTGCGCCGCGCCGTCACGCCGCGTTCCAGCCAGTGCGCCTCGATCTTCAGCTTGGCATCCAGCTTGTCCGCCGCGCGCGCCTCTTCGGCATAGGCCTGCTCCATCCACGCCTCGTATCCGCCAAAGCCGATCTCCTTGCGGCGCAAACTGCCGCGATCCAGCCACAGCGTCGCCCTGGTCAGCCGCTCCAGAAACGTGCGGTCATGGCTGATCACCACAAACGCCCCGCGATAGCGCGTCAACCAGTCTTCCAGCCAGTCGATGGCGGCAAGATCAAGGTGGTTGGTCGGCTCGTCCAGCAGCAGCAGGTCCGGCTCGCTCGCCAGCGCGCGGGCCAGCGCCGCCCGCCGTCGTTCCCCGCCACTGGCGCTGTCGGCCTTTCGCGCCAGATCGATGCCCAGCTGCCCCGCAATCGCCTCAACCTCATGGCGCGGCGGCGCGTCCTTGCCTGAAAGCGCAAAGTCCATCAGCGTGTCAAAGCCGGTGAAGAACGGGTCCTGCTCCAGCGTCACGATCCGCGTCCCCGGCTGGATCGATCGCGTGCCCTTGTCGGCGTCCACCTGTCCGCCCAGCAGTTTGAGCAGCGTGGTTTTCCCAGCCCCATTGCGCCCGATCAGCGCGAGCCTATCACGCTGCTGGATGTGGATGTTCAGGTCCTGAAAGAGCCAACCATTGCCTTGGATCAGGCCAAGGCCTTCCCAGCTGAGTATCGGTGCCGCCATGCCGCGCGCTTACCCGCACCGTTGCCCTTGCGCAACGCCTGCGCGCGATTGACACCGGTTGCGCCCTCCTTTTGCGCATTCACCGCTTGTTCAAAGCCCGCAGCGTAGGCATCCCCTCATCATGAACCGACTGACCGCCATCATTGCCGCCACGCTCGCCGTTCTGCCCATCGCAGCGCAGGCCCAGCAGCAACAGCGCCCTGACGAGCAGAACGAAGCCCGCCGCGATCTGCGCGCCGGCAATGTGCGCTCGCTCCGCGATATCGAACGCCGTGTGCTGCCCACCAAGCCCGGCATGCAATACCTCGGTCCTGAATACGATCCCTCGGCCATGGTCTACCGGCTGAAGTTCATCCGCGATGGCCGCGTGGTCTTTGTCGATGTCGATGCGCGCACCGGGCAAGTGCTGGGCGAGAGCCGCTAGAATCAACCGGTGGCTTGTGCCCGCAGACCTGCTAGGCACGCTCCATGGCCAACACGCACAGACTTTCCGGAACCGTCATCGTCGGCGGCTTTGACTACGATTGGGAGCTGCGCAGCGAACCGCAGTGGAGCGAATCCGAAGGCTGGCTTGGCATGACCATCGCCCTGCTGCGCCACAATACCAAGCGCGGCGCAATGCTGGAATTTCCCCCGCCCAAACGCCTGCTCAAAGGCATGCAACGCGGCCGCCTGCAAGTGAGCGACGCCGTTGTCATGCGCGGCATCCAGGCCGCTCTAGACGCCGGGTGGGAGCCCGAATCGCGCGGAAAGCCGATGGTCTTCACGGTAGACGCTGACGGCAATTAGCCAGAGGCCGCCCCTCTAACCGCTCAACCACTCCGCCGAAATCACACCCCGATGCCCCTCCGGCGCCAGCGCCGCGCGCAG
>JBEQBV010000170.1:0-8265 GCA_041639635.1 Novosphingobium sp.
CAGGACGGCTTTGCCATGGCCGATGCCTATGCCACGATTGAAGCGGCTGAGGGTTGGAACATTACGGCCTTCATCAACAACATCACCGATGAAGAAGTGCTGGCCCGCGCAGGCACGCGCCCGATCCTTGATTTCCCGGTCGGCACGCTGCGTCCGCCACGGACTTATGGTGTGCGCGTCGGGTTCGGTTTCTGATGCGTGCCAGTTGGGCCAAGGTGGCGCTGGCACTGGCCATCAGTGCAGGGCCTGCCTTGGCCCAACCGGCAGCACCCACAGCGGATGCTTTCATCACGCTGGGCACGATGGGCGGGCCGGTGCCTTCGCCGGACCGGTCACAACCCGCCAATGCGCTGATCCACAAGGGCCGTGTCTATCTGGTGGATGCAGGCGATGGCACGGTGCAGCAGTTGAGCCGGGCCGGGATCATGCTGCCCCGCATTGATGCGGTGTTCCTGAGCCACCTGCACGCCGACCACACGGGCGGCCTTTCTGCCGTGCTGGCGCTGCGTAACCAGACCAACGTGGCCAAGCCGCTGACGGTCTATGGCCCGCCGGGCACGCGCGAACTGGTGGCGGGCATGGTGGCATCGATGCAGCCTGCGGCGCGCGTGGGCTATGGCATTCCCGGCCAACGCTGGATGCCGCCTGCCGATACCGTGACGGTAATTGAATTGACGGGCGACGAGGCGCTTGACGTTGACGGGATGAAAGTCCGTGCGGCGCAAAACACGCATTACGATTTTGCGCCCGGCAGCACCGAGGACCGCAATTACAAATCGCTGTCGTTCCGGTTCGATCTGGGCGGCCGATCCATCGTCTATACTGGCGATACCGGGCCGAGCGCAGCGGTGGAAAAGCTGGCGCAAGGGGCCGATCTGCTGGTGAGCGAGATGATCGACATGGGCGGAACCATGGCCAATGTTGCGCGCAATTCTCCCAACATGCCGCCTGCAGCCAGGCAACAGCTGGAGCAGCACCTTTCGACACATCACCTGACACCGGAAGCTGTGGGGCAGCTGGCCGGCAAGGCTGGCGTGAAAGCGCTGGTCATCACGCACTTTGCCGCCGGAACGCCTGATCCGGACCGCACCCGCGGCTATATTGCGCAGATCAAGGCGCATTACTCTGGCCCTGTCACGCTCGCCAACGATCTCGACCGGTTCAATCCACGATAAGCGCGAACGGCAGGACGCATTGTTTCGCCGTCTGTACGGCGTGGTTCAAGCGTTTTCGGCCCGGTGTTGGAGGTGCCTGACGACTTGCTTTGATGTGATTATCGCGCCGAGTTTCTCGATAATCACAGCAAGGCCGGCCTCGGCATCTGCACTTTCGCCGCATACGAAGAGATCGACCGCCGCCACGCCCGCTTCGGGCCACGTGTGGATCGAGATATGCGATTCTGCGAGCATGGCGATACCGGTAAGGCCCATACCTTCACCGAAATGGTGGAGATGAACACCGACGACCTGTGCCCGTGCCGCCAGTGCAGCGGCGCGAAGAGCCTGTTCGATGTGTGCACGCTCGTCCAGTTGCCGACATTGGGCGAGGTCAGCGATCAGATGGACACTTGTTCCGGGGGGATGGGCCATCACACTAGGCTTTCGAACGGGTGGGTCAGATGCGCCAGCATGCTTTCAGCCGCAAGAACGCCGCGATAATGCGCCTCTTCAAACAGCGAAAGGCCCGATATGTCGGAGTGGGCGAACCAGACCGGTGGCTTGCCACGGGCTGCGGCGAGGCGGGCGGGATCGGTTAGGAAGCCGGGCGTTGGGCAAGCCATGGCATGGCCCCAGCGCCAGACATCGATGCGTTCGATAGCACCTGAAAGATCGGGGTTCATGGAAAGGAGATCGTCAGTAACAATCGCCTGCCACGCTTCAAGCGAACGGGTCATGAGGATCTTGCGCGCTTCGACCGGCGTTTCGCGGCTGAGCGGGAGATACCAGGTCAGCACAGTAGGCCCGCTACCTGCCGAAGACGACTGGTGCGTGGCAACGATGTAGCCCAGACTTTCGCTGGCAGCAGAGACATTGTCCCATGCGACTTGGGCGCCCTTCCCAGCCGGTGAACGACTGACGGTGACGTTGGCGACAACCCAAGGAGCATAGCTGAAACCATCCTTCGCTGCGAAAGCGGGGGCGACGCGGGCGGCAACGAAGTGCGGCATCGCAAGGACGGCAGCACGGGCGCGAAGCCGGCGGATCTCTTGCTTGGCGTGATCGAACACGTCGGCCAGCACTTGATCACCATCAGGAACCACGCGCACAACAGATTGCGCGGCCCGGATGTGGCCCGACAAGCGCTGGCCGAGGAGCTTGGCGAGGCGACCGTTGCCTTCGGGCCAGGTAAGGTCCCGGTCACCATCACCGCGCGCCGCCCACCCGCGCCGTCCGGCAAAATAGTGGATGCCCGCCCATGCCGAGACGCGCTCCGGCTCCGTCCCGTAATCGTCCCGGACGCAGTAGCGCAGATGAGCGCGCAGAATTTGCGAGGTGTAACCTTGTGCATCGAGCCACTGTGCGAAGGACTGATTGTCCAGCGCGCGATAGTGCGGATCAGCGCTGGACAGGGCCATGGGCGTGGCAAACGCAGGCCTATCATCGCTGCCCGTGGCGCTGCGCATAGCTGCCATGGCAGCAACAAAGCGGCTGTGCTGGTCGCGGTCTTCGGGCATCAGCGCGGATTGCGGAAAGAGGCCTTCCTGCCACTTGCCGCGCCAGAGCAGCCGCTCTTCCAGATCGGCACAGAGTTGCAACGGATCAAAGACCGGCGCGCCCTGTTCTTCCCCCACGATCATGCCGAATTGCCCAAGCATGTGGCGCAGCGCGCGGGCCTCAACATTGGGCACGGGCAGATAGTGCGCGCCAAGCGGATAGGCGCTGATTGCGTTGCACCCGGAGCGGGCATTGCCACCGGGGGTGTCTTCCAGTTCGCACAGGATGAAATCGGTGAAACCGGCCTCAGCCAGACGCCAACCGGCAGAAAGCCCCGCAATGCCGCCTCCTGCTATTAATACGCCGATTTCCTCGATCGGGCCGGTAGGCGCGGGAAATCGTCCTTCGCGGATCAGATGGCCGCGCTGCCAGTCTGCCCCGCCAAGTTCGCCTGGCAAGCGTGGTCCGGCACAGGCCGGCAGCAAGGCGCCGCCCGATCCAGCAAGCGCCGCGCCAATCACCTGGCGCCGCGTCGGCTCAACCTTCATAACTGGCCCATTCCTCGGCGAAACTGCGCACAAGGGCCTGATTGTCGAGCCGGTTGACCGGCGTGGGTCGCCGAGCCATGTCGGGCGGGAAAACGAACATCGCCCGCTCAGCGGCGGGATCGAGGAAGCGCAAGTGAGGCGGCAGGCGCACGGCATCGCCGATGGGCTGATGCGCGGCCATGGTGAAACCCCACTCACCGAAGCTGGGCACATAGGCGTGATAGCCCCGCGTCATCAGGCCCGCCGCTTCGAGCGTGTTCGTCACCGTCCAGAACGAGCGCGGCGCAATAAGTGGTGAAGTGCTTTGCACCGTGATCACCCCTTGAGGGGCCAGCAACCGGCCGACTTCGCGGTAAAAGCTTTCGGTGTAGAGTTTGCCGAGCGAGAATTCGGTGGGATCGGGAAAATCGACGATGATCGCATCAAACCGGCGCTGCTGCATGCGCACCCAGCGAAAGGCATCGGCATTGACCAGCGTGAGACGGGGCGAAGCAAGCGCCTGCTGGTTGAGCTGCGCCAGTTGCGGGGTATCCCGAAACAGTCGGGCCATTTCCGGATCGAGATCGACCAGCGTGACATGGCCCACACGCTTGTCGCGCAACACCTCGCGCGCGGCCAGTCCATCGCCTCCGCCAAGGATCAGGACGTTTCGTGGTGCCGCAACCCGGCCCAGCACCGGCCAGACCAGCGCTTCGTGATAGCGATATTCATCGCGGGTCGAAAATTGCAGATTGCCGTTGAGATAGAGCCGCAAGTCGCCATCGCGGCGGGTAATCACGATGCGCTGGTAGGGCGTCGAACGCGCATACACCACCGGCTCATTATAAAAGGCAACCTCACTCATGCGCTGCAATCGGTCAGCGAACATCAGCCCTGCGAGCAGCGAGAGGGTGACAATGATCGCCGCTGCCATATCGCGCCCTACCCGCTCCTGCTTGCGCAGGGCGACAAGCAGCGCGATGGCTACAGCGACATTGGCAAGGCCGAATACGAAACCCGTGCGGATCATGCCAAGCTGCGGCACCAGCACCAGCGGGAACAGCAACGAGGCGATCAGTGCGCCGACATAGTCATAGGTCAGCACATTGGAAACCAGTTCGCGGAAAGCGAAGCGGTGGCGCAGGATGCGGATCAGCAGCGGGATCTCCAGCCCCACCAGCACACCGATCGCCATGACGAGCGCATAGAGCACCACGCGGAAATCGCCGACCAGTGGAAAAAGCAGGAACAGCCCTGCCGCCGACCATCCGCCGAGCGCCGCGATCAGGATTTCGACCCGCACGAACACTGCCATCTCGCCCGTGCGGACATGGCGCGAAAGCCAACTGCCCACGCCCATAGCGAACAGATAAGTGCCGATGACGGTGGAAAACTGCGTGACGCTGTCACCAAGCAGGTAGCTGGCGAGCGTGCCTGCAAGCAGTTCGTAGATCAGTCCGCAAGTGGCAACGACAAGGACCGAGACCAGCAGTATGACCGCGAGGGAAGCCGGGGCTACATCGCCTTCACCTGCAGTCGAGGCGTCAGACAGGTTATCCATGCACAGCGGCGGCGATGATGTTGGAGATGCCGATAGCCACTGCCCCTGCCAGAAGGGCAACAGCCATGTTCTTGCGCTCGATGATTTCACGCCACAATTCGCCCGGGGTCAGCCGATCAACCAGAACGAAGCTGACAATGAAAATGACGATCCCAAGAGCGGCATAAAGCATTGTGGCTATGACAGTGGTGGCAGAGAGCATTGGCAGGCTCCTTTCAGGATCAAGGGATCACTTGTGGGCAGGACCAGGAGGGTCCGAGGCGGTGGGACGATCTTCGTCGTCGCTGTAAAAGGAATAAGCGTTGAAGGCGGCAAACAGCGATCCGCCGAGCAGAATTGCGCACCACAGCGCGAAGAGGATCAGACGCCTGGTCATTTGTCGCGATACCTCCGCCACAGGATGGTCAGCGGCCAGGCGAACAGCGCGATGACCAGCGTCAACCACATGCCCCACGACATCGTGCCGGTTTCAGCCTTCACCCACACATTGATCGTCTCTACCTGCCCCCATGCGTCATTTGGCAGCGGATCGACCGGCCAGCCATGCGCCGTGCCGCTGGCATAGACATCATAAGTGCCGCGCGGGATATGGCCGAACATCGTCTCACCGTGATAGCTGCCTTCACTCCAGGCCCCATCCGAATCCGTGCCTGCATAGTGTTCGACCAGACCGAAAGCATCGATGGACTGTTCGCTCGAACGGTCGACAAGATTGTATTCGAGATCGACCCACCGGTTCTCGAACGTGTTAGTATCCGCCTCGACCGTCACGAATTGCCAGGGCCGCTCGACGGTGATCGTACCAACTTTTACCGGGTCGACCCGCCCGCCGACCGGCACCTGGATCATCCTGCCGGCTTTCGTGGTTGGCCCCGCCAGCAGCGCCATGGCGATGGCTGCAAAAAGCGAGATTGCAGTTGCCAGCATGAACATGCGGCCAAGATCGTCCTGCTCCATGCCGGGCGCAGCGCGAAAGTTCATCAGGCCTTGGGCGGCCTTGCGCCGGGGCAGGCTACGGCGCTTCAGGCCAAATGCGTTCTCGATCTCTGCTTCGGCAACCGGCACGAGCTGGGTCCAGTTCTCCTCGCCGTCCGAGTTTTCGCGCGAGAGGATCGTTTCGCCAGACTGGAACAGCGTGGCGGTTGCCGTATCGCCCACTTTCACGCGCCAGTAGAACTCTCCTGCCACCGCTGTCGTGGAAGTCGACTGGTCACGACCGAGGCGTCCAAAACTTTCGCCTCGCCAGGTCACCCGGTTTAGGTGACCCTGCGGACGGTCAGCGACAGGCGTGCCGAACTGCCATTGACCATCCGCCACCACCAGCCAGCGATAGCCAAGATAGGGGTTGAAGAGCAGAAACTCCTGCCAGATCGCGATCTGATCCTTGCGCCGAAGCGCGCCGACAATCTCCCATTCCTGCCCGAACACTGTGCCGCGCTTGCCGATCTCGAGCGCAAAACGATTCATGGCGCGCTTGTACTTGCGGATCAGCGCCACTTCCGGGCGCGAGACATCGAGCAATGAGCCGCAGTGCTGGCAGGCAAGGTTGACCGAAAATCCGGCGGCGCGCACTTCGATGGCGCCGCCGCACGCCGGACAAGTGATCGCCCTGCCCGCGCTCAACGCAATGCTCCGGGGATGGTCCAGCCTTCGATCTGGCGCAAATTTTTGGGCTGCAGGCTCGGCAAATCCCAGCTTTCGCCAAACCACGCGGCAGTGCCGCGATCATCGCGCTGGAGCGAAAGGACTGCGCCACTGGCGGAACGGAAATCGACGCTGGTCATACAAGTGCCAACCAGTGTCAGGATCGGCAAATCGCCCTCGCTGCCAAGGCATTCGACCCGCTTTACGTCGCTGGCGTAGAGTTGCTGCCCTTCAACATCGATCACGTCGCCCTGCGCGATTGCCTCTCCTTGCGCAAAAGCGCGGACCTTGGGTTGATCGAGCAATTGCGGCCATTCAGCGGTCAGCATGAACATGCCTGCAGCCTCAGCCAGCCAGAATTGCCCACCGGTCTCTGCGATGGCGAGCCATTCGTTCCATGATCCGCGATCCCAAGCCCAGCGGACCCTGCCCACCACCGTCATCCCGCGCCCATCGGCAATCAACGTCGTGCCAAGCTGGATCGGCGAGACGTCGAATGGCAGCACCGCCACTTTTCCCATGTCCTCGATGCGAAGCCCTTCGCGCAGGATCAAGCTCTGGCAATAGGGACACGTGCCATAGGGCAAGGACGGCCCGCGCACTGGCACTTGCGCTCCGCACGACGGACAATTGAGCACCGCTGGCAGTTCCCCCGTTGCAGCGTTCAGCGGATGCGCGAAAGCAGCTCGGCTTTCTTCGCATCGAACTCCTGCTGGCTCAATGCGCCAATCGTGACGAGCCTGTGGAGTTTTTCGATGGTGGCGAGGGGGTCTTCTTCAGCCGCAGCAGGAGCCGCCGCTCCGCTCAACCCTTGCGCCATTGCCCCGCCGAGCATCGTGGCGGCTGCAACGCCAGCACCGATCCCGGCCACGCCGCCGCCCTCCTGCCCTGCCGCCTCTTCAATCGCTTCAGCGGCCTGAAAGCGCGTATATTTGCCCAGATCGCCCAGCACGCGCATGGAGCTTGCCTTGTCGAGATGAGCCTGCACCTCATCAGGAAGCGAGACGCTTTCAACATAGAACGACAAACACGTGAGGCCCCACTGTGCAAACGCCTTGTCGACTTCGGCCTTGATCCGGTCTGACAGCGCCTGCTGGTTTGCGGCAAGGTCAAGGAAAGCGATTCCGCTACCACCAAGGGCGGTTGCCATGGCGGTCTGGATTGCGGCCCGCAACTGCGGCTCTAGCGAAGGCACGGCCACGCCATCCAGCGTTCCAAGAACGCGCGCGACGAATGGCGCGACCTCGTTTACCCGAAAGGAATAGGAACCGAACGCGCGCAGGCGCAGCGCGCCAAATTCGGCATCGCGCACGGTAACCGGCTGCGCAGTGCCCCATTTCAAGCCATGCTGCTCCTTTAGCGAGAGGAACACGACGTCTGATTTGAACGGCGATTTGAACGCCTTGTCCCAATTCATCAGGTTGGAAAGCAACGGCAGGTTCGCTGTTTCCAGTGTGTGCAGGCCGGGGCCGAAATAGTCTGCGATACGGCCCTCGTTCACGAAAGCGGCGATCTGGCCCTCGCGCACGGTCAGCTGCGCGCCGTGCTGAATTTCGCGATCCGCAAAAGGAACGCGCCAGGCAAGTTCGCCGGGACGCTCAAGCCACTCAATGACGTCGATGAACTGCTTGCGGAGAAAATCGAACATCGCTGCAGCCTCCTGAATGTCCCGACAACCTACTGCAAGCTATGCTCCAATCAAGTCACGACGATCATGAAACCGAGCTTGCGGCCAAGGTGACTTTCATGCCGCGCTTGGCCGGTGTCCGCTCCTTGAAGGAATCAAGCGCGCCACCAGTTCTGCCATTTGGGCAACCAGGCTTGAAAGGTAAAATGGAGGCCCGAGCCGGAATCGAACCGGCGTAAACGGATTTGCAAT
>JBEQBV010000171.1:0-8248 GCA_041639635.1 Novosphingobium sp.
CGCGCTTTGCGTGTTGAAAAGGCCCGCCTCCTGATGGAGCGCGGGCCTTTTTCCTTACTGGGCCTGCTCCCCCGCGAAGGCGGGGGTCTCAGGAGAATTAAGCCAAGGTTCTGTAAACGGCACGAGGTCCCCGCCTTCGCGGGGACGCATAAACCGCTGAACTACACGCGCAAGCCCGCCGTCTCGTCCAGCCCGGCCATCAGGTTCAGCGTCTGCACCGCAGCGCCGCTAGCGCCTTTGCCGAGATTATCCAGCACCGCCACCAGCCGCGCCTGTTCACCATCGGCGCTGCCCATCACGTGCAGCTTCAGCCCGTCCCACGGCTCCATCGATCCGCGCAGCAGCAGTTCGCCCTCAGCCGGAACATCCTGCGCCACGGTGACGATCTTCGATTCGCCATAGAACTGCATCAGCGCCTCGCGCAGCAATTCAGGCGGGACGTTGCCCGGCATCACGCCCAGCGGCAGCAGCACTTCAACCACCATGCCGCGATGCGCCGGCACCACGGCTGGGCTGAACAGCGGGGCAATCGCAAGGCCGGCATAGCGCTGCATTTCCGGCACGTGCTTGTGCCCAAAGCCAAGACCATAGCCACGCCATGCGATATCGCGGTCATCCTCGAACCGCTTGATCAGTGCCTTTCCACCGCCCGAATAGCCAGACACGCCAGTGCAGGTATAAGGCCACGCCGAAGGCAGCAGGCCATTGTGCACCAGCGGCGCCAGCAGGGCGAGAAAGCCGGTGGGATAGCAGCCAGGGTTTGAAACCCGCTTGGCCTGCGCCACCACGTCACGCCCGACCAGTTCGGGGAAGCCATACGTCCAGCCATCGGCCACGCGGTGCGCGGTCGAAGCGTCGATCACTTTGGTGCGGTCATTGCGGATCATCGCTACGGCATCGCGCGCAGCATCATCGGGCAGGCACAGGATCACCACATCGGCGTCGTTGATGGCCTCGGCTCGCGCAGAGTCATCCTTGCGCCGCGCGTCATCAAGCGCAATCAGCGTGAATTCGGTGCGGCCTGCCAGCCGGTCGGCAATCTCAAGGCCGGTAGTGCCTGCCGCGCCATCGATAAAGACTGACGTTGTCATGCTGATGGCTCCAAAAGCGCAATTTCGACATAGCCGACCAGCAGATCCGTCTTCACCTGCCCCCAGGCCCAACCACCCGCGATATCAAGCACATCGAATCCTTCGCCCGCCGCCAGCGCGCGCAGTTCTTCGCCATCGGGCTTACCAGCGGCCCGCAACATTGCTGCTGATTTCAGCACATGCGGCATCGGCACGGCGTAATGCGGCACGAAGTAACGCCCGGCGAGGCCGATATGCGCCAGATCGCCACGCACAGGCAGGTGCGGCTTGTCCGAACGGTCAGCCGGACGGGTAAGCACCAACGGTCCGGTCGGCAGTTCGACAGAAAGAGGCGTGGCGTCAACGGTCAATTCAGGGTGCCCTCGCAGCAGGAAAGCCGGGCGATTAGCGGCGTCGGGGCGGTAGGGCAAGTCATGCGGCATAAGCGCGCGCAATCAGGCGTAGCGCGCCTTCAGCAGGCCCCACGCCGCGCGCAACCCCAGAGCATCGCCGCCTTTTGGCCTGCCGGGCTTGGCCGCTGGACGCCATGAGAAAGTATCAAAGTGTGCCCAATCAATGCCTTCGCCCACAAAACGGTCAAGAAACAAGGCGGCTGTGCTGGCCCCGGCAAAGCCGCTGGCAGGCGCGTTCAACAGGTCCGCCACATCAGATTTCAGGTATTCGCGATAGCCTTCGTGCAACGGCAATTGCCAGCAGGGATCATCGCGATCCAGTCCCGCAGTGATCAGCCCTTGCGCGGTTTCGCTATGCCGCGCGAACAGCGCAGGCAGATCAGGCCCCAACGCCACCCGGGCAGCGCCGGTCAGCGTGGCAAAGTCTATGATAAGTTCGGGCTTCATCTCGGTTGCGCGGGTCAACGCATCGCCCAGTACCAGCCGCCCCTCGGCATCGGTGTTTGTGATTTCCACCGACAGACCTGCACGTGAACGCAAGATGTCTCCCGGGCGGAAGGCGTTACCTGAAATGGCATTTTCCACTGCGGGAACAAGCAGATGCAGCCTGATCTTCAGGCCCATTTCCATGATCAGGCCTGCCAATGCGATGGCGTGGGCTGCGCCGCCCATGTCCTTCTTCATCAGCGCCATGCCGGACGATGGTTTGATATCCAGTCCGCCGGAATCGAAACAGACGCCTTTGCCGACAATCGCCACGCGCGGATGCGCCGGATCACCCCACTCCATTTCGATCATGCGCGGCGCATGGCTGCGTGCCGCTGCCCGGCCAACGGCGTGGACCATAGGATAATCACGCTCCAGCGAATCGCCCGAAACCACCGTAATTTCCGCATGGTGGCGCTTGGCGAGGGCCCGAACCTCGGATTCAAGCTGCAGCGGCCCCATGTCTTCTGCCGGCGTGTTCACGAGATCACGCACAACCATAACGGCGGCAGCCTCGGCCAGAGCAGGTTCAATTCGCGCCACGTCCTTTGTCAGCAGGATACGCGGTTCGACATCCGTGGCATCCTTGCGATAACGGTCGAAGCGATACTGGCCAGTTACCCAGCCATGAAGCGCCTTGCCGGGCTCGCTGCCAACTCGGCGATAAGTACCGCCGGGGAGTACTTCGGCCAGCTTCGCCATGCACCACGATGAAAGGTCATCGACATTGGCAACTCCTGCCACGGCAAACCAGCCATCGCCGTCGGGGACGATGGCATGTTCATAGCCCCCGCCTTCGAACTTCTGAGCGGCCAATGCCGCGCGCTGCCCTGCATTCAGACTTTTGAGAAAGTCAGCCAGCGTTGTCTTGTCGACAAGGTGAAGAGCGATGGCCTGCTGGCCGCGATCAGGCTGGATCAGTGCGTGTTTGTCGGTCATGTTGCACCACTGCATGCCGCACTGCGTTGCGCGTTGCGAGTGGAATTTGCAGGACCGGGTTTTCGCCAGCCAACAGAGCGGCGGCACAATGAAACCTTGCGCGTTGAAAAGGCGCTTCAGACCCTGCAGGGCACCTCGCATTTTGCCGTATCATTCGCTATATGAACGCAATGACACAATATCTGACCGTGGAAGACCACGATGTCCTGATGCGGGACGGCACCATCAAACTGCACGGCCCTGCGGGATTCGAGGGCATGCGCAAAGCCGGCCGTCTGGCTGCCGAAATCCTCGATGCGCTGGCCCCACTAGTCGTTCCCGGCGTGCGAACCGATTATCTCGATGATGTTGTCAGGCAGATGACGCTGGATGCAGGCGCGATCCCGGCGACCTTGGGCTATCGCGGTTATGCGCATTCGTGCTGCATCTCCATCAATCACGTGGTGTGCCACGGCATTCCCTCGGAAAAGACGCTGAAGGACGGGGATATCGTCAATATCGACGTGACCCCGCTGCTTGATGGCTGGCATGGCGATTCCAGCCGGATGTATCTTGTGGGCGACGTGCCGCTGAAGGCACGTAAACTGGTCGACGTCACCTACGAATGCCTGATGATCGGGATCGCGCAGGCCAAGCCCGGTGCGCGGTTGGGCGATATCGGCGCTGCAATTCAGGCTCATGCAGAACGTCAGCGATATGGCGTGGTGCGGGAATTCTGCGGACATGGCCTTGGCCGCTTGTTCCACGATTCACCCGAAGTCATCCACGCTGCCCGCGCTGGAACCGGCCCGGAACTGCGCCCAGGCATGTTCTTCACCATCGAACCCATGATCAATCTGGGCAAGCCGGCAGTGAAGATTCTGGAAGATGGTTGGACGGCCGTAACGCGCGACCGTTCGCTGTCTGCCCAGTTCGAGCATTCGATTGGCATAACCGAGGACGGCTGCGAAATCTTCACCGCCAGCCCCAAGGGCCTTAACCAGCCACCTTACGCCGTGTGACCTGCCTAAAAAAGCGGCACGACCTGCGCAAAATTTGAGCATTAAATTAACAAGCCTGCGCAATCTTGCGCATGGAATTCTTGCGCGTTCGATTCAAATCTTGCCCGGACCCGGATTTTACGACTTTCGCGATGCAACATCATCGCCTAGTGATTTGTTACGGCGCGTGGCACGATTCTTGTAAAGTCCGGGTCACGCACAGGATAAATCGCCGGATTGCGCCATTAGTGCTCCGGCCCGCGTTGCAGGGGTCTGAACGACGTGAAAAAAGTCGAAGCGATCATCAAGCCCTTCAAGCTGGATGAGGTAAAGGAAGCGCTGCACGAAATCGGCGTGTCCGGCATCACCGTGACAGAAGCCAAGGGCTTTGGTCGCCAGAAAGGCCACACCGAACTCTATCGTGGCGCAGAATATGTCGTCGACTTCCTCCCCAAGGTGAAGCTTGAAGTCGTCGTGGCTGATGTTCTTGCAGATCGCGTGGTGGAAGCCATCGCTTCGGCCGCACAGACTGGCCGCATCGGTGATGGCAAGATCTTCGTGATCCCGGTCGAAAGCGCGCTGCGCATCCGCACTGGAGAACGCGACGACGACGCGATTTAATCTACCGAACAAGGATTTGGCCTTGTCCGGCAAATGCCGGTCAGGGCGTCAAAGCGGGGGTAGGCCTGTGGACGGGCACGCTTCCAGAAAACCCCAGATATCCCCCGACCTCTCCCCCGGGGGCAGAAAGAAGGACCAGCAATGGCAAGTGCAAAGGACATTCTCGCCCGTATCAAGGACGAGGAAATCGAATGGGTTGATCTGCGCTTCACCGATCCAAAGGGCAAGTGGCAGCACCTGACGATGGTTTCGAGCGTGCTTGGCGAAGACGAGCTTGAAGATGGCCTGATGTTTGACGGTTCGTCGATCGAAGGCTGGAAGGCCATCAACGAATCCGACATGATTCTGAAGCCCGATCTTGACGCGGTCTATATTGATCCGTTCTCGGCCTCGCCGATGATGATCATTTGCTGCGATATCGTCGAACCTTCGACCGGCGAACTATATGGGCGCGACCCCCGTTCGACTGCCAAGCGCGCTGAAGCTTTCGTCAAGTCAGCCGGTTTCGGTGACACCGTCTATGTCGGTCCGGAAGCAGAATTCTTCCTGTTCGACGACGTCAAGTTCTATGACGGCTACGATGGCAACGGTTTCAAAATCGATGACATCGAACTGCCGACCAACTCGGCCAAGGACTATGAAGGCGGTAATCTTGCGCACCGCCCGCGCGCCAAGGGCGGTTACTTCCCCGTCGCTCCGGTCGACAGCTGCGTGGATATCCGTGGCGAAATGGTCTCGACCATGCTCGAAATGGGCCTGCCCTGCGACAAGCATCACCACGAAGTGGCCTCGGCCCAGCATGAACTCGGCCTGACCTTCGGCACGCTGGTGCAGACCGCTGACCGCATGCAGGTTTACAAGTATGTCGTGCAGCAGGTCGCACATGCCTATGGCAAGACCGCCACATTCATGCCGAAGCCAATCAAGACCGACAATGGTTCTGGCATGCACACCCACATCTCGATTTGGGAAGCTGGCAAGCCGCTCTTCGCTGGCAATGGCTATGCGGGCCTTTCGGAAATGTGCCTGTATTTCATCGGTGGCGTAATCAAGCATGCCAAGGCGCTGAACGCCTTCACCAACCCGACCACCAACAGCTACAAGCGTCTGGTGCCCGGCTATGAAGCCCCCGTGCTGCTCGCCTATTCGGCCCGTAACCGTTCGGCCTCGTGCCGCATTCCTTACGGTGCTGGCGCCAAGGCAAAGCGCGTTGAATTCCGCTTCCCTGATGCGATGGCCAACCCCTACCTGTGCTATGCGGCGCTGCTGATGGCCGGCCTCGACGGGATCAAGAATAAGATCCACCCGGGCGAAGCCATGGACAAGAACCTGTACGATCTGCCCCCGGCAGAACTCGCGCAGGTTCCCACCGTGTGCGGTTCGCTCCGTGAAGCTCTGGAAAGCCTCGAAGCCGATTACGACTTCCTGCTTCAGGGTGGCGTGTTCACCAAGGACCAGATCGATGCCTACATCGAATTGAAGTGGCCCGAAGTGATGCGTTGGGAAACCACGCCTTCGGCGGTCGAGTTCGACATGTACTACTCGCTCTGATCGCATCAGTCAGCGACAGTAGAAAAGGGGCGTCCGGGAAATCGGGCGCCCTTTCCGATTCTGAAGAGCGCGCGCGCATCAACGCATGATGCAGTGACTTTATCCACAAGTTGCGGCGAACCGGGACGAGCGGTGATTGCTGCAGGATGAACCGAACGGCCGCGGACTCCCGAAATCCGCCAAAATCCTTAGTCATGCTGCACATGCTAAAGAACGCCGTCGCAGCCACCCTCGCCGTTTTCGCCTTCGCGGCTCTGCCGACTGCAGCCCATGCGCGCTTGCAGTGCGTGGCTTATGCCCGGCAGATTTCAGAGGTCCAGATCAGCGGCAATGCGCGCGAATGGTGGAACAATGCCGAGGGCCGTTACGAACGTGGTCATGAGCCGAAGGCCGGTGCTGTGCTTGCCTTCAGCGGCACCCGCGCCATGCCGTATGGCCACGTCGCCGTCGTTCGCAAGATCGTCGATGATCGCCACATCCTGATCGACCATGCCAACTGGTCGCGGCCCGGCATGGTTGAACGCGGCGTCATGGCGGTTGACGTTTCTGCAGCGGGCGACTGGAGCGAAGTGCGCGTCTGGTATGCTCCCACCAAGTCAGTTGGCCTCCGTGCCAGCCCGGCCAAGGGCTTCATTTACCCGCAGACTCAAACTGCCGCAAATACTGCAAAGTCTGACGTTCAAGGCTGAACTGAAGGCTGCTCAGCCATTTGCAACCTTGGCGGTAGCAACCGCAGCCACATCGCCAAGCAAACCTCTCGCATCCTGCGCGGGCATGGCTTCCCAGAACAAGTGGCCCTGGATCATCTGGCACCCTGCAGCCTGCACCAGCGCGCGCTGCATCGGGGTTTCAACCCCTTCTGCAACAACCTTCATCCGCAATGTGTGACCAAGCGAGACGATGGCACGCAAGATTGCATGGGCATCCAGATCAGCCTCGATGTTCTGTACGAATGAGCGATCAATCTTGATCCGATCGAACTGGAACGAGCGCAGATAGCTGAGCGAGGAATAACCGATCCCGAAATCATCAAGGGCAATGCGGAATCCACGATACTTCAGTCCCTTGAGCACCTCGATTACATGCTCGCTGCGATCCAGCATGATGCCTTCGGTAACTTCCAGCACGAACCGCCGGGGATCGGCTCCAGTTTCACGCACCATGTCATCAATGGTCTGGAGAAAATCGCTGGCCATGATCTGCAACGGTGACAGGTTCACCGAGATATCGCAGTTCGGCCAATCCCGACATTCGGTAAACACCCTCCGCAACACCCACGCGCCAAGCGGAATCATCAGCCCCGCTTGCTCTGCCACAGGAACAAACAGGCCTGGCCGGATTGCACCACGCTCAGGATGTGGCCAGCGCAGCAACGCCTCAAAGCCTTCGATCGTGCCATCGGCAGCAGTCACAATGGGCTGGAAGGCGAGCGTCAGTTCATCCCGCGCAATGGCGCGGCGCAACTCCATTTCCATTTCGCGCCGCAGTTTGACCGAGGCATCCATATCGCGCGTAAAGCGGCGATAGCGGGCGCGTCCGCGCTGTTTTGCGCGGTACAGAGCAATGTCTGCCCGGCGAAGCAATTCACCGGGGTCCTCGCTCTGCTCCGGCCCCCAACTGATCCCGCAGGACAGGCTGATTTCAAGGCTATGTCCCGAAATGATAAATGGCTCGCGCGTAATCGCCATCAGTTGCCGACCAAGCATATCAGCGGCAGTGTTGCCGCCAGTGCTGCGTCGCATGAGCACGAACTCATCACCCCCAAAGCGGGAGAGAAAATCACCAAGGGGAAGCGAGCGACGCAGCCGGATCGCAACCTGCCGCACAAGCTCATCTCCCACATGATGCCCGAGTGTGTCGTTCACCACCTTGAACCGGTCAATATCGACATAAGCGACAAACACATCGCCCAGTTCACGGCGGCCTACGCAAGCTGCAAGCTCCTGGCGAAGGCGCTGCATGAAATGGGCGCGGTTTGGCAGGCCGGACATCGCATCGTGCAGGGCATTGTGTTGTGCCTGCGCTTCACTTGCCATCAGTTCGCTGGTTGTGCGGCGCATACTGTAGCGCGACGATTACGAAGTCCGGTCGGCGTCAATTATGATGGCCGATAGGTGGCCGCGCCGGTTGGTGAATTCTGGCTACCATTTGCTGTTGCGAGGAGCAACTGTCGAGCGACAATTACGAC
>JBEQBV010000172.1:0-8210 GCA_041639635.1 Novosphingobium sp.
ACTTGTCGCGCCTGCTCGATGCTGCGCCTGCGCTCAAGCCACAAGTGTCAGAGGCTGAGTGGGTCGGTAATCGCCGCTGGAACCTGACCTTCAAGACCGGGCAAGTGCTGGCTCTGCCCGAAGGTGACGAAAAATCGGCGGGCGCATTGTTGAGCTTCGCCCGCATGGATGGCGTGAACCGGCTGCTTGGAGGCAAAGTTGCCGCGTTCGATATGCGCGCGCCCGACCGTATCTACATGCGCGTGCCCGGCCACGCCGAGGAAATGGCCGAACAAAAGCGCGCGGCTGCTGAAGCCAAGGCGCAGGCCAAGCGCATGGCCGCCGCTGCTCGCGCGGATGAGGGCTGACCTGCTGCCATGGCCACGCCACGCATCACGAAGGTCTTTGCCGCTGTAAACATTGGTTCTTTCCGCGTGTCCGCGATGATCGCGGGCCTCTCGGAAACCGGCGAAATGGTCGTGCTGGGATCTGGCCACCGTGCCGCGCAAGGGATCAAGCGCGGCTATGTGACCGACATGCAGGCCGCCACCCACTCGGTGCGCGATGCTATCGAGCGTGCGGAAAAGATGGCCAATATCGGCATCCAAAAGGTGTGGATCGGGTGTTCGGGCGCAGGGCTGGGCAGCACCACGGCCAAAGTCGAGGTCGAAATTGGCGGTCGCCGGATCGAACAGGACGATATCGAGCATCTGCTGGTGGCCGGGCGCGAAGTGATCGAACCCGATGGTCGCACCGTGCTTCACGCCCAGCCTGCGCACTACACGTTGGATGGCGCACATGGCGTGCCCAATCCTAAAGGCCTCCATGCCGAGCGGCTGGCGGTTGATATCCACGTGATGCTGGCCGATGGTGCCCCGATCCGCAACCTGCGCGAAGCGGTTCAGAATGCGCATCTGGATGTAGAGACCGTCGTTGGATCGCCGATCGCTGCAGGCCATGCCTGCCTGACGCCAGAAGAGCGTGAGCTGGGTGTGGCGCTGGTCGAATTTGGCGCTGAAGTCACCACAGTCTCGGTCTACGCGGCGGGAATGCTGCTGGGCATGCAAGTGATCCAGTACGGTTCGGGCGATATCACCGACGCCATCGCCTCGGCCTTTGGCATTCGCCGTTATCAGGCAGAGCGGTTGAAGTGCATGTCCGGCTCTGCCATCGCCAGCCCAGCCGATCACCGCGAGATGATCCCGGTCAACGCTCCGGGCGATCCTGAAGGTGGCCCGGTGGCGCGCCACGCCGATGACAAGAACCGCATTCCCCGCGCCGAGTTGATTTCGGTGATCACCCAGCAATTGGGCTTTTTCACAGAAGAAGTATCGAAATCGCTCAAGTCCATGGGCTTTGTCGGGCAGACCGGGCAGCAGGTGGTGTTGACCGGTGGTGGCGCGCAATTGCCCGGCCTTGCCGACTATGCGCAATCGGCGCTGGGGCGTCCGGTTCGGATCGGATCGCCGCCTACAATGCTTGGCCTGCCGCCGGGCCATGCCACGCCAAGTTCCACGACGCTGGTCGGCCTGATCCTGTTTGCGGCTGCCGATCCGGTCGATATCCGCAGCATTGGTCCGGCCTACTATCCGAACGGCCAAGGGCAAGGCTGGAGCTTGCCGAGTCGGCTGCTGCGGGCTGTGAAAGATTACTTCTGAGCCACGTTTTCCACCGTTACGGCCCGAAATGCCCGGAAACTTGGCCTGTCATAGTGTTGCAACCTGTGGAAAAGGTTTGTGCACCTTTGATTCGACAAGCCTGCATGTGCAACAGGTTAATGTGATATTGTCCAATCGCGCCAAAGACAGGAAGCTGTCCACGGCCCATCCAGCGACCCGCTTGGGAGACCGTCTATGAGCATCAACATCGGACCGCCGGCCATCGACGAGCTTCGGCCCCGCATCACGGTGATCGGGGTTGGCGGGGCAGGTGGCAATGCCATCGCCAACATGATCAACGCGCAGATCGAAGGCGTCGATTTTATTGTCGTCAACACCGACGCGCAGGCGCTCAACAACGCCATTGCTGAAACGCGCATCCAGCTTGGCCCCGATATCACGCAGGGCCTTGGTGCCGGTGCCCGCCCAGAAGTTGGCCGGGCCGCTGCCGAAGAGACACTGGAAGAGATCGAGCGTGCGCTCGATGGCGTGCATATGGTGTTCATTGCTGCGGGCATGGGCGGGGGCACCGGCACTGGTGCGGCCCCGGTCATTGCAGAAGCGGCCCGCCGCAAGGGTGTGCTCACGGTCGGCGTCGTCACCAAGCCGTTCCTGTTCGAAGGTACGCGCCGTATGCGCGCGGCGGACTCGGGCATCGAGGAGCTGCAAAAGCACGTCGATACGCTGATCGTCATCCCCAACCAGAACCTGTTCCTGGTGGCGAAGGCGGAAACCACCTTCAAGGAAGCGTTCCAGCTGGCAGACGAAGTGCTGCAGCAGGGCGTGCGTTCGATCACCGATCTGATGGTCATGCCGGGCCTGATCAACCTCGACTTTGCCGACGTGCGCTCGGTCATGGGCGAAATGGGCAAGGCGATGATGGGCACAGGCGAGGGCGAAGGCCCGAATCGTGCGCTCGAAGCTGCAGAACGTGCCATCGCCAACCCGCTGCTCGATGGCGTCTCGATGGCCGGTGCCAAGGGCGTGATCATTTCAATCATCGGCGGCGACGATATGAAGCTGCTTGAAGTTGACGAAGCCGCCAATCACATTCGTGAGTTGGTCGATCCCAACGCCAACATCATCTGGGGTTCTGCGTTCAACCCGGACCTTGATGGCAAGATCCGCGTTTCGGTGGTCGCCACCGGCATCGAACAGAGCAACGAGCAGGCCGAAATCGCCTCGCGTCCGGTTTCGATCCCCGGCACTTCTCGGGGGCCTGCGGTGCCTTCGGCAGCTCCAGTTGCCACTGCTCCTGCTGCTCCAGTGTACACGCCGCCGCCCGCGCAGCCGGAACCGGCACCGGTCGCACCGGCACCTTTCGCTACGCCTGAACCCCAAGCAGAGCCGTTCGATCTGACGCTCGACCTCACGTCGGCGCAGGAAGAGCTTCCGGCAACGCCTTCGGGTGAGTTGCTTCTCGGGTCTGTCGAACCAGCAACCCCGCCCGCGCCAGAACCTGCCATGCCTCGGTTGAACCGGACCGACGATTCCGTAGCGCCTAAGCCAGCCGGGGGCAGCACGCTGTTTGAGCGCATGGCCAATCTTTCGCGTGGGACCAAGGCGGGTGAGGACGACGATGGGGATGATGGCGGTTCGCTAAACATTCCCCGTTTCCTCGGGCGGCAGAACAACCAGTAAATGCGATGAGCGGTGGCACGTGTTGCCCCCGCTTTATCTGGAATGATGTATTGAGCGCGGCAGGATGAAAAAACGTTCCCCTTTCGCGCGCAGTTGGCGTCTCGCTGGTTCACTCCTGCTGGCGGCATCTTCGCCTGTCGCGCTGGCACAGGTTGATACTGCCCCCGATGGTCGGGCTACGGTGTCTCGCCCGGTGGTGCAATCCACTGCGCCAAGCCCGAGCCGTGAACTTAATGCGGCACTGGCGCGGCTTGCGGGCGACCCGCGTGACGTATCTGCGCTATATGACGCTGCCGAGGCTGCGCTCAAACTGGGGGACAACGAAGCCGCCGTCGGTTTTCTGACCCGTGCCGATGAAATCCAGCCCGGCAACGGGCGGACCAAGGCGCTGGTCGGCAAGGCCTATCTCGCGGCGGAAAATCCGGTCGATGCGATCCGCGCGTTCGATGAAGCCGAGCGCGCCGGGGCCGATACGTTTGCCATGGCGGCCGAACGGGCGCTGGCCTATGATCTTGTTGGAGACAACGGCCGGGCGCAGCGCTGGTATCAGGTGGCGTTGAGCCGTGGTCCAAACGATGAAATCACGCGCCGCTTTGCGATGAGCCTTGCGATCTCGGGCAATCGGCGCGGGGCAGAGGCGCTGCTGGCACCATTGATCGAAAAGCAGGATCGCGCCGCGTGGCGCACCCGCACTTTTGCGATGGCCGTCACCGATGGCGCTGACGAGGCGGTGGCCATTGCCTATGCCTCGATGCCGCAGGATCTTGCTTCGGGCATAGCGCCCTATTTGCGCTACATGCCGCGCCTGACCCCGGCGCAGCAGGCTGCAGCCGCCAATTTCGGGCGGTTTCCTCGTGCGGCAGATATGGGCCGCGATGATCCGCGCGTGGTGCAATACGCAGCGCTCAATCCCCGTGCGCCGCGTATTGCCGAATCTGGCCTTATACCTGCTGGTGCGCCACTGGGCCCCACCACCGCATCAGCGTCTGAAAAGCCCGGCCGTGACAAGCCGAGCCGTGAAAAGCGTCGTCGTCCAGACCGTGAGGATCGAAAAGTGGTTCTGGCACAGGCCACGCCAAGCACCGCTCCACCGGTCCCGTCTGTCCGTCAGTCAGATCCAGCGCCAAGCCCAACGCCATCACCGGCACCAGTCGCTGTGGCCAAGCCCCCCTTGGCCACCCCCTCACGCCCGGCTGTCCTTTCGGCACTCGACGTACCGCCCGGAGCGCAGCGCCCGCCCGTGCCACCGATCCGCCCCGCAAGTCCTGCTGCTCCATCTTCGCAGCCTTCGGCACTTTTGCAGCCGGCCAAGCCCAATCCTGCTCCGGCACCAGTGCCCCCAACTGCGCCAACCGTGCGTACAGCCGAGACCTCTGCACAACCTGCTGTCGCGCCCGCTCCGCCCCCTGTTTCAGGATCCTTTGATCTGGCGCGGGTGGCCAACTCAAACATCGCCCCGCCGCCTTCGACCACGCCAACAGCGACAGCGCCGCGACCAACAGTGCCGCCTGCGGCTGTTCCTGCAACATCGTCGTCGCCGATATCTGCTGCCGTTGCCGCGGCGCCTCCGCAGCAATCAGCAACCCCGGCATCATCTGCTGCGATCTACGCAGGTGCCTCATTTGCGCAACCAGCAGCACTCGCGCCCGTACCGGTTCAGGCAGCGACGGCACCTGTAGCTGCTCCTCCGACCGCGCCCCAGCCAACCGACTTTGCATCGATGTTCAGGTCGTTTGAGCCTCCGGCAGAAGAGCGGGTCGCAACCGTAGCTGCAGTTGATATCACGCGCCTTCCGCCAAAGGCAGCCGCCAAGCCCGATCCGCGTGGTGAACGGCCTGACGGGCCGACCGATGTATCGCGCACGCCTACTAGGGAACTGGCAAAGGACACGGTGAAGGAATCTGGCAAACCCTCTGCGAAGGACGCCAAGACTGCAGCCAAAGAGGCGAAGTCAGCCAAGGATGCCAAGGAAACCAAGGCCAAGAAGGCACCGCCCAGCCATCCCAGCCGCATCTGGGTGCAAGTGCTCACCGGTGCCAACAAGGACGTGATGGATAACGAATGGCGCCGTCTGGTGAAGGAAGCGCCCGAGCTGCTGCGCAGCCGAAAGCCGTACCTTTCGCCCTGGCGTAGCAACTTCCGCCTGCTCACCGGCCCATTTGAAAGCGAAGCGGCCGCGCAGGAATTCGTGACGAAGCTGAAGAAAAGCGGCGTTTCGAGCTATCAGTGGACCAGTCCGGCCGGGCAGGCCGTGGATACCTTGCCGTTGAAATAGCGCTGGTGAGGGCACGGGTTCAGCGCCTGAGCGTCCACCCCTTGTCCACAGCTTTCCCACAAGCTTATCGAGTTTTGCCCAACCGCCTGTTATCCCGCGATTGTCGCTGGGGGGTGTTAACCTCCATTGACGGTGCGTGCAGCAGGCAGGGCATTTCGTCCTGCCGGGGCCAACCAGCCGAGCCATTCAGCCAAGGAGGCCCAAGCAAAGTGTTCAGGGGACGTACGATGCGGACCGGCCATGACGACAACGAGCGCGACGATGCAGCGCCCGTCGACATGATTGCCTCGCTGTTCGAAGCCCGTGGCTGGCCGTGCGAATTCGTGTCCGACGATGAAGTGACGGGCGAGATCCAAGGTTCATGGGCCAACTATCAGCTTCGCGCGATTTGGCGGGTCGAAGATCACGTGCTGCAGATTTTGTGTCTGCCCGACACGCGCATCCCGGATGACAAGAAGCCGGCGGTGTTTGAACTCATGGCCCTGATAAATGAACAGGTGTGGATCGGCCATTTCGATATCTGGTCAAATGGTTCAGTGCTGCTGTATCGCCACGGCCTGATGCTTGGCGATGATGGCTTGCTCAGCATCAGTCAGGCGCAAGCCGCCGTCGAGGCCGCCGTCGACGAATGCGATCGCTTCTATCCCGCGTTCCAGTTCGTGCTGTGGGGCGACAAGAGCCCGTCCGAAGCGCTCTCCAGCGCAATGGTGGACGCTGCCGGCGAGGCGTGAAACCTTCCATTATGCACCGTGCTTCCGCGAAGGCGCGGTCCTCAGGCGTATAAATCGAACCTCATCGTAAACCTCCTGGGGTCCCGCCTCGGTAGAGAAGCTTGCCGGAAACACGGCGCATCGGCATTGAGCAACGGCAAACGACTCAAGGACCGACCCATGACCAAGACCATTCTCCAGTTCGGCTGCGGCAACATGGGCGGGGCCATGCTGAAGGGCTGGCTCGCAGGCGGGATTGCGCCCGAAACCTTCACCATCGTTGATCCCTATCTGGATGCTGCTCCAGAAGGCGTGCGCCTGCTGAAGAATGCGCCGGGTGGTGAAGCGCCATTCGATGTAGTCCTCCTCGGCTTCAAGCCGCAGCAACTGCCCGATGCAATCGCCATGGTGCAGCCTTTCGTCGGTGCGCGCACGCTGCTGCTGTCGATCCTCGCAGGGGTCGATCTTGCCACGCTGCGTGCAGCCTTCCCGCAAGTGAAGGCGATTGTGCGTGTGATGCCAAATCTGGCCGCTGCCCTCGGCAAATCGCCCATTGCGCTGGTGGGTGAGGCGGATGAAGCGGCGCAAGCGCAAACCGATGCGCTGATGGCCCCGCTGGGGCAGGCAGAATGGCTGGGCGGTGAGGATCAGATGGATCTGGTGACCGCACTTGCCGGGTCCGGCCCCGCGTTCGTCTATCGCTTCATCGATGCCCTGGCCAAAGGGGCCGCTGCACTTGGCCTGCCACGCGCGCAGGCGGATCGGTTGGCGCTGTCCATGGTCGAGGGGGCAGCCATGCTGGCGGCGGCGTCCGAACATGGCCCTGCAGAACTGGCGCGTCGCGTCGCCAGCCCCGGAGGAGTCACGCAAGTCGGGATTGATGTGCTCGATCAGGACCAGCGCCTGGTGGCTCTGATGACCGATACCTTGCGCGGCGCGCGTGATCGCAGCGCAGAGATGACGGCCCAGGCGCGGGCCAGGACCTGAGTCTGCCAAGCTTCGCAACAATTCGTTACAATTGATTGGTCGCGTCCCGCGCCGGTTTCGCTTGAAAGCGGAACCAATAGCGCCGATATTCCGTTTACGTGGTCATTGGGGCCACAGAACGGAGCTTTGAAAATGGCAAACTGGAACGACCCTCGCCCCACCGGGACGGGATTCGGCGCGTCTCCGGGCCTTTCCGGCCTCCAGGGCCGCAGCGAAGTGTTCGATGCGGGCCTGCGTCGTCACATGCTATCGATTTATAACTACATGGCTTCGGGCGTGATGCTCTCGGGCATTGTCGCCCTGCTGTCTGCCACTTCGGGCATGACACAGGCCTTCGTTGGTACGCCGCTGATGTGGCTGGTGATGCTTTCGCCGCTGGCTTTTGTGATGTTCATGAGCTTTGGCCAGAACAAGTTCTCCACCACAGCCCTGCAGGGCATGTTCTGGGGCTTTGCCGTGGCCATGGGCCTGTCGATGTCGACGATCTTCCTCGTCTACACCGGCGCCTCGATCGCAACCACGTTCTTCGCCACGGCGGGCGCTTTTGCTGGCCTCAGCCTTTATGGCTACACCACCAAGAAAGACCTGTCCGGCATGGGCAGCTTCCTTATCATGGGTGTCTTTGGCCTGTTGATCGCTTCGCTGCTGAACATCTTCCTGAAATCATCGGGCCTTGGCTGGGCAATCAGCTTCCTTGGCGTGCTGATTTTCGCCGGCCTTACCGCCTATGATACGCAGCGCCTGAAGGATCAGTACGCTTACGTTGCTGGAACGGAATTTGCGGGCAAGGCTGTCGTGCTTGGCGCACTCAGCCTCTACCTTGATTTCATCAACATGTTCCAGTTCCTGCTGCAGTTCATGGGCGAACGTCGCTGATCTGCTGAAGCAACTGGACTGAACGTATTTGCCCGGCGGGCCGCAACGGCTCGCCGGGTTTTCTTTGCGTAGGGGATTCTCATC
>JBEQBV010000173.1:0-8200 GCA_041639635.1 Novosphingobium sp.
AAAGCGGGTGCGGACGTAAAGATCGTCGGCGATGATGTCGGGGAAGGTGCCGACTTCGGCCAAGCCTTTGGCAGACAGTCCAAAAATACCCGATCCCACCATGCCCACCTTAACATAGGGCTGCTGCATCCACACCTTGTAATAGGATCGCACCGGCGCGGAACATCCGGTCAAATCAACGTGTAGCGCGGGCGCAGCGGCGCGGACTTGCGTGGAATCGTCAAGCTTCTCCGCCACCGCCCGCAGCGCTTTTCCCGATACCACGATATCGGCATCAACGAAGAAGCGCGGAGTCGCCACAGCTGCGGCATTTCCTTGATTCAGCGCCAGAATTTTCGATCCCTTGGCAATCTCCAGAACCGTCGCTGCGGGCGCGACACGGCGCGCGATCGCCGCGGTATCGTCCTTGCACCCATTGCAGGCCACGATGATCTCACCGGGCCCCTGCGGATCATCCAGCAAGGCACGCAGGCAGCGCTCGATCACGGAGGCTTCGTTGTGGGCGGGGATGACCACGGAGTAGGCGTGCTGCGTTGCTGTCATGAACCCGTCCCGCATGTTTGAAAGCTGACCAAAGACTTTGGTCAGAAAGGCTTAGCCGGTGCAGGTTTTGCCCGCAACAGGCTTGGTTGCAGCGCAGCATATGTGTAAGACCCGCAGCGCAGTGGCGCGGCTCCCAGCGTCACCGGGCAAAAGGGAACCGGGCCAGCACGATGCGAGACAGGATCAAGGCGCTGATGCAGCGCGGGATTGCCCTGGACCTGCTGATTGGCCTTGCCTTGAAGGGCACGGGCGCGGTGGCCAGCTTTGGCCTTAACCTGATGATTTCGCGGGCAATGGGGGCCGAAGGCGTCGGCATCTACCAGATCGCTTTGGCCACGGCGACGCTGCTTGCGGTTGCATCCAACATCGGCCTTGATACCGTGGTGCTGCGCTCTGTTGCCGTGGCGTGGCGCAAGGGCGATCTGGGCATGGCCCGTGCTGCCATCGCCCGCGCGCTCAAGGTGGTGGCGATGCTGGGGGCAGGGATCGGCCTTGCCATGGCGCTGCTGGCCTGGCCGATGACGCATCTGCTGATGGGACAGCCCGAACTGCAGGTGCCGGTGACGATCATGGCGATTGCCGTTCCGTCCATCGCGATGGTGCGCACCATTTCCGCCTCGATTCGCGCAACAGGCAATGTGCTGCTTTCACAATCGCTTGACGGGATTTCCTACACCGGACTGACGCTGCTAACGCTGGGCGGATTGTGGCTCTGGCGCGGTGATTTGCCGCTGCTGGCACCTGAGATCGTCTATGCCGGATCGTGCGTGCTGGTCATGCTGTTTGGCCTGATGCACATCCGCAAGCTGACTGGCGACTGGCCGGTGGGCGCGCAGACGCTTTCGCTCAAATCGGGCTTGCGTATCATGGTGATCTACCTTGCAGCCTTTTTCTGTGACTGGATTGCAGTGGTTACGCTGGGCACGTGGCACGGCCCGGCCGAGGCAGGAATCTATCGTGTGGCTGTGCAGTTCGGCCTGTTGTTCACACTGGTGCGCAATTCGTTTGATCAAATGGTCGGCAGCCACATTGCTGCGCGCTATGCCGACAGGGAATATCGCGCCATGCTGGCGATTGCGCGCAAGACCGGATTGGTGGGCGGAGCGCTTTGCCTGCCGCTGCTGATTGCGATTATTGTCTTTCCCGAATGGTTGCTCGGCCTGTTTGGCCCCGGCTTTGTGCGCGGCGCGCCTGCGCTGGTGATCTTGGGGATAGGCCAGTTCATTGCCGTGACAGTCGGCCCGATCGGCACCGTGCTCGACATGGCCCACCGCGAGCATATCGCCATGCGCATCGAAATCGGCGTGACGGTGATGACCATCGCGCTCTTCCTGATCCTGATCCCGCTGTATGATCTGACAGGGGCCGCAATGGCGATCACGCTGGCGATCCTTGGCCGCGCCGTGGCGCTGCTGCTGGCCAACCGCGCCTTCATTCGCGACATGGAGCGACAGTCGCATGCTGCCCGATGACGAGAACGACGAAGCGGAGGACTTTCCGGGAGATGAGGCGATTGAACGGGCGTTCATTGCCGCCGCCGCCGGTAAGCTGCCGCTCGATCAGGCAGAGGTGTTCGAGAATCAATATGGCGTGCGCATTTACCGCTGGCCATCGCCGTGCGAGGCGGTGGGTGCGCTGACTGCGTCAATCCACCAAGGCGAGATTACGCTCGGCACCAACACCTTTCACACGCATGTTGGCAAGCGTGACTATGAAGTGCGAATGCAATCGCCGGATCGAGATACTCTACCCGACTGTATTGCCCGTGCAGCGGTGCAGCAGGTGAGTGAAATCATGCGTGGCGAGCGGATCTTTTCTGTGTCCTACGACCAGACTGGCACTGTGATATCCTCTGGAAGCTCGCCCCGCGATGTCTGGGAGCAGCGACTGGGTGAGGAGCGCTGGAAGCCGGCATCCAAGCGGTTCTGGGATTGGCACGGCGAAGTGTTCCGCGACTGAATCTTCCCGGTCCTTCAAAGATTAACCGGACAGAAGAAAGCCCGCGCAAACCATTTGGTCTGCGCGGGCTTCTTTGCTTTGGACCTTTGGCCTTGGTGACTCAGTCCTTCGGACGCTCACCATAAGCGTAATATTGATAGTGATAATCGTAGGACATGCCGGCATCGGCGGCACGATACTTGGTCAGCACGACGCCTGCGATCTTGGCCCCTGCGCCCAGCAGGCGGCGGATCGCGGTCTTGGCCTGGCCATAGTGGGCGCGGTTGGCTTCGACGATGAACACTGTGGCATCGGCAATGCGCGAGAGCAGCGGCGCATCGGCCAAGCCCATGACGGGGACCGAATCGAAGATGATCAGCGAGTATTCCTGGCGATACTTCTCGACAAAATCGATCAGCACCTGGGAGGAAAGCAGCTCAACCGGGTTCACCTTTGACTGCGCCACCGGGATCACGTCGAGATTATCCGGCGTGCCCTTGATCAGCGCGTCTTCAAACCGGACATCGCCCAGCAGCACTTCGACAAAGCCGACCTTGGGCCGGGCCTGACCAAACAGCGCAAACAGCGATGGCTTGCGCAAGTCGGCGTCGATCAGCAGCGTCTTGCGGCCAAGCTGCGCATACTTGCGGGCGATGGTCGCGGCGGTGAGTGATTTGCCTTCCGATGGTTCGCTGCTGGTGATTTGCAGCACGCGGTTCTTGCCCGGCACGGCGAAATCGATCGAGGTTCTGATCGAGGAATAGGCCTCCATCAGCACGCTGAACGGATCGGACACTTCATCGGCAATGTTACGATCCGAAATGTCGGGCGTGTAGCCCAGCAAAGGCAGGCCAAGCTTGCGTTCCACGTCTTCTGTGGTGCGCAGGCGATCATCGAAGGCTTCGCGCAGGATCGCAACGGCAAGGGCAAGCGCGCCGCCAAGGAACAGGCCGATCAGCATGTTCTTGGGCAGGCTGGGCGATACCGGGCCATCGGGCACCTGCGCCAGATCCAGCTTGGTGCTGCTGCCGGACTTGAGGTTTGCGGCTGCCGAAATCTCGTTGAAACGGGTCAGCAGCGACGCAACCTGCGTGCGCAGGGCAGAGGCTTCACGGTCGAGCATGTTATAGCGGACTCGGCGGTCCTGCTCTTCCAGGGTCTTGCCCGAAACCTTCGACAGTTCGCCTTCCAGGGCCTGTTCCTGGCGCTGTGCGATCACGTATTCATCGCGAATGGCGTTCTTCACGTCGGCAGAAGCGCGATTGATCTGCGAGGTCAACGAAGTGACCTGCGCGTTCAGTTCGCGGATGCGGGGATAACTATCGCCATAGCGCTGACGCAGCTGCGAAACTTCGGTGATCGCCTTCGAACGCTCTGACACCATGGTTTGGATGGCGTTGTTCTGCTGCACTTCCGGAAGCTGGGTGGCGGGCATGTTGGCGATGGCGTTCCAGCGCTGTTCAGCGGCGATGCGTTTGGCGCGCGCAGCCGTGTATGTCTCGTTGACGCTGGCCAGAGTGGCGACGGTCACGGTCTGGGCAATGCTGTCCTGACCCTCGGTGGCCTGTGACACTACGGGTGCCTGTGCCACGATGCCGTTCTGACGGGCATAGGAATTGGTGGCTTCTTCGGCTTGCTGCAGCCGTGCCTGCAGCTTGGTGATTTCACCCTTCAGATAGTTTTGCGCGTATTCGTTGGTTTCCAGGCTGCGGCGCAGATCTTCCTGCACGAAAACATCGGTCACCGCATTGGCCAGTTCAGCTGCGATGGTGGGGCTGGGCGAGGAAAAGCTGATGGTGATGATCCGGTTTTCGATCGGAATGGTTACCTGCGTTCCGCTCGAAACCATGGCAGCCGCAGTTTCGCGCCGGGCATTTTTCCATTGCTTGTCGTCCATTCCTTCGGGACGCTCGGTGGCCAGTTCACCGATAAAATCTTCGCGATCAGCAAGCTTACGAGAGTCGACCACCCGATAAGCGATGCGGCGGCTGGTGATGACCGTGGCCTGCGTCTTCATGTAACGGTCAATTTCGTTGACCGGGACATCGGGCGAAATGCTCTGCCCTTCGAAGATGTAAGCGGCATAGGGTTCAATCTGCACGGTGGCAGAGGCGCTGTAAATCGGCCGGGTGAGCAAGGTGACGACCAGCGCGCCGATCAGTGCAAGGCCGACAATGCCCAGCAGCATGAATCGCTGCCGGTAAAGAATGCCCCGGATCATGGTCATGTTCAGCAGGTTGCTGAATGATCCGCCGGTCTCGCCATCATCAAGCAGGGCCTGCTCTGCGGGCGATCGACTGTATGTGGCGTTGTTCATTCCGGGAGAGACCTTTTAGAAATCAGCGTGCAGTCGGTTTGGCAGGACCAAAAAAGGCAGGTCCCGCCCGATCAGGCCATTACAGGTTGGCAAACAGCGCAAAGGCTGGCAGCGTCTTGATCAAGTCCTGCCAGAACAGCGAAAGGCCTGACGTGCCGACCACGATCCTGTCGCTTGGCAGCAGGACCGGATCCAGCATCGTGCCCGACCGCACAGCCCCGTAATCGAACTTGGCCACGGCCATGCCGCGTCCGGTCTGCCGGAATACGGCGACTTCCTCGAGCTTGGCCTCCCGCTTCAGTCCGGCGGCGAGGGCGATCGCGCCGGAAAGCCGGGTACCTGGCTTGAACGGATACATGCCCGGCTTTTCAACCGAACCTTCGACCGTAACGAGGTGCGAGCCGAACTGCATGACGTTGGCCGACACGCGCGGATCGCGGATATCGGCCTTGACGAGCCGTTCGGTGACAGTCTTTTCCAGTTCGCGCGTGGTCATGCCATCGACCTTGATCGAACCGATCAGCGGCAATGAAAGGTTCCCGTCTGCGCCGACTGGCACGCTTGTGATGGAAAGGTCGGGTTCCAGAAACACCGTGACCGATACGACATCGGACGGGCGCAGCATATATGTGCTCGATTCGATTGCCGAATAATCCTCCTGACCCAGTGCCGCAGACTGCGCCTGATCGACCAGGCCGACACGCGGACTGGGGCCTGTGCTGCACCCTGCGAGCACCACGGCAAGGCCTGTGGACAGGGCAAGTTTTGCGGTGCAGCGAACCTTTGGTGTTGTCATGCCGGCATTTACCCTGAGAAACTGTTCAGACAAAACTTCTGGAAATTAAGTAATATCCGCATACCGCCCAGCCTGCAGAAGCGCAAGTCTTGGCACCTGAATGCCTTTTGAGCCGGGCTGTCCTTTCTGGACAGGGAGCGGCTCGATTGATACCGCACCTGCGCGCGGGACAATGTTCTGCACTGCTTGTTGTGCGCTGCACCATGCCGCTCCTCGCCATGGCGAAGTTTGTGCCGAGAGCATGCCATGCGGCTGCAGTTTGCGCATGATCTTTTGACCTCGGGCGGAACCGGAATGTCGGATGAAACCTGCGGTAGTGACCGGAGATTTGAAAAGATATGCCCCCACAGTCCGGACTGCATCTGCCCGGCGCCATCGGTATGGTGGCTGTCCTGATCTATGTCGTGGCCGCTTTGATGGCTTTGCGAGCTGGGGTGGCCGCGCGCAGGCCCGATCCGGTGCGCACGATACCGCAGTGGCATGGCCGCGTCTGGCTGTTCGCTGCGGTGCTCTTTGCGGCCTGTGCCGTGTCCCGGTTTCTGGGCATTGAAGAAGGACTGCGCGCTGTCTTGCGCGGCGAACTGCAAGTGGAGCGGGTCTATGACGTGCGGCGCGAGTTTCAGTCCGTTCTGGCCAGCATTATCATTGTTGCGCTGTCTGTGGCCGCAATCTTTGCCGGATGGCGGGTGCAGCAATCGGGCGTGCTGGCCCGCCGGGGCCTTTCGCGCGAGGTAATCTGGGCGGCTGCGGCCTGTTGTGTGATGATCGTGCTTATTGCGATCCGGATGGTTTCGCTGCACGCGCTCGACATGCTGCTTTATCGCGGCCCGAGGTTGAACTGGGTGGTGGATATGGGTGCCACTTTTGCCGTCATGGTCCTGGCTTGGCGATACCCGGCTGAACTGGGCAAAGCTGCGGCAAGGATGCGGCACAAACGGCATTCAGATCACACCGGTGCGGATGAACTGATCGACCGCCGAGGTTAGTCGCGCACGGCGCGCGGCGGTTTCTTCGGCCACGCTGCCCATTTCTGTGGCGAGGCCGCGAGCGATGGCATCACGCAACTCGCTCTCTTCGCGGGCAACGATAATGCCCGGTCTGCCATCCAACTGGCCGACCGTGGCCAATTGATGATCATTGCGATGTTCGCCAAAGCTGGCGCGGCGCGGGAACAGCACAAGCGGCTTGTTGAAGCGCTGCGCAGTAAGCACGGTGCCGATGCCTGCGTGGGCCACCAGCAGGCTGGTCTGCTTGATCATGCCATCGAATTCGCTGGGGCTTATGCTCTCCAGCGTCTTGATATTCCGTGCCTGATACGTGCCCTTGCCGGTCTGGGCGACAACCGGCATCGCAAGATCCGGTGCCAGTTCATCGATGGCGCGGATCAGCCGGTCAAAACCCAGCTGCATGCCGACGGTTACCAGAATCACAGCAGGTTCCCCGCGTAACCCGGCCGGCCATTATCGGCCAGATGTTCCCACTGGGTGATGCACCGGGTTGAAAAGATGCGCGAAAGACGACCGCACATCGAAAGCTTTTCCGCATTGGCCACGCTATCGATCCACAGTGTGCGCGCGCCTGTCAGCCGTCCGGCCAGCACGCAGAAGAAGCCGGGCGCCGCGCCGGTGGAAATGACCACATCGGGCCGCTGGCGCAGCACCAGCGCAAATGCCGCAAACAGGCAGCGCAGCGAATTGAACGGCTGGTCCTGATTGCAATCGGGCAGGATCGTGGCAGCAGCAATGCCTGCGCGGCGCGGCAGATCGGGATGCGTGGTGGCAAAATGCACGTCGAACTGTTCCAGCGTCGGGCGCAGCAGCATCATCTGCTCCCAGTGCCCTCCAGCAGAAGCCGCGGCGAGTACCTTTGTCATTGCAAACTCCATTTGCGGCCCTTGAAGGCCCCGTCATTCAGTAGCATGGGGCCAATATGATTGTGATTTTTCCGCATCGGTTGATCGTGGCGATGGCCAGTTTTGGAGCGCTGTTTTGCGCCCTGGTGATTCCTGCCGCAGCGCAGGATGTGCCATGGACCGTACGCCTGCGGCAAGACATGGCGCGGGTGCAGCAGGTTGAATGGCGGCTGCGGCAGGCGGCTGATGGCCTGTGCCGCCAGAACGCGGCGGATATCGGCGTCGCGATCGATGACCGGCGCGCCTATGCGAAAAAGGATTGGCCGCTGCTGGCGCAGACGCTGGGCATGGGGGAATGGCCGGTGGTAGTCTCTGTTGCACACGATGGCCCTGCGGCCCGAAGTGGATTGCTGCCTGGTGATGAGATCGTGGCTATTGCCGGAGTGCCGGTCGAGTTGATCGTGGCTCGCCGCAATCCCGGCCCGCTCGTGGCCGAGGCCATGCTGGAAGAGATTGCCGCGGCTGCGCCGGATCAGCCCATTGCCGTCAGTGTGCGGCGCGGGGGCGTGGGTGTGGCCACGGATATCCTGATCACGCCGGTCCGCCATTGCGCAGCGCGGCTGGTGTTGGAAACCGACAGCAGCATCGATGCCCATAGCGACACCCGCAACGTATCTGTGTCCACCGGGCTGGTTACTCTTGCGCAGAACGATGACGAACTTGCCATGGCTGCTGCGCACGAACTGGCGCACAT
>JBEQBV010000174.1:0-8154 GCA_041639635.1 Novosphingobium sp.
TGACAAGGCCGACCCAGATATGGTTTGCGCGCGTTTCCATGCCTTGTCCTTATGCCTCACCCGGTTCAGCGCGCGAAGGCGCATCGTGGGAAATCTGTGCCTGTTTCGCGTCGTGTCGCACTTGCGCGTCTTGCGCTGCGCGACCGCGCGGGCCGTTGAAATATTCCTGAATCCACGGATGATCGAGCGCCAGCAGTTCCGGGATGGTGCCCACGGCAATCACCTTGCGGTCCGCGATCACCGCCACCCGATCACAAATCTCGTACAGCGTATCGAGATCGTGGGTGATCAGGAACACGGTCAGGCCCAGCGTCTGCTGCAGTTTCAGGATCAGCTGATCGAACGCGGCGGCACCGATGGGATCAAGCCCGGCAGTCGGTTCATCCAGAAATAGCAGTTCGGGATCAAGCGCCAGCGCACGGGCGAGGCCAGCGCGTTTGCGCATGCCGCCAGACAGTTCTGACGGATACTTCCCCGTCGCATCAGCGGGCAGGCCTGAAAGCAGCACCTTGTAGCGCGCGATTTCATGGCGCAGATCGTCGGTGATTTCGGGGTAAAATTCGCGCAATGGCACTTCCACGTTTTCCGCCACGGTCAGCGTCGAAAACAGCGCACCGCCCTGAAACAACACGCCCCAGCGGCTGCGGATGTCGATATCGGCATCATCGCGCGCATCGGTGATGGTATCGCCCAGCACCTCCACTTCGCCCGCATCGGGGATTTGCAGCCCGATGATTGTGCGCATCAGCACCGATTTGCCGGTGCCCGATCCGCCAACCACGCCCAGAATCTCGCCCTGCCGCACGTCAAGATCAAGGCCATCGTGGATGACATGCTCACCAAACACATTGCGCACACCGCGAACACGGATGGGGAATTGCGCCTGTTCCATCAGCCCCACCCGATATTGGTGAAGAACACGGCAAAGAACGCATCGAGCACGATCACCGTAAAGATCGCCATGACCACTGCCGCCGTCGTCCGCGCGCCCACTTCTTCGGCATTGTTCTTTACCTGCATGCCCTGATAGCAGCCTGCAAGCGCAACGATCAGGCCGAACACCGGCGCTTTGGTAATCCCCACCCACACATCGTGCAGCGGCACCACTTCCTGAATGCGCGTCAGGAACGTGAAGAACGGAATGCCCAGCGTCAGGCTTGAAAGAAACGCGCCGCCGATAATGCCCACGATAGCCGAATAGAAACCCAGCAGCGGCATCATGATCATCGTGGCCAGAATGCGCGGCATGACCAGCGATTCCATTGGCGACACACCAATCGTGCGCATCGCATCGACCTCTTCGGTCAGCTTCATCGTGCCGATCTGCGCGGCAAAGGCCGAGCCGGAGCGGCCCGCCACCATGATCGCGGTCATCAGCACGCCCAGTTCGCGCAAGGTCAGGCGGCCCACAAGGTTGACGGTATAGATCTCCGCCCCGAATTGCCGCAACTGCACCGCACCTTGTTGCGCAATCACGATGCCGACAAGGAAGCTCATCAACCCGATGATCGCCAGCGAATTGACGCCGACCAGTTCCATCTGGTGCACCAGAGCCTTCATGCGGAAGCGGCCCGGATGGCGGATCAGCGTGCCAGCGCTCAGCATGATCTGGCCGAGGAAGCCAGTGACCTGCAGCATGCCGCGGCCCAGCCCGATCATCACTTCGCCAACATGGGCGGGCACGCGCGTGAACAATGGCAGGCGGTGTGCGCGCACGTTTTCGGCGTTAGAATCGGCCTTGCTGATCGCATCGACCAGCTTTTGCGCCTCATCGCTGCAACCGATGATTTTCGCGTCGTTATCGCGCGAAAGCCGCCAGACCGTCCACGCGCCGACCGTGTCGATCCGGGTCACGGCAGAAATGTCGATCTGCGAGAAAGATTCGCTCAATCCCCGCAGCCGCGTGTCAGCCGCGCCTAGCGAGGCAACCGTCATCGGCCCGCTGAAAGCGAGCGTGGCGGCACCCCGCTGATCGGCGGGCATAAGTTGAAATTCGGTCAGTTCCCGCATCTTGCCCGCTTCATGGGGTATTTGGTCCAAGGCGACAAGTGCAACACGTGAGCCATAACGAAGGAACCGGTCTTGCGGTTCCCCGCAATGCTTGCAGGCGGGCGCGCAGGATGGCAAGGCGCTGGCCCATGAGCGAGCACACTTCAAACGAACTGGCGAAGACCTTCGAACCCGCCGGGATCGAGGCCAAATGGTATGCCCATTGGGAAAACAACGGCCTGTTCCGCCCCGAACGCCCCGACGCCCAGCCCTACACCATCGTCAACCCGCCGCCGAACGTCACCGGCAGCCTCCACATCGGCCACGCGCTCGACAACACGCTGCAGGACGTGGTGATCCGCTATGAACGCCTGCGCGGCAAGGATGCGCTGTGGGTGGTCGGCACCGACCATGCGGGCATCGCCACGCAGATGGTGGTCGAACGCCAGATGGAGGCGAAGGGCGACAAGCGCTCCAACTACACCCGCGATGAATTCATCGGCAAAGTGTGGGAGTGGAAGCACGAGAGCGGCGGCACGATCACCGGTCAGCTGCGTCGGCTGGGCTGTTCGATGGACTGGTCCAGAGAGCAGTTCACGATGGACCCGCACTTCACCAAGGCGGTGGTGAAGGTCTTCGTCGACCTTTACAATCAGGGCCTGATTTACCGCGACAAGCGGCTGGTGAACTGGGACCCCAAGCTGAAGACGGCGATTTCCGATCTTGAGGTGGAAACGCGCGAGGTTCAGGGCGGGTTCTGGCACTTCAAGTATCCGCTGGCCGATGGCGTGACCCGCGATGACGGGCTGGATTACATCGAAGTCGCCACCACGCGCCCCGAGACGATGCTGGCCGACATGTGCGTGGCGGTGCATCCTGAAGATGCGCGCTATTTGAGCGTGATCGGCAAGGACATTCTGCAACCGCTGACCGGACGCCGGTTCAAGATCGTGGCAGATGAACACGCCGACCCGGAGCTGGGCAGCGGCGCGGTGAAGATCACGCCAGGCCACGATTTCAACGACTTCGAAGTGGGCAAGCGCGCCGGGATCAAGGCGGCGGACATGCTCAACATGTTCGATGCCGAGGCCAAGGTCGTGCAGACGGCGGACGGTCTGGTGCCCGCCGAGTTCATCGGCATGGACCGCTTCGACGCGCGCAAGCTGGCTGTGGAGCGGATGAAGGAAGCCGGTTTCCTGATCCCGCACGTGACGAAAGACAAGGAAGGCAACCTCGTCGAGCACGACGCCGAACCTCGCACGATCCAGACGCCGTTCGGGGATCGTGGCGGCGTGGTGATCGAACCGTGGCTGACCGACCAGTGGTATGTCGATGCTGCAGAACTGGCGAAAGCGCCCATGGAAGCGGTGCGTTCCGGTGCCATCGAGATCGTGCCGAAGACGTGGGAGAAGACGTTCTTCAACTGGATGGAGAATATCCAGCCTTGGTGCGTAAGCCGCCAGCTCTGGTGGGGGCACCGGATTCCGGCTTGGTATGGTTCGGATGGCCAATGCTACGTGGCAGAGACCGAGGAAGAAGCGCAGGCCAAGGCCGGGACGAGTGTCACCCTATCACGCGACGAGGACGTCCTCGACACATGGTTCTCCTCCGCGCTGTGGCCCTTCGCCACGCTCGGCTGGCCGGAAGACGACAATCCTCCCCGGAACGGGGAGGTGGCAGCACGCAGTGCTGACGGAGGGGTCGAAACCTCACCAGATAGCACTGCCGTCTCCGATATCTCCCGGCCCCTCCACCCCTCCGGGGCACCTCCCCGTTCCGGGGAGGATCGCTCCCTCCTCGCCAAACACTACCCCAACGACCTGCTGATTTCGGGCTTCGACATCCTGTTCTTCTGGGATGCGCGCATGGCGATGCAAGGCTTGCACTTCATGAAGGAAGTGCCGTGGAAGAAGCTCTACCTCCACGGCCTCGTCCGCGCGGCTGACGGCGCGAAGATGTCCAAGTCCAAAGGCAACGTGGTCGATCCGCTGGGCCTGATCGACAAGTACGGCGCCGATGCGCTGCGCTTCTTCATGTGCGCGATGGAAAGCCAGGGCCGCGACGTGAAGATGGATGAGAAGCGCGTCGAAGGCTATCGCAACTTCGCCACGAAGCTGTGGAACGCCGCGCGCTTCTGCCAGAGCAACGGGATCACCGGCAGCACGTCAGTCGCCGCGCCCGCCGCTACATCCGCAGTCAACATGTGGATCATCGGCGAGGTCGTGGAAACCGTCGCCGCGCTCGATCAGGCCATGGCCGACTTGCGCTTCGATGCGGCGGCGAACACCGTCTACCACTTCGTGTGGGACCAGTTCTGCGATTGGTACATCGAACTGATCAAGGGCAATTTCGATACAGAAACCCGCGCCGTGGCAGGCTGGGTACTCGACCAGATTCTGGTGATGCTCCACCCGTTCATGCCCTTCGTGACCGAAGAACTGTGGCATGCGCTCGGGCAGCGCGATGCAGAACTGATCGTCGCCGCATGGCCCGATCCGCAAACCACCGTCGATCCGGCGGCCAAGCGTGAAGTCGAATGGCTGATCGCGCTGGTCTCAAACTTGCGCACCGCCAAGAACGAACTCGGCATCGCGCCGGGGGCCAAGCTGGACGCCTACTTGCCCGATCCTTCGGCACCGACTCGCGCCATCATCGAAGCCAACCCGGCCGTGATCGAACGCCTCGCCCGCCTCAACAGCATCCGCTTCGAAGCAGCGCCCGCAGGGGCCGCGATGCAGGTGGGTGCCGGGGACGCAAACATCGTGGTACCACTGGATGGCGTGATCGACATCGCGGCGGAGAAGGCGCGTCTGGAAAAGGCGCTGACGGTTTCGCAAAAGGAAGCCAAGTCGCTCGAAGGGCGCTTGGGCAATCCCTCGTTCGTCGAGAAAGCCAAACCCGAAGCGGTCGAAAAAGCCCGCGCCGATCACGCCATGCATGCGGCAGAGGCTGAACGGCTGGCCGCAGCGCTGGCGCGGTTGGGGTGATGACAGTCTGCGGCCTTCGACAAGCTCAGGCTGAGCGGGATTATTTCTTAAGCCCACACCCGCTCATGCTGAGCTTGTCGAAGCATGCTACGCTGACCCAGCCGTGCTGAACCGGCTATGCTAACCCTCGCCACCGTAAACCCCGGCGAACCGGAGGTCTTTTCATCGCTGCAAGGCGAAGGCCCCAGCATGGGCCGCCCTTCGGTGTTCGTGCGCCTGAGCCGCTGCAACCTCGCCTGCCGCTGGTGCGACACGGCCTACACCTGGCGCTTCACCGGCGACAATCGCCCGCACCGTGACGAGGTTGCCTTCGCCCGGACCGACAACCAGCTGACCATGAGCGAGGAAGACGCCGCCGCGCTGATCCTGTCGCACCCCGAAGACCGGCTGGTCATCACCGGCGGAGAGCCGCTGCTGCAAGGTGCCGCGCTGGCGCGAATGGTGGCGCTGATGAAAGCGGCCCGCCCTGCCCTGCATGTGGAGATCGAAACCAACGGCACGGTGGCGGTCCACCCAGCGCTCGATCCACTGGTGGATCAATTCAACGTCAGCCCCAAACTCGCGCATTCGGGCAATGAAGCGGCGCTGGCGCTGGTGCCTGAACGGCTTACCGCTTGGGCACAGGACACGCGCGCATGGTTCAAATTCGTGGTGGCCACGCCTGCGGATCTGACAGAAATTTCAGCGCTGCAGGAACGCTACGGGATCGCAGCAAATCACCTGTTCGTGATGCCCGAAGGCACCGCCAGCGCCACCTTGCGCGAACGCTCACGCTGGCTGGCCGAAGAGGCGCTGGAACGCGGCTGGCGCTTTACCGACCGGCTGCATATCCACTTGTACGGCGATACGCGGGGAACTTGAGCGCCCGCGAAGGCGGGGGCCTCAGGCGTCTTACTGAGAGCTTCCGTAAACGGCACGAGGCCCCCGCCTTCCGGCTACGCCGGAAGTTTATCCCGAGCTTGTCGAGGGGCGGGGGCGCGCGCTATGCTAGTCTGCGAGGCCTGATTTAGAACGGAATATCGTCGTCCAGATCGTCGCCATAGCCGCCGCTGCTACCGCCACCGCCACCTTGATTCCAGCCGCCGCCACTCGACGAGCCCCCGCGCGAACCGCCGCCAGACGAGCCGCCTTCATTCCAGCCACCGCCGGACGATCGACCACCACCGCCGCCCATACCGCCGCCAGCACCGGGCGCGCCGTCCAGCATGGTCAATACGCCGCCCATGCCACCAACCGACACTTCGGTGGTGTAGCGGTCATTGCCCGATTGGTCCTGCCACTTGCGCGTGCGCAGCTGGCCTTCGATGTACACCTTGCTGCCCTTTTTCAGGTAGCGTTCGGCCACGCCGACAAGCCCATCAGAATTGAGCACGACCGTGTGCCATTCCGTGCGCTCTTTCTTTTCGCCGGTGTTCTTGTCCTTCCAGTTTTCGGACGTGGCGATGCGCAAGTTTGCAATGCGCCCACCGTTCTGGAAGCTCTTCACCTCGGGGTCCGCCCCCAGATTGCCGACGAGGATGACCTTGTTGACGCTGCCTGCCATCGAATCGTGTTCCTTCTGATCTTGCGATTGGCCTAGCGCATCAGGCAGAGTCGGCGCGAGTCACAGCGCCACCGTTTTTTCCACAGACCAGCGTGGTGGCTCAGCCCAACCCCGCAGCCAAAGCCGTCCAGTACGTCACCCCAGCCGCCGCATAGGCCAGCGCGAACAGGTAGGCCAACATGAAGGCGGGCCACTTCCACCCGTTCGTCTCACGCCGCGCCACCGCGATGGTCGAAAGGCACTGTGGCGCAAACACGAACCACGCAAGGAACGAAAGTGCCATTGGCAGCGTCCAGCGGCTCTTCAACTGATCGCCCAGCGCCATCGCGGTCTGGTCCTCGTCATCCCCGGCGCTCACAGCATATGTCGTGGCAAGCGAACTGACCGCCACTTCGCGCGCCGCCATCGCCGGGATGATCGCCAGGCTCATATCGCGGTTGAAACCTATGGGCTCCAGCACCACCGCCAGGCCATTTGCCAGCGTGCCCGCCACCGAAGCGTTGATCTGGTCCTGCCCCGGTTCAGCACGCGGAAAGTTGAGCAGGATCCACAGCGCAATGGTGACCGTGAAGATCATCGTGCCCGCCCGGCGCAGGAATATCCACGCCCGCTGCCACAGTCCCAGCGCCAAATCCTTCACGGTTGGCAACTGGTACTTGGGCAGTTCCATGATAAAGCCTGAAGCCGCGCCCTTCGTCACCGACCGGCGCAGCACCAGCGCCACCAACATCGCGCCGATGATCCCCGCCACATAGAGGCAGAACAGCACCAGTCCCTGCAAACCGATGCCGGGCCCCACCGCCCGGTTCGGAATGAATGCCGCGATGATCACCGCATAGACCGGCAGCCGCGCCGAACAGGTCATCATCGGGGCAATCAGGATCGTCGTCAGCCGGTCCTTGGGATCGGTGATGCTGCGCGTGGCCATGATGCCCGGAATGGCGCAGGCAAAGCTGGAGAGCAGTGGAATAAAGCTGCGGCCAGAAAGCCCCACGCCCGCCATCAACCGGTCCATCAGGAAGGCCGCGCGCGCCATATATCCGGTCGCCTCCATCAGCAGGATGAAGAAGAACAGGATCACGATCTGCGGCAGGAACACCAAAACCGAACCTACGCCCGCAATCACGCCTTCTGTCAGCAAATCGCGCGCAAGGCTTTCAGGCAGGACCTGCTTGGCAAATTCGCCCAGTGCACCGACCAGCGCCTCGATGCCATCGGCAAAGGGCGTCGCCCACGAAAACACCGCCTGAAACACCACGAACAGCAGCGCAAACAGGATCGGCGGCCCAGCCCAAGGATGCAGCAGCACCTTGTCCAGCCGCGCATGGATGCGGTGCTTGGCGGTTTCCGAGATAATCGCAGCGCTGGCAATCTGGTGCGCCAGCATGCGCCGTTCGGGCAAGGTCACATGCGGACGTGGCGCGGCTTCGTGCGCTTGCGAACGGTCCCGCGCCTCAGCAATGGCCATGGCAAGTTCGGTAAGCCCCCGCCGCCGCACGGCCACGGTTGGAATCACCGGCACGCCCAACGCCGATTCCAGCGCGGCGGGATCGAGCGTCAGCCCATCGCGCTCGGCCAGATCGACCATGTTGAGCGCGACCACAGTGGGGCGGCCCAGTTCAATCACTTCCTGCG
>JBEQBV010000175.1:0-8146 GCA_041639635.1 Novosphingobium sp.
ATGCCATTGAAATCAAGGACGAAGCATTTTCAGCAGCGTTGGTGCATGCTTCGTCGATCTATCCGCAGCGCATTCCTGTGGCGCAGATTACCGGCGATCCAGCGCTGTTGCGCATCATCATTCAGCTATGCACCGAATGGTATGTAAATCTGCACTCCGGTCCGGCATCATTCCCGTCTGCTCCGTCTGATCTGCCCTGTTCGAGCGCATTGGTGCGCGGGATGCTGGAACTGGGTGAGGTTATGCTGTGCACACTGGATCACACGGTGCTCAAGATCGAACAGCCCGAACTGCGCGCTTTGCTGATGGCAGCTGATGGCACCCGTAGCGTGGAAGAAATCGCAGCGCTAGGCACAGGCATCCCGCCAGAAGATACGCTTGCTGCGCTAACCGCGTGTTGCACCAAGGCGCTGATTCAGGCCTGAAGATTACTGCGCTTTCAACTCCGGGCCATCCTGCAACGCGCTACCTGCCAGAAACCATAACGCCTGGCGGCTGGGCATGAAGAAATAGCCGCCCCCTCGCAGCGTGACGAAGCGCTGCAGGTCTGTTAGGTGCAGCGGTGAATTGCGCCCGTGGATGGTGAAGCCTGCCTTCTCCCCGCCAGCCTCGCTTGTATGGTGCATGGCAAAGGGATCGGGTTCACCTTCCAGCCCGTGAAACGTGGGCGATGCCAGCCACGTCTGCTGAACGAATTCGAATTGCCGCTCAAGATCGGCATTGAAGCACATGAACAGCGTGCCGAGCGCAGTCTTGCCGGTAGCGTCCAGATAAGGCCGCCCGCGCCGCAGCAGGCGATGGCGGTTGGTCACGGACAGCTCTGCCGGATCGGTCTGCGCGAGGCTGTCACGCGGGAAAGATCGGCGTACGTGGGCACCGAACGGGCAGCGCAACCCTTGCGGATCGGCGTCCTTGTAAAGGAATCCGTTGCGGCGCATCGCTTCGGCGCCGCTGCGAAAAGCGGGGGCAAACGGATGGTCGACCAACGTTGACCCATCGCGCCAACGGCCCAACATCTTGGCCGCAATCCATTCGCGCGTGCGGTGAAAGTTGCCATCCTGCGGGTTGATGGCATCACGCTGGCGGCAGACTTCGGTTGCGACCAGATCAAGCTGCTCTTCGAACTTGGCCACGTCCTGCGAAAGCTGGCGTATCACCAGATAACTGCCGTTGCGGCCAAAATCGCGCGGGGCGGCAGGGCTTCCTGTAAAGTCGGGATACTCACCCGGCTGAACTTCGGGTGGCGCGGGAAGGCGCTGGCGCTGCAATCCCGGGGCCAGATCCTGCCGTTCTACCTGGGGCGATGGGGGATAGTAGCCGCGGTTATCGGTATAGCCCAGAATGAACTCGCCCGGTTCAACCCCGTGGACCGGATCGGGCGCACCATGCCGCCCCGGAAAACCGCGCACCAGCGGTTGCGATACGCCATCGACAAAGCCGAAGGGCTCGGTGGAAAGCTCATCGGTCTTTTCTGCCAGCGCGTGGGCGAAGGTCTTGGTGCTTTCAGGCTCGATCGCTTCGGTCCCTTCCCACGCAGCACGGAAGGCATTAAGGTCGAAGGCATTGATGCCAGTGCGAATATTGGTCGTTTGCGTCAGGCCGTGCAATTCCGCTTCGGCCAGCAAGGCGTCGATCTGCAAGGCGTGTGCATCATCTTTGGCATAGAGCAGCAGCGCCACATGCGTGTCGGCATCAGACCACTCCAAGTTTTCGGGATCGGACAAGGCGCGCTTGCGGCTTTCGTGGGTCATGCCCAGCGAGAACGCAGCCGGGAAGCCCTGCGCCGTGCCAGTGCCTTCCAGCGCCAGTTCTTGGTCCAGACCCAGCAGGCGCAGGCCCGATGCCGAAAGCGCCAGATTGCACACGATGTCTGCAGGCGGCTTGTCGCCAAAGGAAATCTCGTCGCGCGCCAGCAGCGCGGCCAGCCAGGATTGCACGTGGGCATATGGATGCTGGCCGTCCTGAAGGTTGGCCGCGCCAAAGTTCAGGCCCACCACATAGCTGTGCGGGTGCCGACGCAGGCCGCCAAACATCAGCGTCTGGATTTCCTCGTACTGCAGACCATAGGCGGGACGGGGGATCGTGCCGAACAGATCGAGCCATGCCTCGGCATAGGAAGGGCAGCTCTCCAGTTCCTTGCGATGCAGCAGGCCGCTGACGATCAAGGCGTGCTTGCGGATGGCAGAAGTCGAAAGATCGGGGTGCGCCGAGAACCAGAACGGCGTCGGCTGCATCGAATTGCGCGCAAAGCGCTTCATCCGGTCACCATCCGCAGCGCCTTTGAGGAACAGGAACTGCGTTTCGGGGAAGCCCTGCGTATTGCTCCAGACCGCCGACACGCCTTCTGAAGACTTTGTGATGAAGTCCTCCAGATAGCTTTCCCAGCTGCCATCGTAGTTTGACAGGAACACCAGTTGCCTGGTGCCCGGCAACACCACCCACCGCGCCGCGTGGATCGTGCCGATCGTGGCCAGAAATCCGCGCCGCATTGCGCCGATACGCGCCATCGTGGCCACCGTGATGAACGCCAGCGGGAGCGAGAGTTTGCGGATCAGCGCAGGCCGCAGATGCGTTACGCTGATCATGTGGTTCTGCACCACGCCTTTCGCGCTTTCCCGGGCCATCATGGCACCGAGCGCAGCGGCAGAGGGCGTGCGGTCCACCGGCGTATTGGCCTTTTCATCGCGATGCAGCAGCAAGGCAAAGATTGCCACGATCTTTGCCGCGAAGAGGAACATCGGGATCACCGCGCCGACCAGCGCCGAAATCACGCTTTCGCCCACCGCCAGCAGTACGGCAAAGGCCAGAACATACGGCAGCACCAGCAACGGCAGCCACAGGCCTCGTGCCCCTGCCAAAGCCCGTGCGATCCAGCCCAGATTGAAGCCGGTGCGCTGATACTCCAGCCACGGCGCATCGGCCGTGTCGCAAAAGGCCAGTGCAGGCGGTTGCTGGTCGGGCAAAGCGGACAGATCGTTCGTCAGGCCATCGGCCACCACTTTGAGGATGGCCTGCGGACCTTTCATCGTGGAGTTGCGGCGCTCAACCGCGATGATCCTGCGTGCCGCCTCCACGATCTGCCGATTAGCTGTGATTGAGGCCACGCCAAGCCCGGGCAGTCCGTTGAACGGCAATCCCAGAATGCGACCGGGCAGGCGCAGTGCAGATTGGCTGATGCGGAAGCTGTGCTTTTTCAGCAGCGGCAATACCGCATTGGCCTTGTCGATCCCGCTGACCAGCTTCAACAGCGGCAGCAGCGCAGGCCCTGCATGCTCTGCAATCGCCTCAAGCGCTGTATCTGCATCCCCGTCAGTCGTGGCCTCGATCAGCAGATGCGCCGGGCTTCCGGGTGCTTCCGGGGCGATCGCATGGATGCTGGCAAAGTGGACCAGTCCTGTATCGCGCAGGGCTTGCGCGATGGTCCCTTCAGCGGGATTGCCCAACTCGGCAATCTCGCGCTCAACGTCCTTGACGCTGCACCATTCTGACTTGTCGCCAAAGGGGATGGCGATGGTGATGACGTCCTGCGAAAGGCTCACGCGCGGCTCCCGTGGTGATGGTGATCAGGTTTGTCGGTGGTGGCAGGCCATGAAGGGCAGATCGTCTGGCAGGCCGGCGAAAAGGGCCATTCTGGCATCGCCGTTTGGCGCAATCCTGCCCTGCGTGGCTGCAATCGCCTCGCGCAGGATCGTCCAGGCCACGCCTCTGCCATAGCACAAGTGCGGGCCTTGCAGCGGGCCGGAGGTGATGTAGGGGCGTGCCGGATCAGGCGCGAAGCAGCCCGGATCGGGGAAGACCCCCGGATCGCGCGATGCCGCATCAATCAGCACGATCACGCGGTCCCCGGCTTTCAAATCCACACCGCGCCATTGGCCATCGCTGCGTACGGTCCGCGTCAAGCGGCTGCCGCCCGCCAGCCGCAGAACCTCGTTGATCGTCGCGTCATGAGCTTTCTGGCTCACGTTGCGGTCGGCCAACAGGCTGACCAGTTTGTCCCAGCCAATTCCGGCACTGGCTCCTTCGGGTGAACAGGCAAAGGCTGCCATTTCGCTCAACGATTTGCCCACGATCAGCACCAGTGCGCCGGTCAATTCGAACAGCACGCTGCGGGCTTGCAGGCCATAGTCCTGCACACCGGGAAATTGCGGCTTCACCGCCACAAGAGCAGAAAGCAGGCTGTCGTGCGGCGCAAGATCAGGCATTGCCAATGCCGCATCAATGGCGTCCAGCGTGGGCGTCGCCGTTTTGCGTGCCAGCCATTGCATCCAGCCTTTGCTGTTCACCACCGTGCCGAACACGTGCCCGAACAAGGACTGCTGCATCAGCAACATCGCCGTTGCATCGCCCAATTCGTCTTTCAAACGCAGTGCAGGACCGGGCCGCATGACATTGCGCGCCATCAGCATCAGCCGGACCAATCCGGGAACGGCATCAGGAGCCGGAACCCCGATGATCCGCCGTGCCATGCGCCACGCGATCAGAAACGCATATTCGCGCACGAAGTTTACAGGCTCTCCGGTGCGTGCCCGGCGCTGCAACACATCAAGGATTGCCTCGACTTCTTCCCGTGCCATGGCAGCGATCCATTGGCGGAAGCCTGCGCCCATGCTGGGCTCTTCGCCTTCGTCCGTTGCGCCTCTTTCGGCATCAAGCCAGCTTTGCGCGGCATGAAGCTGCCGCAATCGGACCCTCCGTTTTTCGTCGTTTTCACCCACAAGATAGCGTGTGCCGGGCAGAACCTGTTCCAGCAGATCGTCATAATGCCGCAGCGAAAAGACGGCTTCCTCGCACAGGACGCCAGTAACGGCATCATGGCGGGCCGCCACGAACACCCGCACAGGAGACTTCGGGTCTTCGGCAGCGATGCAGCGTTCCAGCGCCGGGGCTGCCGGATCGAGCAGGCGCTGCCCCATGCTTGCCAATGCAGCTTCGATGGTCACCGCTGAAACGCTTCCAGCCGCCGTTCCAGCACGATCAGGCCCATCTTGCGGACCTTGTCCTGAAGATCGGCAAACTCTGGCGCAGCCAGCCCTTCTTCGTGCACTTGCGCGCAGAGGGCGAGGCCGTGCAGTTCGTGAATGTGGTCCTCGCACTCGCGCGCATGAGCCAGCGCAACTGCTGCAAGGTCACGCGCCCGACCGGCTTCACCGCGCACCAAGGCCAACCGCGCCCGGGCCTCGTGCAGATAGTAGGTCGCCGAAGTGCGCACATGGCGGAAATGCCCGCGTTCGACCGATTGCGCCAGAATCTGCTCGGCTTCGTCCAGCAGGCCCAGTTCGATCAGGCACAGCGCAAGCCAGCTTGCGCTCGCCGGCTCAAATCCCAGAAAGTTGTTTCGCAGACAATCGGCATAGGCGCGGCGGAGCAGCTTCAGTGCCCGGTCAGCGCGGCCCTCGCGATAATGCAGATAGCCATGGGCAAGATCGGCCAGCAATTGCGAATAGGCATGGGCATAGCGCCGCGACAGCGTGATTGCTTCTGCCACCCAGGCCCGCGCCTTTTGAATCTGGCCAAGGTCAGTCAGATACCATGCGCCGAACGCCCGCGCGAGCACGTGGGGGATGACGACGACCGCGCCGAACGTTTCGCCGCGCAGGCTTCCTGCCAGCCGTTCTCCCAGCCGCTCGATCCGGGCGATGGCTTCAAACGGCTCACCGCTGGAAAAGGCTATGTAAGCCGCCGCCAGGTCCGCATAAGTCCGGCGTGGCAGGCTTTCATGAACATCCAGATCCGCTTCAGCTTGGGCAAGCCAGCCTTTGCCGCGGCTTGGCGCGCCATCGATCCAGTCGAGCAGTGCCATGTTGATGCGGGCCACCGTACGCTGGCCGGGGCCGAAATCGACCCTGCCTTCGGCAACGGCTTGCAGATCGGCGCGCAGCTCTTGCTCTTGCGAAAGCTGTTGCAGCGTATCGAACGCCAGCATCGCAAAGCACGCCCGCTCTCTGGCCGCAACCGGTGCAGGCAGACGCGCAGCGACGGTGCAGGCCCTGCGATGCAGTTGCCGCACGGAATCGATCGCGGCCAGCGACAAGGCCTGAACGCAGGCCTCCCACAGGTGGCTGAGCGCTTCTTCATGAAGCCCTGCCATTTCAGCGTGGTTGGCCAGTTCGGCATGGCTTGCCGTATCATCACCTGTTCCGGCGCGCGCTGTGGCTTCGGCCTTGGCGTCTTTCAGCATGGCGAGTGCATTTGCGTGCATTTCGGTGCGCCGCCGCCGGGCCATAGCTCTGTAGGCGGCTTCCTGAACCAGCTGGTGGGTGAAACGGGCCACGCCGGTGCCGGCAAATTCGATCACTCGCGCGTCCACAAGTCGGGAGATGGCACTCGCCGGATTGCGGCAGACAAGACGGCTCGCTCGTTCCAGCCTGCTGATTGCAAACACTGGCCCGAGCACGGCGCAGAACTGGCACAGACGGCTGGATTCCGGATCGAGCGCGGCAAGCCTCGCCGCGAGCAGTGAATCAAGGCGCGCAGGCAGCGGGCTTGCCATTTGCAAAGATTCGCCAGCGGGAACCTTACTACCAGAGCCATTGCCTTCGGCACCGCCCCGCAGCGTCACCGCGAATTCCTGAAGAGCGAGGGGCAGACCCTCTGCCCGCTCTACGATGCGGTCGATCATGCTTTCATCGGGCCGCGCCGCCCGGTTGGCAAAAGCGACCAGCGCACGCGCCTCGCTGGGCGACAGCGATGCAAGCTGGACGATGTCGGTGCAAAGTCCTGCGATATGCGCCTTGGCTTCAGGCCGTCCGGCCAGAATCATCGCGATCCGGCCACCGCGCTTTATCGCCGCTAGCACGGCCAATGTCTCGCTATCGAGATATTGCACATCGTCCACCAGCCACGCCACGCGGATGTGTAAAGCTGCCATTTCGGCAATGCGCACGATGGTTTCGGTGGCGATGCGGCTGCGGTCACCCGGTGAAAGCTGTGCCAGCCATCCCGCTTCGTCACCCATCAGGCCTGCCAGACAAGCCCTTTCGTTGTCAGACAGGTTCGCAGCGGCCGCGGGATCAGGCGTGAATGGTTGAAGCAGATCAACCAGATGGCGCAATGTCCGGCCGATGCAGCCGAACGGCACGGCCGCCAGCAAAGCCGTACCGCGCACCGCAGCGTATGTGGTGCCAAGTCCCGCTGCAAGCCGGGCTGCTTCAAGCAGCAGGCGGCTCTTGCCCATACCTGCCTCGCCGATGATTCCCAGCGCGGTCTGCCCGCCTTCTGCCAGCCCGCCGATAACTGAACGGACCTTCTCAAGCTCGGCATCGCGGCCGATGATAGGAAAGTTGGCGTTGCCTTTGACCGGCACCCGATCACCGCCGCCCATATCGACCGACAGCACCTCGAACACAGCCTCGCCCTGTCCTTCGGGGCTATCAATGCCACCGCCTTCGACAGATCCAGCAGGGCGCAATTCGCATGGTTCAGCAATCAGGGAAGCGGCGGTGGCCGAGATGGCAACGCCACCGGGCGGAGCCATCTTTTCGATTTGCCCGGCAACGTGTGCGGCATGGCCAACCACATCGATCAGCGATCCAAAGTCATTTTCCTGCCGCCGCAACAGGATTGGCCCGGCATGAATGCCGATCCGCACTTGCGGTGCCGGAAGCACGCCCAGCGCGCCGCTCTTTAGTGTATCGATCACCCGGCGCGCAGCCAGCACACCGCGTAAGGCGTGATCCTCAACCGCTGGCTGGACCCCGAATACCGCCATCACGCCATCGCCCTGAACCCGCACGACGAACCCGCCAAAGGCGTGAATGCCCTCTTGGATAAGCGCGATGGATTCATCAAGGAGATCGCGCGCATCATCGGGATCCAGCGCGCGCAGCAGGCGCGTGGAGCCCACGATATCGGCAAAGAGGATCGTGGCAAAACGGATCGCTTCAAGATCGGCAGGCAGGCCGCCGCTGGTTTGAGCTGCTGGCGCAGCCTCAACGGGCGCCGCATGAACGCGCCTGTCTCTGCCAAATTCGTTGCCTGCCACCCGCACGATCTGTTTATGCACCCCGGTGCCGGGCGCGGCGAATCCCGCAACTTGCCCCCCGGCACAGTCACGTATTCAGGTTGTAGCAACAATCGCAACGAAAAATGGTACACGTACGCCGACTTGTTCATTTCCGGCACTGAACATGAAAGGTCACTGAGGCCG
>JBEQBV010000176.1:0-8141 GCA_041639635.1 Novosphingobium sp.
GCGATTGGGCAGCAGCTGGCAACGGTGCTGACGGATCAGGACGTTGAGCAGATGGAGATTCTGGCTGAAGACATTGACCAATGGGCCGGTGTGCCCTCTGCCGAATGGAATTCTTCAGCAGGCTTTCTGGCACTGGCCCCGGCACAGTTTCTGAAGAAGTGGTCAAAGGTGCCAGCAGATCGACGCCCTGCACTGATGCTTCGCATTCAGTATCTTTGTCGCCTGTCAGCCAACGTAGCAGCCGCAGCTCAAGTTTTTGAACGGTTGAGAGGGAATGACAGTCGTCAGGATCTGGCAGACGCTGCACTATCGCTTCGTTTGCTGAACATAGAGCCGTCCACAAAAGATGTGATGGGTGCCATTTACGAGTGAACCGGCACCATGAACCGACCAGAAATATCGCCATCGGCAATGGACCGGTCTTGGCATCAGCCCACGCCGCGCGCCGGAACTCTGCGTCCCGCTTGCGCTTTGCTGCCTTGTGTTCTGCTTCAAGTCTTTCGATCTTCAGCTTGAACCCGGCCTCTTTGGCACTGTCGGCGCCGAGGAAACGATAGCGATTCATCACGCCACCGCCTTCCGCGCGCGGCGGCGCTCAACGGGATAGATGTCAGGCCGCAGCTCGTGCCGCGAAACGCCTGTGCGCGCTTCGACCTTAAGCACGAACTCGGCAGGAACGCGCTTGCTGAACGTCACCCACTTCCAGACGGCTGTAGTGGACACGCCGCAAACGCGGGCGATCTCGGCTTGAGAGCCAGCAACGCGAATTGCCCGCTTCAACGCCTCAAAGGTTGTCGTTTCAGTTCCCATGGGCATTGATATGGCAACTTTTGTTGCCGTGGTCAATCCCAGAAGAATAGCGCGCGTCAGCAACCTAGGTTTTAGAGTGGTGCCATGAGCTTAGCTGAACGTATTGAGGAGAGACGGGCGCTCAAGGGCTGGACGCAGGCCGAGCTTGCGCGCCGCGTTGGCATAAAATCCACATCGATCTGGAAACTTGCGTCGGGCCAGTCGCAAGGGTCGAAGCACCTTCACACGATTGCCCGTTTACTCGATACAACGCCGGAATATCTGCTTGGCGAGACCGACAACCCTTCCCCCTTGGCAGGTGTGAAGGATGGTCGCCAAAGCTTTGGCCATCAACCTCGCGAACCGTCTGACGATACGGTGGAGCTTCGCGAGATCGACCTGCAGTACGGGATGGGTGCCACCTATCTGGACGTCCCTGTGACCACGGAAATGCGGACGTTCTCGCGCGAGTGGCTGCGCGGTTTCACCAAGGCACCGCCCGAGGTGCTGTTCTGGGCCACCGGCGATGGCGACAGCATGGAGCCAACGATCCGGGCAGGGGAAACCTTCCTCGTCGATACCTCCCAGCGCTCCCCGCGCATGAACGATGGCATTTGGGCGCTGGCGATCGGCGAAATCGGGATGGTCAAGCGCCTGTCCTTCCAGGGCGGCGGTTTCATTGAGGTGCACAGCGACAACCAACTCGTGCGCCCGATGTCCGTATCGGCAGACGAACTGCATGTTATCGGCCGCGTAATTGCGGTGGTCAGGAGACTTTGATGGAAAGTGTTCCCTACCCGGCTATTGCGCTGATCCTGATTGTCGTGGGTTTTGCCGTTTGGATCGCTGAACGAGACCCTGCCAGAAGCTCTGCCTTAAAGCCTTTAGGCATCGTGTTGGCACTCGCCGGTTTCGGCGGCGCAATCGCGGCATTCATGATCGACGTTACACCTGCCTATGATGCTGAAGTGGTGAACATGGATGCCATCGGTCAGCGCACGATGTACTTCGTGGCCGCATCAGCCATCTTCGTCGCTGGCATGGCGCTGGCCGCAGTCGGCCATGCAATCGACACTTTGCGGCCCCGGCCTCAACCCGATGATCAGCCCAGTGCAGCTCCTCAAGATGCCTCCTGAAAAGTGCCCCACTTCCCTTATGCCAGGCACGACCTTTGATGTGCGCACGATCCGCTTGAGAGGCCCGATTTCCGGGCATTTTGGCAAACTGGGGCGCGCCAGATCAAACTGGGGCACCAATTGCCCCACTTCGCCCCACTTCCCAAACCTCTCAGAAGCGCCTCACGCGCCCCAAAACGCCCATTTTATCGGCCTTAAGAAGCTAAGAGGCCAGATTGCTCCACTCCAGCCTGTCCTGGCAAAACAGTGTCTAAATGCCCCCGCACTCTAGACAGTTCCCGCCACAATGGATCGATCCCCCAAACCCCCAAAAAGCCCGATTTTTCAGGACTTCCCCCCACATGTCCCCGGAAATCCCCGCACATCCCCGCTACTCCAGCCACTCATGTCAGCCCACAACCAACCGTTCCACGTGAAACACCCCATAACACCCCACCCAAAACTTTGACGCGAATCCCCAACTCGCGTATCGCGCATCCATGCACCAGTTCGACATCATCGTGATCGGCGGCGGACACGCCGGCGTAGAAGCCGCTGCCGTCGCGGCGCGCATGGGCGCGCGGACCGCGCTCGTCTCGTTCGATCCCGCCACGGTCGGCGCGATGAGCTGCAACCCGGCTATCGGCGGCCTCGGCAAGGGTCACCTCGTGCGCGAAGTCGATGCCTTCGACGGCCTGATCGCCCGCGCTGCCGATGCAGGCGCAATACATTACCGGATGCTCAACCGCTCAAAGGGCAGCGCTGTTCAGGGCCCGCGCGTGCAGGCAGACCGAAAGCGTTTCAAGGCGGCGATCCAGAAGATGATTGCAGCCCAGCCCAATCTCACGCTAATCGGCGGTGAAGCCGCAGCGCTCCACGTGGAACAGGGTCGTGTTGCCGGAATCGATCTTGCCGATGGCACACGCTTGCAGGGCAGGGCAGTCGTGCTCTGCACCGGCACCTTCCTCGGCGGACGCCTGTTCCGTGGTGAAGAGCGCATGGACGGAGGTCGCATCGGCGAGGACTCCGCCCATAAGCTTGCCCAGCAGTTGCGCGATGCCAACCTGCCGATGGCCCGCCTAAAAACCGGTACCCCGCCACGCATTGATGGCCGCACCATCGATTGGGCACGCCTGCCCGAACAGCCGAGCGATGCCGATCCGTGGACGATGTCGCCGCTCACGCCGTTGCGTCCTTTGCCGCAAGTGTTCTGCGCCATCGCCCGCACCAACGAACGCACGCATGACATCATCCGGTCGGGGCTGGACCGATCCCCCCTGTTCACAGGCGCCATCGGCGCGCAGGGTCCGCGCTATTGCCCTTCGATCGAGGACAAGATCCACCGCTTCGGAGATCGGGACGGGCATCAGGTCTTCCTCGAACCGGAAGGGCTGGACGATTCCACCGTCTATCCAAACGGCATTTCCACCTCGCTCCCCACCGATATCCAGGTCGCCCTGATCCGTTCGATGGAGGGGCTGGAGCAGGCCGAAATCACCGTGCCCGGCTATGCCGTGGAATACGATCACATCGATCCGCGCGCGCTGCGTCGCAGTCTTGAAGTGAAGGCCATTTCCGGCCTCTATTGCGCTGGGCAGATCAACGGCACCACCGGATATGAAGAAGCCGCTGCGCAAGGCCTGATCGCCGGGATGTATGGGGCGGCGAATGTGCTGGGCCGCGAAGCACCAGAGCTGGATCGCGCCAACAGCTACATGGCGGTAATGGTGGACGACCTGACGCTTCATGGCGTCACCGAACCCTACCGCATGCTCACCGCCCGCGCCGAATATCGCCTGCGTCTGCGTGCCAACAACGCTTCAACCCGGCTCACACCGTTGGGCCTTGCAGTGGGTTGCATTGGTGAAGAACGCGCCCACTGGTTCACGGATCGGTTGGCGCAGCGTGAAGGGCTTGAGGCCACGCTGGCTCAGCAGGCCACACCCACAGACTTGAACCGCGCGGGTATGCCAGTTCGCGCTGATGGGACACGCCGGTCACTGTGCGAATGGCTGCGCTTCCCCGAGGTGACGCTCACCACACTCGCACCGTGGCTGGGAGAAGCCGCGCTGGACCCGCAACTGGCCGAAGAGGTCGAGGAGGATGCGGCCTATGCGCCCTATTTAGAGCGGCAGGAAGCCGAACTCAAAGACTTGCGCGCATCGGATGCCGTGCCCTTGGGCGCAGGATTTCCGTTCGCGGAAATTCCAGGCCTTTCACGTGAAATGATCGAGCGTCTGGAAAAGGCCCAGCCCGATACGCTCGCCGCTGCGGGGCGCATCGCCGGGATCACCCCCGCTGCACTTGCCAGCCTGCTCGTCCACGCCCGCCGCCGGATTGCGGCATGACTTACGTTCTGACCACCGAAGTGGAAGCCCAGGGCTGGCTGCGCGATGTGCTTGCTATCGACGAAGCGGACATGGCGCGGCTGTCCACCCTCGTCGATTTTCTGTTGGACGAAAATCAGCGCCAGAACCTTGTGGCGCGGGGAACGCTGCCGCACGTGTGGGTGCGGCATATCGTCGATTCCGCCCAATTGTTGCATGTTTCACGTGAAACACTGTCCGATGGCGAATGGCTCGATCTTGGCACCGGCGCAGGCTTCCCCGGCCTTGTCATCGCAGCGCTCCAGCCAGACCGTCCTGTCATCCTCGTGGATTCGCGCAAGCTGCGCACGGATTGGCTCCAGCGTGCTGCCAACGCTTTGTCCCTGGCCAACGTCCGCGTCGTGCAGTCCCGCGTCGAGGACCTGCCCTCCAGCGCACACGCAGTCATCTCCGCCCGCGCCTTCGCGCCCTTGGACAAACTCGTGACTCTTTCTGCCCGCTTTTCCACACCCGACACGATCTGGCTGTTGCCCAAAGGGGCCCGGGCGGCGCAAGAATTGCAGATGCTCCCCGAATCATGGAATCACCTGTTCCACGTGGAACACTCGCTGACCGATGCCCACGCCGGCATCATCACCGGCCGCCTCCTCGGCCAAAATGCGCCCTCTGCGCATGTATTTCGTCAACGAGGCTCAAAATGATCACCATCGCCGTAGCAAACCAGAAAGGCGGAGTGGGCAAAACGACCACCGCCATCAACATCGGCACGGCCCTCGCCGCCACGGGCTGGAAGACGCTGCTGATCGATCTTGATCCGCAAGGCAATTGCTCCACCGGCATCGGCATTTCGGCGGGGGAGCGTGAGCGGTCGTCTTACGACCTGCTGATCGATCAGGCCGCCGTTGCCGATTGCATGATGGCAACACGGATTCCGGGACTGGATATTGTGCCGGGGACGATGGACCTCTCCGGTGCTGAGGTAGAACTGGTAAGCGTTGAGGACCGAACACATCGGCTGCGCAAGGTGCTGAATGGCGATACCGGGCACGACATATGTCTGATCGATTGCCCACCTTCGCTGGGGCTTTTGACGCTGAATGCGTTGACGGCGGCGGATTCGATTCTGGTGCCGTTGCAGTGCGAGTTCTTCGCGCTCGAAGGATTGAGCCAGCTTTTGCAGACGGTGGAGCGGGTGCAGGAGCGGTTCAATGCGGATCTGGGCATTCTGGGCATCGTGCTGACCATGTATGATCGGCGCAACCGGTTGACCGATCAGGTGGCCGATGATGTGCGCTCGTGCCTGCGCGATCTGGTGTTCGAAAGCGTGATTCCGCGCAACGTGCGCCTGTCCGAAGCGCCGAGCCACGGGCTGCCCGCGCTGATTTATGACCATGCCTGCCCCGGATCGCAGGCCTATATGAAACTGGCGCGCGAGCTGATTGGCCGGTTGCCCGAACGGAGGAAAGCGGCATGAGCGGCGCGGATGAAGCAGCGGTAAAGGCTCCGGCACGGCGCAGCGGCCTCGGCCGTGGGCTGGGCGCGCTGATGGGCGAAGTGCGGCGCGAGGAGCCAATTGCGCGCGTTTCAGTATCGGGCGAGGACGCGCAAACCTCGCGCGATGGTGGACTCGCCATGCTGACGGTCGCCTCGATCGAACCGCACCCCGAGCAGCCGCGGCGGCACTTTGATGAAGAGGCGCTGGACGAACTGGCGCAGTCCATCGCGGCGCGCGGCGTGATTCAGCCTGTGGTGGTGCGGCCGCTGGGCAACGGGCGCTATCAGCTGGTGGCGGGTGAGCGGCGCTGGCGGGCATCGCAGAAAGCGCAAATCCATGAGATCCCGGCCATCGTGCGCAAGCTGGATGATCGTGATGTCGCCGCGCTGGCGCTGATCGAGAACCTGCAGCGCGAGGACTTGAACCCTGTCGAAGAGGCCCGCGCCTATCAGCGTCTGGCCGACAGCGAGGGGCTGAGCCAAACCGATATCGCCAAGTTTGTCGACAAATCGCGCAGCCACGTGGCCAACATGATGCGCTTGCTCGGCCTGCCTGATGACGTGCTCGACATGGTGGTGCGCAGCGAGCTGTCGATGGGCCATGCCCGCGCCCTGATCAATGCGCCCGATCCGGCAAAGCTGGCACGCGAAGTGGTGGCCAAGGACCTTTCGGTCCGCGAGGTCGAAAAGCTGGTGCGCAAGGCTTCACGGCCCGAAGGCACGCGGCGGCAAGCACGCGCGGGCAAGGATTCGGTCAGCGCCGCCGATCTTTCGTCCATTCAGCAGCATCTGGAAGACTTCCTCGGGCTGAAAGTCCAGATCCAGTCCGATGTCGATCCAGCCAGCGGTGCGGTGACGATCCGCTACAAGAATCTGGATCAGTTGGACCTGATCTGCCAGCGGCTGACGGGTGGCGAGTTTTAGCCGCGGGAACTGCACCAACAGACATTAATTAGGCGATTAAATTCTCGTTGACCGGGGGACGGGGTCGCGCTTACGCTGTGCGCAACCAGACCAGAAACCGGAGAGATTGCGTCATGTCGCTCGACCTGATTCCGCGCAGTGCCTACAACGAAGATCACGAAGCCTTCCGCCAAAGCGTCCGCCGCTTTCTGCAGGAAGAAATCGCACCCCACTCCGCCGAATGGGCCGAAGCGGGGATCGTGCCGAAGTCTGTCTGGCCCAAGGCCGGCGAAGTGGGCATGCTGTGCCCGACTGTGCCCGAGGAATACGGCGGGCTGGGCCTGGACTTCGGCTACAACGCCATCGTCGATGAAGAGAGCGCCTATTACGGCCGCGTCACCACCGGCTTTTCGCTGCAGTCCGACATCGTGGTCAACTATCTGATTTCCTACGGTTCGGAAGAGCAGAAGAAGAAGTGGCTGCCCAAGATGGTATCGGGCGAAGTGGTGACCGCCATCGCCATGACCGAACCCGGCACCGGGTCCGACCTTCAGGCCATGCGCACGACTGCGAAGAAGGACGGCAACCATTACGTGATCAACGGGTCCAAGACCTATATCACCAATGGCCAGAACGCCGACCTGATCCTGGTATGCTGCAAGACCGACACCGAAGTGCAGCCCGCATGGAAGGGCGTTTCGATCGTGCTGGTCGAAGCTGATCGCGAAGGCTTCAAGCGCGGGCGCAATCTTGACAAGATCGGGCAGGATGAGGCCGATACCTCGGAACTGTTCTTTGAAGACGTGCGCGTGCCGATCACCAATTGCCTGGGCGAAGAGGGCAAGGGCTTCATCTATCTGATGAGCGAACTGCCGCAGGAGCGCCTGTCCATCGCGATCAGCGCGCAGTCCTCGGCGCAGAAGGCCTTTGACGATACGGTGGAGTTCACCCGCGAGCGCAAGGCCTTCGGCAAGCCGATCCTCGATTTCCAGAACACCCGTTTCACGCTGGCCGACCTCAAAACCAAGCTGCAAGTGGGCTGGGCGCACCTTGACTGGGCGCTGACACGGCACCTGAAGAAGGAACTAACCGCCGAGGAAGGCGCGGCGGCCAAGCTGTGGCATACCGAACTGCAGTGGGAAGTGATGGACAAGTGCCTGCAGCTGCATGGCGGCGCGGGCTACATGAACGAATACGCCATTGCCCGGGCATGGCGCGGTGCGCGCGTTACGCGCATCTTTGGCGGCACGAATGAGATCATGAAGGAGTTGATCGGGCGCAAGCTTTAACTGGTTTGGCACGGTTTGGGGGCGGGTTGCGCATGGCTGCCTCCATCCCTGTTTCCCCACTCCGCTCACCCTGAGCCTGTCGAAGGGTGTGGGTGCAGCGGCTGCGCGGGATGCTTCGACAAGCTCAGCATGAGCGGATTGGGAATGAGAAACGCAAAACGGCCCGCCTTCCATTTCGGAAAGCGGGCCTTTTTTCCCGTATGCGCCAGCGCAAATCAGCCAGT
>JBEQBV010000177.1:0-8074 GCA_041639635.1 Novosphingobium sp.
TTGCACAAACAACCGTGGCGCGCCTTGCTTCTGACCTGGTGATTCTGCGCCAGCAGGGCTTCAAGCTGGCCGTCATCGATACGCCGCCTGCCATCACGATGGCGATCCAGTCGGTCATCTCGGTTGCGGAACTGATCGTCGTGCCAACGCGCCCCAGCCCGCACGATCTGCGCGCTGTCGGCGCTACCGTCGATCTGTGCGACCGCGCCGGAAAGCCGCTGATCTTCGTCGTCAACGCCGCCACGCCCAAGGCCCGCATCACCGCTGAAGCGGCCGTTGCGCTTTCGCAGCATGGCACGGTTGCGCCGGTTACCCTGCACCATCGCACCGATTTTGCAGCATCGATGATCGATGGCCGGACCGTGATGGAAGTTGACCCCAACGGACGGTCTGCTGCTGAAGTAACGGCGCTGTGGACTTATATCTCCGAACGGTTGGAAAAGAACTTCCGCCGCACTGTCTTTGCTGTGCCGCAGCAGCAGGCCGCCGCCATGCCGATGGCAGGCGTACCGCGCCCGATGGGCGGTTTCGGCCGCCGAGTGGTGGGTTCGTGATCATGAGGTCGCTTGTGACAGGCCTTGTGGCCAAGGGGAGGCGCCAGTGATGAGTGCTGTCAAGCCATTGGCATCGCTATCGTCGGGACTGCTGGCACGCAAAGGCGGCGCTCGCCCTGCCATGCGCCCGCAACTAGCCCTCGACAACGATGATCTTCGCACTTTGCTGGTCGGCAACGGTCAGGCTGCTCCAGCGCCGGTTCCCGATCTTGATGATCTGGGCTGGAACGATCTGGGCGAGCCCGCTTTTGCGCAGGACGAGGTTCCGGTCGTGGTGCAGCAGCAGGAGGCGCTGGCCGCCGCGGTTGCTCCGTTTGAAGACGCGCCGCAAAAGGGCGAAAAGATTAAGGGCCGCCGAATGAAAGGCGGCAAGGAAGTGCGCTCGGCGCTCGCCGAAGGGCGCAAGGCCGCGTTTACGCTGCGGTTGGACAGCTACCGCCATTTGCGCTTGCGCCTGGCCTCCACGCTGACCGATCGCAGTGCGCAGGCCGTGGTGACCGAAGCACTCGACCGTTTCCTTGCAGACATACCGGAAGTCGACGCGCTGGCCCGCCGTGTGGGCAGCCGGAACTGATCAGGACCATTGCGCATGACACACCTTTCCGTCTTCTTCCCGGCGCGCTCCTCGCGGTTGATCGTATCAACGGCATTGGCAGCAGGTTTGCTAACTGGTTGCGGCGTTGCCGGGGTTCAGCATGCAAAGCTGGCATCGACCGCGCAGTCGGCCTTGGCGCAGGGCAATGTGGATACGGCGGTCAGCAATGCTGAAAAGGCGGTTCTCGCCGATCCGCGCAACCCGGCTTACCGCGTGTTGCTCGGCAATGCCTATCTGAAGGCAGGCCGCTTTGAATCTGCGCGGCAAGCCTATGATGAAGCAATGGAACTGGGCGAGGACAGCAGCCGCACCGCGCTTAGCCTTGCCCTGGCCGACCTTGCGCTCGGGCGTTATGCCGAAGCGGTCGACACGCTCAATTCCTATCATGATACCGTTGCACCTTCGGATTACGGGCTGGCGCTGGCGCTAGCCGGGCAACCCGCACAGGGCGTTGCGGTGCTGAGCGATACATTGCGCCGGGGCGAAAATACCCCCAAAGTGCGCCAAAATCTCGCGCTTGCCTATGCAATGCTGGGCCGCTGGCGCGAAGCCCGCGCCATGGCGGCGCAGGACGTTCCGGCCGAACAGCTGGGCGATCGCATGGAGCAATGGGCGCTGATGAGCTACACCGACAACAGCCGTCATCGCATCGCCAGCCTGCTCGATGTGCCGTTGCGGGGTGACAAGGGGCAACCCGCTGCGCTGGCGCTGAAGAATTTCCCGGGCACTGAACAGCTTTCTGCTGAAGCCGCAACGCGCGCAGAGCCGGTTGCCGCAGCAGCGCCCGCGCTGGCAGAAGCTGCTGTGCACGAACTTCCTGCGATTGATCAGGCCGATGCGCCTGCGCCTGCCTTGGCCGATTCATCCTCACAACCAAAGGCAGAGCAACTTGCACTGATCGATCAGCCACCGGTTGCGGCGTCAGTTCAACAGGCGCCGGTCGCTCCACTTCGCGTCGAGGCCCAGCGGCAGCCTGCCCTGCAGGCCCGCGCTGGCCGCCCTGCCGTGAAACCGCCGGTTGCCAACAAGCCCGGCACGCACATGATCCAGCTCGGCTCGTTTGCAACCGTCGAAGGCGCACGTCGCGCCTGGCGGCACTATACCTCGCGCAATCCCGCGCTGAAGGGCTTTGCCAATGTGACCACGCAGGCCACCGTCAATGGCAAATTGTACTGGCGCGTGAAGGCTGCAGGTTTTGCAGGCTATGCCTCGGCAAACTCCATGTGCGGTTCGGTCAAGGCGCGCGGCGGCAACTGCCTTGTGATGCGCGGCGCTTCGGTTGGCCCCGAGCGCGCTGTTGAAACACGCATGGCAAAGCGCTGATCTTAAGATCTTCGTTGAGAACAAAGCAGGGCGCGGGACCAGCTGGTTCCGCGCCCTGTGCCTGTTCTGACGCTATGAAACGCGGTTGCCGCCCTTGAACAGCGCGGTGACGCGGCCTTCCACCGGTCGGCGATCGAATGGGGTATTGCCTGCCGCTGCGGCCATCTTGTCGGAATTGACGATCCAAGGGCGCGCAGGATCGACGATAGCGATATCAGCCTCGGCCCCCACTTCCAGCCGGCCAGCTTCAACACCCAGCAGCCTTGCCGGATTGGCGGCGAGCAGTTCGAACGCGCGGGCCATGCCGATCAGGCCATCGCGCACCAGCGTGAGCGTGAGCGGCAGCAGCGTTTCCGCGCCTGCCATTCCGGGTTCTGCATCGGCAAAGGGCAGGCGCTTGTCTTCCGGCCCGCGCGGATCGTGGCCGGACGAGATCACGTCGATCGTGCCATCGGCAATGGCTGCAATCACCGCCTGCCGGTCAGCTTCTTGCCGCAGCGGCGGGGAGAGGCGGCAGAAGGTGCGGAAGCCCACCAGTTCGAGGTCAGACAGCATGAAGTGCGCAGGCGTAACCCCCGCCGTCACCCGCAGCCCACGTGCCTTTGCCGCGCGGACCAGATCGAGCGCGCGCGCCGTCGTCACCTGCCGGAAATGCACATGTGCGCCGGAAAGTTCGGCCAGCGCAATATCGCGCGCCACGGCCAGCGCTTCGGCCTCGGCAGGGGCGCTGGGCAGGCCGAGCCTTGTTGCCACATCGCCTGCCGTCGCCACTGCGCTGCCCGTGATTCCGGCATCTTCGGCATGGGTGACGACCACCAGCCCCAGCATCGAGCAATAGCGCAGCAGCCGCAGCATCACGCCCGAATCGCTGATCCAGCCGCGTCCCGTAGCCACAGCCTTCGCGCCAGCGTCACGCATCAGAGCGAGTTCAGCGAGTTCCGAACCCTCCAGCCCGCGTGTCGCCGCAGCCAACGGGTGAACCCACATGTCCGGCTTGCCCGATTGCGCGGCAAAGCGCACCCGCGCCGGATGATCCAGCACTGGCCCCTGATCGGGCATCAGCGCAGCGCGCGTAATGCCGCCAAAATGGAACGCCGGCTTGTCGATGGCAAACACGCCAAGATCGACGAGTCCCGGCGCTATCAGCTTTCCGCCCGCGTCGAAAACATCGTCGCCATCCTGAGGCGCAACATCGCCCAGCGCGACAATCCTGCCGCCCTCGCAACGCAGGCCTCCGCTCACAGGCTCGCCCGAACCCAGCACCAGCTTGCCGCCGGTAATCGTCAGAGGCTTCGCAATCATGCTGCCGTTCCTTCCGTTTCCCAGCCCGCCACGCCGCGCGTCCGCCGCGTCAGAACTTCGAGGCAGGCCATGCGGATGGCGACGCCCATCTCCACCTGCCGCGTGATCAGGCTGCGAGTGGGGTGATCGGCCACCGTCGAATCGATCTCTATCCCCCGGTTCATGGGGCCGGGATGCATCACGAAAGCATCCGGCTCGGCCTTGGCCAGCCGCTCCGGCGTAAGCCCGTAAAGGTGCCGATATTCGCGCGGGGAGGGGATGAACTGCCCGGACATGCGCTCCTGCTGCAGCCGCAGCATCATCACCACGTTTGCACCCTGCAGCGCCGCATCGAAATCATGAAACGGCGTCACGCCCATCGCCTCGACCTCGGCGGGCATAAGCGCAGGCGGCGCGCAGACGCGCACGTCGGCCCCCAGTGCGGTCAGGCTCAGGATGTTCGAGCGCGCCACGCGGCTGTGCAGGATATCGCCGCAGATCGTCACTTTCAGCCCGTTGAGGTCAGCCCCGATGGGCAGCCCCAGCGCATGCCGCATCGTCAGCGCATCGAGCAGCGCTTGCGTCGGGTGCTCATGCTGCCCGTCCCCTGCATTCAGCACCGGACAATCCACCTTCTCGGCAATCAGCCGCACCGCGCCCGAACTGGCATGGCGGATCACGATGGCATCGGCGCGCATGGCGTTGAGCGTCATCGCCGTATCGATCAGCGTTTCGCCCTTCTTCACGCTGCTGGTGGCCGCATGCATGTTGACCACGTCCGCGCCCAGCCGTTTCCCTGCAATTTCAAAGCTCAGCAGCGTGCGCGTGGAGTTTTCGAAGAAGGCGTTGATGATCGTCAGCCCGCCCAGCAGATCAACCTTCTTCTTGCTCTGCCGGTTCAGCTCCACCCATTGCTCCGCCTCATCGAGCAAATAGAGGATCTCATGCCGCGCAAGCTGGCCGATACCGGTCAGATCACGGTGCGGAAAGGCAAGGCCGCCCGCTGGATAGCGGCCTGCTTGGGGTGTGGTTGGGCTTTGCATTGAAACCAGTTCCCTAGTGGGCAGTTGGCATTGTCTCAAGCCGTTTCCCGCTGGTCATGGCAGGTCGTCCACAATAGAGTCACACCCATGAGCTTTGCAAAATCGGTCTGGAAGATCCTCGTCGCCATCAAGGACGGTCTTGTCCTGTTGTTTCTGCTGCTGTTCTTCGCCGGGCTTTATGCCGTGCTATCGATCCGCCCCGCGCCGGGACAGGTGAAAGATGGCGCGCTCTATCTGCCGCTGACCGGCTTCGTGGTGGAGGAAGCCAGCGAGATTTCGCCCGCGGCCTTCCTCTCGGGCAACACGCCGGTGGCCGAGTATCCCGCGCGCGATCTTTCCCGCGCCATTTCCGAAGCCGCCACCGACAAGCGCATCAAGGCGGTTGTCCTTGATCTGGAGGCCTTCGGCGGCGGCGCGTCAGTTCACCTCAGCCAGATTGGCGCGGCGATGGATAAAGTGCGCGCGGCCAAAAAGCCGGTGCTGGTCCGCTCGTTGATCTACACCGACGATGCGATGCAACTGGCTGCGCACGCCAGCGAGGTGTGGCTCGATCCGATTGGCGGCGTGGTCGTCACCGGCCCCGGCGGCTCGCTGCTGTTCTACAAGGGCTTGATTGATAAGCTGAAAGCCACCGTCCACGTCTTCAAGGTCGGCACCTACAAAAGTGCGGTCGAACCCTACCTGCGCACCGACATGTCGCCCGAAGCCCGCGAATCGATGCAGGGCGTCTATGGCGCGGTGTGGCAGAACTGGCAGGACGAGGTGAAGAAGGCCCGCCCCAAGGCCAACCTCGCCCCCATGCTCACCGATCCTGAAAAGTGGGTGGCCGACAGCGGCGGCGATGCTGCGCAGGCGGCGGTCAAGTCCGGTCTGGTTGACCGTGTTGGCGATGGCGTGGACTTCGGCAAGCGCGTGGCCGAACTGGTTGGTGCAGATACCGATCCCGACGCAGGCCTTGGCAGCTTCAAGTCCACCGATCTCGCCATCTATCTGGCCGACAGAACGCCTTCGAAGGCGGGCAAGGCCATCGCCGTGGTTACCGTGGCGGGCGAAATCGTTGATGGCGATGTGGGGCCGGGCACCGCCGGGGGCGACCGCATTGCCAATCTGATCGATGGCGTAACGCAGAGCGACGATTACGCGGGCCTCGTACTGCGCGTCGATTCGCCGGGAGGCTCAGTCATGGCCTCCGAGCGTATCCGCGCGGCGGTGGAACGGGTGAAAGCCAAGGGCCTGCCCGTTGCCGTCTCGATGGGCAGCGTTGCTGCCAGCGGTGGCTACTGGGTCGCCACGCCCGCCCAGCGTATCTTTGCTGAACCGAGCACGATCACCGGCTCGATCGGCGTCTTCGCCGTGCTGCCCAGCTTCGAAAACGCGCTGCCGCAGATCGGCGTCACCACCGATGCGATCCGCACCACGCCAATGTCGGGCCAGCCCGACATCCTGGGCGGCCTCAGCCCGCAAGTCTCCGCCGTGCTGCAGGGGCAGGTCGAACGCATCTATAGCCGCTTCCTCGGCTTGGTGAGCAAATCACGCAGCAAATCTTCGGCAGAGATCGACAAGATCGCCCAAGGCCGCATCTGGGACGGCGGAACGGCGCGCCAGCTCGGCCTCGTCGACGAATTCGGCGGTCTGGATCAGGCCGTGGCGTGGGTGGCCAAACAGGCCAAGGCCGACACTTTCCACGCGGCCTATGTAGTGGACGAACCCAGCCCCTTCGCCCAGTTCTTCCGCCAGATGGAAAGCAGCGAGGCCCCTGCTGCCGGTTCGCACGATCTGGCTGGAGCGCTGGCAGCTCGGCAGCAGGGTTTGCTGGCGAGGCTGGAGGCGGATTTGGTGCGGTTGACCACTGATGGCGGGATCAAGGCTTATTGTCTGGAATGCGCGGGGGAGGAGCGGGAAGCGGTTCCGGCGCGCGATGGGCAGGCCGAAGGTTTGCTTCGGATGCTGATGCGATTGGTTGGGTCAGGGACCTGAGCAGGGGCTATGTCGAAGGTCGAAGTTTATGGCGAAGATGAAAAGACGCCGCTTTTCGTAGGCGAGTTCGCGTTTCTCCCTCGATTGGGTGAGTACATCTCCAAGGATGCTGGCGACAACTTTGATTACTGCATCTTCAAAGAAATTTGGCACCGTAAGGAGGGAAGCAGTGGCATATTTCAAGCTTGTATGCGCGTAGAACTCAGCGATTAACACGCCAAGTGTCATCAAACCTCACTGTCCCGGCATCGTCCCCGGCCTTGCATAGCCGAACAGGTGGGCAACATAATCGCCCTTTCCCAGCGCAACGCCGTGGTGGCGCAGGATCGCATAGGCGCTCATCAGATGGAAATAGAACTGCGCCAATGCCCAGTCGCGCGCGTATTGCTCGGTCGTGAAGTCAAAGATCAGGCCCATCGGCAGGGCATGGGCGATGGAGTTGGAGTCGTCGGTGTGCGTGGCAGGCCCGATCATTTCCTCTACAATTGCCAGCGTTTGCGAAATGCGCTCCTGCGCCTGCGCGATTGTGCCGGGGTTTTCGCCTGCCGCGCGACCCTCGTTCAGCAGGCTCTCGACTGTTGGGGGAAAGTCCTTTCCCGCCAAGCGGAACATGCCTTCCTGCGCCTGAACGCAGGCAAAGCGCACTTGCGTTGCCAGCGGGAACATGTCTGGGGCGAGCCTTGCGGACATTAGATCATCGGCGGCTTCCCCGTTCTGCGCGGCGGCCTTCTCCAGCCAATTTGAAAGCGCGCCGAGCATTTGAAGGTAGGTTGGTGCCAGAAGGGCTTGTGGGGTCATGAACCGAAATCCGCGTTGATGATTTGCGCCGAAAGAGCCGCCTTGTTCGGACGTGTCAATGTGACGCGCTATATCCGCTGGCGCAGTGGCAGGGACTGTCCGCCATCCCCTTTCCGAATCAATCCGGCGCGCTTGGCACCTCCTGCGGCGCGCCCGGCTGCACCTGATCCGGTTCTAGCACTGGCATTTCATCAGGCTGGATCACCGGGGGCACGCCGTCCGGCTCGGTAACGGGAGGGCTTTCGGGCGGGGATTGCGGCTCGATTCGGTCGGGCGAAGAGAAATCGGGGGGTGTGGCCATCGTTTGGCTCCTCAAAGGCGGTGTTTCTTTTATAACTCGCCGCTATTGGAACCAGTTCCACCGTTCCTTTCACACCCCAAATCCAAGGCGCTTGCCCTTTTCCAGCCACTGCGATAGGGGCACCGCTCGCTTTTCGCCGGATGCGGGCGTGGCGGAACTGGTAGACGCAGCAGGTTTAGGTCCTGCCATCGCAAGATGTGGG
>JBEQBV010000178.1:0-8073 GCA_041639635.1 Novosphingobium sp.
CGCTGACCATGGCGGTGACCGTGCTCAGCGTCTTTGCCATCGAGCGGGCCGAGTATCAGCGCTCGACCGCACAAATTGAGCAGGTGGCACAAGAGGTTGCATCGGGCATCGAACGGCAATCCAACGTTAATGTGGCCTACCTTCGATCAAGTGCTGCGCTGTTTGCCACGCAGCGGCTTGTCGAGGCTCCGCTGTTCCGGACCTTTGTCCGGCAATTGCATCTTGATGGACGTTTTGTCGGTTCGGACGGCATCGGGTGGGCCATGAAAGTCCGGCGGGCCGATGTGCCGGTGGTCGAAGCGATCATGCGTGACGGTGGGGTAGGGGGCTTTACCATCACTTCTGTGCCGAGCCTGTCCAGTCAGGCAAACAGACAATCAAGCGTGGTGCCGATCATGTTTGTCGAGCCGCAAAGCGAGCGCAACCAGCGGGCTATCGGTTTCGACATGTTTTCGGAAAGCGTGCGACGGTCGGCCATGCTCAAGGCAGAGCGATCAGGCCAGCCTACGGCGACCGGCCGGGTAGAACTGCAATATGAGGGCGGAGCCGACGGACAGCCGGGCTTCATCATTTACATGCCGGTCTTTGCGATCGGTCAGGATGGTCCGGGCCGCAATCTGCGGGGCTATGTCTATTCGCCGTTCAATGCCGAGCGCTTTTTGCAATCTGCCGTTGATGCCGAACGGCTGGAAGGTGCCATCGTGCGCCTGTTCGATCCGGTCGCGGGGGCAGATGGCAGGCCAGCAGATAGGCTGCTGGCGCAAACTGCACCCGAACATGCTTCGAACCGGAAGGTCAAACGCCAGATCGAAATTGCTGCACACACGTTCATGCTGGAGGTGGAGGCACCGGCCTCGCCTATGCTTTCCAGCATATCTGCCTTGACTTTGCTGTTCGGCCTGCTGGTGGCAACCTTGCTGCTGGTGCTGGCGCGGCTTCTTACCCAACAGGCCATGGAAGACCGCATCGCCCTTTCATGGTTTGAACAGCAATCTTCGATCCGCAATTCGTTGACCCGTGAATTGAATCACCGGGTCAAGAACACCTTGGCCAATGTGCTGTCGATCATCTCGCTCACACGCCGTCGGTCTGACAGTGTCCCGGAATTTGCCGACAGTCTGGAAGGACGGATACGGGCACTATCGGCCACGCACGATTTGCTGACCCAATCCGATTGGGGCACCACTCCGGTGGCGGCCGTGATTCAAGCAGAACTGGCTCCTTATGCGCAGGATGAACAGCGGATGCTTGAGATCGGCGGCCCCGATGTCGAACTGGCTCCAAACGATGCGCTTTCACTGGGGCTGGCTATCCACGAGCTTGCCACCAACGCGGCCAAGTATGGCGCGTTGAGCGTTGAGAGCGGGAGTGTGAAGATCCGCTGGGAAATGGCAGGCGAAGATGTTGCCCGAATCGAATGGACCGAGCGGGGAGGGCCGCCAATCGATCCGTCTGTCCGTCGCAAGCGCGGATTTGGCACGGAATTGATCGAAAAGATCGTTGCGCACGAATTGCGTCATCCGGTCGATCTGAAGTTCGAACCCGAAGGCGTGCGGTGTTCTTTGCTGATCCCGGTGCGGCGCCGGACAGACTTTGCCATTAGGCAGGATCGCGGCAAAGCCTGATTTCAAAAGAACAGGCGCCGACATTTCTGCCGGCGCCAATCGCATTTACCGCAATTTCAACCGCGTGGTCAGAGCGGGCGGCTGTGTCCGAAGAACAGGGCCTGGCTGATCGCCGTGCGAACGGTCTGTTCCTGAAACGGCTTGGTGATCAGATACGTCGGCTCAGGCCGGTCACCGGTCAACAGGCGTTCGGGATACGCGGTGATGAAGATGACGGGCACAGAGCCGATCTTCAGAATATCGTCCACCGCATCAAGCCCGGAACTGCCATCGGCAAGCTGAATATCGGCCAGAACAAGACCGGGCTGTTCGCGCTTCACGATTTCCAGCGCTTGCGTGCGGGTGGCAGCCATGCCGCACACATCATGACCCAGTGAACGGACCAGATCTTCAAGCTGCATCGAGATCAGCGGTTCGTCTTCGATGATCAGAACCGATGTGGCGGACTCATTGTCGATTTCGGCAATGGCATCCTGCACCAGCATCTCCACGTCTGCCACATCGCGTCCCATGATGAAGGCGGTGTCATCGATGCTGAAATCTTCCAGCGTGGTGAGCAACAAAGCCTGGCGATTGGCCGGTGTCATCGCGGCAAGCCGCTCCTGCGCGGCGGCCTCATGCTTTTCGACCAAGCCTATGGCCCGTTCCGCCGTTTCGACATGGGCGGTGGACCATACGCGGTTGAACACATGATACAGTTGCGGCCGGCCTTCGCCGATCAGGGCGCGCAAGCTTTCATCAGCAAGCGCAGCTTCGAGCGTTGCGCGGACGAACGAATCCCCGGCGGACTGACTACCGGTCAGCGCGCGTGCATAGCGGCGCAGATAAGGCAATTGATTGGCAACTTTTGAACCCAGCGACATTCCCACACCTTCCCGGTCAGTGACGTGCGCCTGAACGCATGGCAACGTCATCTGGTTCCCGGCCTGGAGCAAGACAAAGTTTTCAGGATTGGCTACTGCGCTGTTGATGGCTCTGCTGCAACCCCAACACTTCGACCGCCCAATCGGCCAAAAGATCTGCTGAAACGGGCTTTTTGAACTGACGCGCAAAATCGTGCGAGGCCGGTACGGCGTCTTCGTCAAACGCGGAACTGAAAGCCACCACGCAGCCTTGCTCGTACAAGGTGCTGGCCAGATCAAACGTCTGCCCATCGGGCAATTGCAGGTCGAGTAGGACCGCATCGGGCCTGCGCTGTTCCACAAGCGCGCGCGCATTGGCGAGCGTGGTGGCGACAGCGACGTCTACCCCGCGATCGATAAGCGCATCTTCGATAGCCATGGCGACGAGAATCCCGTCTTCCACAACCAGCACCATCGGCTTTGCAGGTGATTGTTTTAGCAGAAAATTCCCCAGAAATTGGCATATAGTGGAGTCGGGACAGCTGCGGCAATAGGCTACAATCCGGGAACAAACCCTGTCATTTGACATAGCCGTGCTTGGCGCGACGTGTTTGTCGTGCCTCGTCAAACCGGCGGTGGATAACAGCTCGGGAACCTGGAGTTACAATGGCGAGAGACGACGAATCCGCGACTGGGCTTGGTCAGGCAGATGCCGGACATTTCATTCGCAACGGCGGTGAACGGTGCGGGGAATGCCCGCTGGCCGATTGTCGCGGGCTGCATCAGCACAAGCCTGAGATACGGGACTGGATCGGTACCTTCCGCAAGGGCGAGGTGCGCTATGAACGCGGGGATCAGGTCTTCGTTCAGGGAACGCGGCCGCCCTATCTGTTCACCGTGCTGTCCGGCGTGCTGATGCGTACCCGGTTGCTGGAAGATGGCCGTCGTCAGATCATCAACTTCATGTTTCCGGGCGATTTCATTGGACTGCAAGCGGCAGTGGATGGCGAAATGGGGCATTCGGTCGAAGCGCTGACCAGCGTCACGCTATGCGCCTTTTCCCGTACGCAGTTCTTTGATCTGGTGATTCAGCAGCCACGGCTGTCCTTCGATCTGACCTGGCTTGCTGCCCATGAGGAAGCTGCGCTGGAAGAGCATATCGTATCGCTTGGGCAGCGCAATGCGCGCGAACGCATGGTCGCGTTGGCGGTATTTCTGGTGCAGCGCGGCCTCGATACCGGGCTGGCTCCCGAAGGTATCCTGCAACTAACGGTCACGCAGGGCCAGATTGCCGATATGCTCGGGCTTTCATTGGTTCACACCAATCGCAGTCTGCAGGCTTTACGGCGCCTTGGTCTTGTCGACTGGACGCTGACATCGATCCGCATCCCCAATCTTGGCGAGGCGCGCCGCTTTGCCAATCTTGATGATGGCCCATCAACGCCGCGACCCTACATTTGATGCAAAAAGAGCGGCTACGCACTGAGGAATTTTGTAAAATATTGAATTAAAAAGATAATAAAATTTGAAAATGGTGGGAACCGGTCCCCGGAGCGTTCGTTTTATCTCTGTCACCGCCGAGACCCCCCTCCCGTCCAAGCGGCTGGTGACACGATCCCGGAAGGTCCCCGATGGCAACGTCGGGGACCTTTTTTACGCGATGCGCTAAGGTCGGGCGGCGCTGTCCAACCGGGGTCCAACCCGGGTCCAAACGGGCCTGGCTCAACCTCAGCGGGTCAAAGCGCCTTCTGGTAGATCACGTAAGACTTGTTGATGTGGCTGTTGATGGCCTCGGCGATGGCGTTCATCCCCTGATTGTCATCAAGGATCCAGCCAAGTTCGCCGCGCGTGGCTCCGTAACGCTCCACCGAATTGCGGCGGATGTATTCGATCATCATGAAAGCAAGCTGGCTTGCCATGCGCGAGGACTGCAGCCGTTTGCGCACACCCATCAATGGCACGCGCATCGTGCGCACCTTGGGCTTGCGCAGCCACAGCAGCAGTTTGGCCCAGTTGAACGGGAACAGGCTGCCGCTCATCGGCTTGATCACTTCATTGAGATCAGGCAGCGTCATCATGAAGGCCACTGGCTCGCCTTCATATTCGGCGATCATGATCAGATCTTCGCGCACGATCGGCTTGAACTTCTTGCCGGCGTACTGAATTTCGGCATCGCTGAAGGGCACGAAGCCCCAGTTGGTGGACCAGGCATCGTTCAGAATGTCGAGGATCAGCGCGGCTTCCTGATCGAACTTCGATTTGTCGACGTTGCGGATGCGGATCTTGGCGTTCTTTTCGCCGGACTGGATCACGCGCTGGATCAGCGGCGGGAAGTTTTGCGTGATATCCAGCTCAAAGCAATTCAGCGTCTTGGCGGGTTCATACCCCAAGGCGTTGATGTAATCGTCGTACCGTTTTGGCTGATGGCCCATCATCACCGTGGGGGCATGATCGAAACCCTTGACCAACTGGCCCGGCTCTTCCCAGATCGACATCGACAGCGGGGCCAGCACGCGGGTCATGCCTTTGGTGCGCAGCCAGTCCTCGGCTCTGGCGATCAGAACCTGCGCTACAGCTTCGTCCTCGGCCTCCAGCAGGCCCCAGTTGCCGGTCCCCGGCCCCATGCCTTGCGATGCATCCATGGCAATGGCCAGATGATCGATATGCGCAGAAATGCGCCCGACAACGTTGCCGCCCCGGCGGGCAAGGAACAATTGCACATCAGCATGGTCAAAGAACGGGTTCTTGCCCGGCGTGATCAGCTCCTCCGCCTCCATCCGCAGCGGGGGCACCCAGTTCGGATCGGTTGCATTCAGGCGATAGGCGATATCGACGAATGCCTTCTTGTCTGCCTTGCCCGAAACGGGGGTGATGACTATTTCGCTGGGAGCCACGTTCTTGCCTTTGTTTGCGGGTAGGCGGGTTTTGCCGGTCAAACTGCGGTCGCCCGACTGCGGTCTGCATCGGCAGGTTGTCAAGCCAGTGGTGCCAGGTGGGGGCGCCGTCTGGTGCAAAAAGCCGGTTTCAACCGGCAAATATGGGTCATACTGGAATTTGTGGCATGATTGCGACCAACACCCTTGAACCAGCAGCTGCACCCTCCGCAGCGCCGACAGTGCCTGCGGCCCAGCTTCCACGTGGCCTTGCCGGCACGCCTGATGACAAGGAGATGCTCCGCGCCGCGGTGGACTTGACGCGCGACATCGCCACTGCCCGGCCAGAAATCTACTGGCCCGACATGCTGGTTTCGGCAGGGTTGGGCTATGCCGCGATGGCGGGGGCGATCCTGCTCGACAATCCGTTTCTGGCAGCGCTTTGCGGCATCGTTTCGGCCATTGCGCTCTATCGCGCACTGCTGTTCATCCATGAATTGACGCATATTCACAAGACGGCGCTGCCCGGCTTCCGCTTTGGCTGGAACCTGCTTGTCGGCATTCCGATGATGATCCCGTCCTTGATGTACGAAGGCGTGCATACGCTGCATCACGCGCGCACCCGCTATGGCACTGCAGAAGATCCCGAATACCTCCCGCTGGCGCTGATGAAACCATGGAGCCTGCCGGTCTTTGCGCTTTCGGCGCTGCTTTTGCCCATTGGCCTGTTGATCCGTTCGGCCGTGCTGGTGCCACTGGGCGTGGTGATCCCACCTCTGCGCAAGCTGGTGTGGGAGCGCGCATCGTCGCTTTCGATCAATCCCGATTTCCGCCGCCGTCCGCCCGAAGGCGATTTTGCGCGGATGGTTTTCTGGCAGGAACTATGCGCATCGGTCTGGGCTCTGTTCGTCGTGTGGTGGAGCGCGACCCATTCGTGGCGCCCCTTGCTGATCGGTCTTGCCGTGATTTCGCTCACCGCGCTGCTCAACCAGATCCGCACGCTGGTGGCGCATTTGTGGGAGAATGAGGGCGAAGCAATGACGGTGACCGGGCAGTACCTCGATTCAGTCAACGTGCCGCCGCCCGCTCTGTTGGCACCGCTGTGGGCTCCGGTAGGCCTGCGCTATCACGCGCTGCACCACCTGCTGCCATCTATGCCCTACCATTCGCTGGATGAGGCGCACCGCCGTCTGCGCGCGCATCTGGGTCTTGGCTCGACTTATGAAAAGGCAAATTACGTTGGCCTCATGCCACTGCTGGGCAGGCTAGTGCGCTCTACCATGAGCGCGCACTAATTCATTCTTCAGTGCGGATCAGCACGGTCTCGCCAATCAGAAAGAACAGCACGAACGGTGCCCACGCTGCCAGAAATGGCGGATAGGCTCCGAAGTTGCCCATGGCCAGCGCCGCGTTGTCAAACACGAAGTAGGCAACGCCCAGCGCCATGCCGGTAACGGCGCGCACGAACAGATGCCCGGACCGCGCAAGGCCGAACGCGGCGACGGCACCCAGCAAGGGCATCAGCAGCGCCGACAGCGGACCTGACAGCTTGTGCCACCATTTGCCTTCAAGCTCCGTCGTGCGGAATCCGGCTTCGCGGATTGCCGCCAGCGAAGAATTGAGCTGGCTCAGTGATTCGGCATCGGCATCGACCCGGCTGATGGTTACCTGCACCGGCTCTACCGATTTGGCATAGACTTCATCACGTCCAAGCGGCGCCTTGCGCGCGCTTTGCACATCAAACAGCACTGGCGCGCGGAACTTCCAACCGGGGTTGGCATAAGTGGCCGAAGCTGCGGTCACGATTTCGGTGACCATTCCGGTCGGGTCACGGCGATACCAGCTGACCCCGTCCATGTGCATTGCCTTGCCTTCTCCAGCCACGGTGCGCGCGAACAGGATATTTGGCCCATCCTGTAGCCAGACGTTGGTCTTGGTCCCTGATTCCAGCGGGATCGGGCCATACTGCACGTTCTGCCAGGCCTTGAGCGTCGATGTGGCGCGCGTCACCACGCGCTCGTTAAACGCAAAAGTGACCGCCGATGTCAGCGCCGCAACAAGGAACAGCGGGGCCAGCACTTGATGGGCTGAAAGCCCGGCGGCTTTCATCGCGATGACCTCGCTATTCTGGTTCAAGGTCATCAGCGTGATGATTGTGGCCAGCAGCACCGAATAGGGCAGGAACCGGCTAACCAGTTGCGGCATGCGCAGGGATACATAAGTCAGCAACTGGCCCTGTCCGTTGCCCGGCGCGGCCAGCACCTTGCCGCTTTCGCTCAGCAGGTCGAGCATCTGCAACACCAGCACCAGCATCAGCAGCACAGCCACGATGCGCAGCGCAAACATCTTGCCGATGTAGATGGCCAAGGTGCGTGAAGGGAAGAATTCAAGCTGCATGCGCGGAGTCCTGTGATGCAACGGGCGCTTCGCCGGGCAGGCGTTTGGTGGCAAACAGCTTGCGCAGGCTGCGCGCGATCTTGCCGAACACCGTTTCCAGCGCGCCAATCGGTTGGCCTCCGGGAACATAGGCAATGCGCCAGTACATCCACAGGATCAGCGCGGCAAACAGAACGAACGGCCCCCACAGCGCCAGGACAGGATCTATTCGGCCAAGGCTGGCCACATCCTGCCCGTACTGGTTCACTTTGTGATAGGCGACCACCATCACGATTGAAAGGAACACGCCGAGCGCCGAGGTTGAGCGTTTGGGCGGAACGGCCAGCGCCACGGCCA
>JBEQBV010000179.1:0-8056 GCA_041639635.1 Novosphingobium sp.
CGGTCATTCTGGCTGGCCACGATGATCCCGGTTGGCACGTGGGTGATGCGCACCGCCGAATCGGTGGTGTTCACGTGCTGCCCGCCCGCGCCCGATGCGCGATAGGTATCAATCTTCAGGTCGGCCGGATTGATCTCCACCTCGATGTTGTCATCGATTTCAGGGTAGACCCAGACCGAACTGAACGAGGTGTGCCGCCGGGCCGAGCTGTCATAAGGGCTGATCCGCACCAGACGGTGCACGCCACTTTCGGTTTTGGCATAGCCATAGGCGTTCTCGCCCTTGATCAGCAGCGTCGCGCTCTTGATCCCGGCAGCTTCACCGGCATGGTAATCCACCAGTTCCACTTTGTAGCCATGGCGTTCGGCCCAGCGCGTATACATCCGCTGCAGCATTTCGGCCCAATCCTGGCTTTCGGTGCCGCCGGCACCGGCGTGGACTTCAAGGAAGGCGTTGTTGGCATCCGCTTCGCCCGCCAGCAGCGCCTGCACTTTGTCATTGTCGGCCCGCTCGGCCAGCGCGGCCAGCGTGGCAAGGCCCTCGCTCACGGTGGCCTCGTCGTCTTCCATCTCGCCCAGTTCGATGAACTCGATCGCGTCGGCCATTTCCTGCCCGATCTGGTTCACGGTGCCGATTGACGCCTCAAGCCTGCGCCGCTCGCGCATCACTTCCTCGGCCTTCTTGGGATCGTCCCACAGCTTCGGATCTTCGACGCGGGCGTTCAACTCGTCCAGACGGCGCACGGCGCGGTCCCAGTCGAGGAACTTGCGCACCAGTGCCAGTGCGGCATTGATGCGGTCAATATGGGCCTGCCCTTCGGCACGCATGGAAAACACTCCGGTCAAACGCAAAACGAACTGCGCCGCTTAGCGAAGCAGACAGGCATGTAAAGCCCAAGCGTGAATTGCGGTTCCGGTCAGCCCTTCAGCTTGCGCACAGCGGCCAGCGTCAGCTTCACATGATCGCGGTAATCCATGTTGGAATGGACCATCACGATCTTGCCATTCTGGCCGATCACATAGCTGGTGCGCTTGGTCAGCCCCGTGGAGATGCCTGCGGCCTTCAGCGCCACGTCATAGGCCTTGATCACTTGCGGCGTTGCGGCGGCCACGGCGAACTTGTCACGGCAGGCTTCGGTCGAAAACTTCTGCAGCGTGGCGATGTCATCGTTCGACATGCCCACTACGGTGGCACCTGCGGCCTTGAACTGGTCGCTCGCCTCGGCAAAGGCGTGTGCCTCCAGCGTGCAGCCGCTGGTGAAGGCCTTGGGGTAGAAGTAGAGCACGACCGGCCCCTTCTTCAGCGCACTGGCCAGCGAGAACGAAAACGGCTTGCCCGCCAGCGCGCCCTTGGCCTCAAACACTGGCGCCGTGGCTCCGCTGGCAAGTTCAGCCGAAGCTGGAGCGCAGAACAGGGCGAAGGCTGCAGCGGCAGCGGCGATCATGGGCTTGTTCATAGGCTTGTTGAGTTATCAGACGCAGCACCTGCGCGCCAATGCCTTTGTGGGCAGGCGCACAGATCGGTCACAGTTCAATAAATGCCGCCCTGCTGTTCCAGGAAATCCTGCTCCACCGGCGCCTCGTCACCCCCGCCTGCGGGCAAGCCCTGCGCCCCCCGGGCGCGCCGGATTGCATCTATAACCGCTTGTTTTGCCGTCATTTCCCCCGCCCGCGCGGTCCGCCGGGGCTCCGTATCCGGCTTGAACGCCTCCCAGATCACCGAAGCCTTGGCCACATCATTATCCGGCGTCCCCCCAAACACCCGCTTGCCCGAAACCCGGTCAATCTTCACCATCCGCACCCCCTCGGGCACCCGGAACGGAATATCCTTCCACCGCGCTTGTGTTTCGAGAACAAACTGCTTGAACACCGGCGCCGCAATCCGCCCGCCTTGCGCATAGCCGCCAAGGCTGCGCGGCTGGTCATAGCCGATATAGACCCCCGCGATGATATCGGGCGATCCTCCGACGAACCAGACGTTGGTGGGGCCAGACGTGGTGCCGGTCTTGCCGAACAGCGGCAGGTTGAGATCGCGCAGCGTCACCGCCGTCCCGCGCACCACCACGCCTTCAAGCATATGGACGACCTGATAGGCGGTGCGCGGGTCCATGACCTGTTTGCCGCCAGGGGCAAAGCGCGGCATCGGCTTGCCGTCCCACTGCGGCATCGAGCAGCCATCGCAGCGGCGGTTGTCGGCGCGCAGGATCACCTTGCCGTTACGGTCCTGAACGTAATCGATCAGTGTCGGCGCGTGCTGGCGGCCCTGGTTGGCGAGGGCGGAATAGGCGTTAACCATTCGCATTACTGTGGTGTCGCCCGCGCCCAGTGCCATCGAGAGGTAGGGTTCGTACCGGCCAATGCCGACCGCGCCGATGGTACGGACGACTTTGTCCATGCCAACATCGTTGGCGACGCGCACCGTCATCAGATTGCGCGATTGTTCGAGGCCCCAGCGCATGGTGTGGCTTCCTGATCCGCCTTCGTTGCCGAAGTTGCGGAAGCACTTTTCGCCCAGCGCCGCGCCCTGATAGACGCAGAAGGTGCCATCGACGACCATCGAGGCCGGCGTCATGCCGTTGTCGAGCGCGGTGGCATAGACGAAAGGCTTGATCGTGGAGCCGGGTTGGCGATTGGCTTGCGTGGCACGGTTGAACGAGCCGAGGCGCGCGTCGAAGCCGCCCTGCATGGCCAGAACGCGCCCACTTTGCGGGTTCTGGACGACCATGCCGCCCGAAACTTCCGGGACGCTGCGCACCGCATAGGTTTCAGCGTTAACTGGCGCGAGAGCAGTGATGTCGCCCGGACGGATGCCATCAGGCAAACCGACGACGCTTGCCCTCTTGCCATCCGAAAAGCCAACAGTCCCGGAAGAGCCGGAACGCGATAGCAGGACGCCGACCCGCCAGTTCTGGTATTTGATGGAAATGTTGCTGGTGATCAGTTCGGTCTGCCAGCGATCATCTTCGACGTCTATGCGCGTAATCGGACCGTGCCAGCCCCGCCCGCCCGCATAGCGCAGCAGCGCCGACCGCAGCGAATTCTGTGCCGCCGTCTGCAACTGCGTATCGAGCGAGGTGCGCACCCACAGTCCGCCAGCGTAGACGCTGTTCGGGCCGTTCTCGGCTTTTTCACCGAACTTCTCGATCAGCTGGCGGCGCACTTCTTCCAGAAAGTATCCGGCATCGGCCGTGTAGTTTTCAGCACGGCGCGGCTTCAAGCCAAGCGGCATGGCGGCTGCGCTGGCCGCCTGCTGAGGCGTGGCCCAACCGTTCTTGACCATCTGATCGAGCACATAGTTGCGCCGGTCGAGGGCCATCTGTTCGTACTTGGCGCGGCCATAGCGTTCGGGCGCTTTGGGCAGGATCGCCAGAAACGCGGCTTCGTGGAGTTGCAGATCGCCCACGTCCTTGTCAAAATAAGCACGCGAAGCGGCCTGTACGCCAAAGCTTTGGCGACCAAGGGGAATTTCGTTCAAGTAGAGTTCGAGGATCTGCTGCTTTTCAAGCACGCCTTCGATGCGCCGCGCGAGGATCATTTCCTTGAGCTTGCGCGAGATCGAGTATTCATCGCCGATCAGGATGTTCTTGGCGACCTGCTGCGTGATGGTGGAACCGCCGCGCGCGCGCTCTCCCGATCCGAATTTGACCGCATAGTCCGCCACGGCCCCGGCTAAGCCGAAGAAATCGATCCCGCCATGGGTCCAGAAGGTCTTGTCCTCTGCCGCCAGGAAGGCGTTGATCATCGGTTCGGGAAAATCGACAAACCGCAATTGCACGCGCCGTTCGCGCGCATAACTTGATACGATTTCACCATCATTGCCCCGGACCATCGTGGGCAACGGCGGCTGATAGGTGAGCAGGCGGTCTGCCGAGGGAAGCGTGCGGATCACCGCCACCCACAGCACGAACCAACCCACCAGAATGGCCGCCAGCAGATAGTTCGCGAGACGGAACAGCCGGCTGGCCCGCCATTTGGACCGATACCACGCAGGGGCAGACCGCAAACGCGCAAAGCCTTCCTCACGCAGGAGTTTGAACCGTGACTGCTGTGACGTATCTTCGGCCATTACGAAAGCGCCTCTAGCACGGCCCTGCGCGGGCAAGCCAGTACCCGTTGCGCAAAATCCGGGAAATTGGCTCTATCGCCATTTCTGATCACGGCTGATCCGACCCTTCCGCCAAGGGCTTCTCGGCCGCAGGTTCAGCGATTGCAGGAGACGCGCGCTTTTCAGCTAGGAAAATTTCAGCCGCTTGCGCCACTGCCCGCGCAAAGCCCTTGCGCCAAGCGGGATCGCGCATGGCGCGCGCATCATCGACATTGCTGATGTAGCCCGCTTCGATCAGCGCAGATGGTAGATCGAGCGATTTCAGAACGATAAACGCGGCTTCGCGCTGCGGTGTGGAGTGAAAGCGCATAAGCCCGGCAGACTCCCGCACGACCAGTTCACCAAAGCGTATCGATGCCCCGCGCATTTCGCGCCGTGAGAGATCGACCAGAATTGATGAGACGACGGCACCCTTGTCACCAAGCGAGACACCGTTGATCGCATTGGCGCGGTTTTCACGCTGGGCCATGGCCTCGGCCACGGCATCGGAGGCCTTGTCGGACAGGGTGTAGACCGTAGCGCCGCGGGCCGCAGGGCTTTGCGCGGCATCGGCATGGACAGATATAAACAAATCAGCCCCCAGCCTGCGAGCGATGTCCGAGCGTTCTTCGAGCACAAGAAACGTATCCGTATCGCGGGTCATGGCCACGCGAACCCGGCCATTGGCCAGCAACTGATCGCGCAGCGCTTTGGCCAGAGACAGCGTAAGGTCCTTTTCGCGTTCTCCCTGCGTGCCGCTGGCGCCGGGATCGTGCCCTCCGTGTCCGGCATCGATCACGACCAGCGGACGTGAGGTATCGGCCGGTCCTTCAATCCTTGGCAATCCAATCTTGCCGCTGCTGTCGGGCAGATTGAGCCTGACCACGTAACGCGGTTCGACTTTTGCAATACCGGTGGAAAAGGCGGCCCACATTGCCGCAGCCGCAATCACGGGCGCAGCAAACACCGCAGCAATGAGACCCCTGTCATCCATCCGCGAATGCCTATGCCCTGCCCCTGCCCGCCCGGTCCAGCAGGAAATGGCCCGTTTGGTTAACAATTAACTGCAGCGTTAACGAATGCTTGGTGACATTCTTTTAATTGCCGCTTTGCAAATGGGGTGCTAGCACCTGCATACCGGAGCAAGTCAGCACCGGCGCAATTCACGCCGAAACCGCAAGAAAGCGCACTTTTGCGCCGTGGTGGGCGAGGGAAAGTTCGCTGCTGGCACAAGTTCCGCCAACGTGGAAGAGCACAAGCCCGCACGCCTTTAGGCGCACGAGTGTGAAGCGCAGGCGCAGCTTTTTTACGCCACAAGGTTGATGCCGTGATGATGAGCCGTGTTTCGTTCCTGCCAGACTGCTCCACCGGGGCGGTTGCGGCTTGCACGAACAACGGCACGCGCATTTCGCCGCGAGTTATCGTCACGGCAGACACAAACCAACCGCCGCCGGGCGGCGAGCGACAGGGCAAGGCAGCATATATGCTGCGCGCCGCAGCGCTCCGATCCGGCAAACCCGCATTTGCGAACGATCAGCGCGCCGGAGCGATCCGTGCCCAAGACGTTCGTCCATCCCAAATATTCCGCGCAAGCAACGCAGGGGCAACCCGGCGGCGGCGCGGCTGGAGAATTTGTAATGACCACGCGCATGCTTATCGATGCGCGCCACCAGGAAGAAACCCGGGTGGCGGTGCTGAAGGGCAATCGGATTGAAGAATTCGACTTTGAATCAGCCGATCACAAGCAGATCAAAGGCAATATCTACCTCGCCAAGGTAACCCGTGTAGAACCTTCGCTGCAGGCGGCGTTTGTCGATTTTGGCGGCAATCGCCACGGTTTTCTGGCGTTCAGCGAAATCCACCCGGATTACTATCAGATCCCCAAGGAAGACCGCGAAGCGCTGCTTGCCGAAGAAGCTGCCCACGCCGAAGAGGAAGCCGCCCTGCGCGCTGCCGAAGACGGCGATGATGACGATTACGGCGATGGCGACGGTTATGAAGCCGATGGTTATGATTCCGATCAGGGCGTAACCGAGGTTGATACTTCGGAAAAAGATCAGGTCGCCACGATTGAAGGCGGCGTGGTTGAAAACGGCTTCGACCATGAGGGTGACGAAGCCGAAGCTGCCGAAGGTTCGGAAGATGGCGAAGGCGACGGTGACGGGCGCCGCCGTGGCCGCAATCAGGGCCGCCGCCGTCAGGGTGGCCGTGCCCAGGGCAAGGAAGCCGACGAACTGCGCGCCAAGCGCATGGCACTGCGCCGCCGCTACAAGATTCAGGACGTGATCCAGCGTCGGCAAGTGCTGCTGGTGCAGGTCGTGAAGGAAGAGCGCGGGAACAAGGGCGCGGCGCTGACCACGTATCTCAGCCTTGCTGGCCGCTATTGCGTGCTGATGCCCAATTCGAGCCATGGCGGCGGCATCAGCCGCAAGATCAGCTCGTCTGCTGACCGCAAGCGTCTGAAATCCATCGTGACCGAGATGGACCTGCCGCGTTCGATGTCGTGCATCGTGCGCACCGCAGGGCTGCAGCGCACCAAGCCTGAAATCAAGCGCGACTTCGATTATCTTGCCCGCCTGTGGGACGAGATCCGCGAACGCACGATGAAATCGGTGGCGCCAGCACTGATCCATTCGGACAGTGACCTGATCAAGCGCGCAATCCGCGACATCTATAACCGCGAGATCGAAGAAGTCGTCGTCGAGGGCGAGCAGGGTTACCGCGCCGCCAAGGACTTCATGAAGCTGCTGATGCCCAGCCACGCCAAGCGGGTAAAGCAATATGCCGATCCGGTGCCGCTGTTCCAGCGCTATGGCGCAGAAGACCAGCTGACCGCGATGTACGATCCGGTCGTGCAGCTGAAGAGCGGCGGCTATCTGGTGATCAACCCGACCGAAGCGCTGGTTTCGATCGACATCAACTCTGGCCGTTCCACCAAGGAACACGGCATCGAACAGACCGCGGTTGCCACCAACCTTGAAGCCGCGCGCGAAATTGCCCGCCAATTGCGCCTGCGCGACATGGCCGGCCTTGTCGTCATCGACTTCATCGACATGGAATACGGATCGAACGTCCGCAAGGTCGAAAAGGCGATGAAGGACGCGCTGAAGGACGACCGGGCGCGCATCCAGGTGGGCCGCATTTCGGGCTTTGGCCTCATGGAGATGAGCCGCCAGCGTCTGCGCACCGGTGTGCTTGAAGCGACGACGCGCGCTTGCCCGCATTGCGATGGATCGGGACTGGTGCGCACGGCATCATCCGCCGGGCTTTCTGCGCTGCGCATGATTGAGGACGAAGCGGCCAAGGGCAAGGGCAACGTGGTTTCGCTCTATGCTTCGCAGGAAGCGGCGATCTATGTGCTGAACGCCAAGCGCGCCGATCTGGCCGAGATCGAAGAGCGCTACGGCGTTTCGGTGGAAGTGATCCCCGAAGGCGAGAACGAAGGGGCGAAGATGCGTGTGGCATCACGCGGGCCCAAGCCTGAGTTCGTCCCGCGTTTCGAACCGATCATCGAGCCGGAAGAGGACGACATCGTCGAGGATGACTTCGACGAGGAAGAAGAAGTCGAAGAACGTCCGCGCCGTGGCAACCGGGACCGCAACCGCAATCGCAATCGCGGTGCCGATACGGGCGGTGATCGTGGCGGCAGCGAAGCCGACGACGAGCAGGACGACGATCGCACTGCCGAAGAGCGTGGCTCCGAAGAGCGCGGTACCGAAGAGCGTGGCGGAGACGGCCGTCGCAAGCGGCGCAAGCGTCGGCGTGGACGCAGCCGTGACCGTCGCGACGAGAATGGCGAAGGCCAGACGACCGACAGCGAAGGCGCAGAAGGTGAGGCTGAAGATTTCACCGCATCGGACGATCAGGCCGAGGCTGGCGAAGCTGAAGGCAACGAAGCCGTTCACAGCGACGAGAACGACGATGGCAACGACCGCGGACCGCGCAAGCGTCGCCGCCGTGGCCGTCGCAAGCG
>JBEQBV010000180.1:0-7883 GCA_041639635.1 Novosphingobium sp.
AGCACGATGCGCGTGGACGCCACGTTAAGCGCCAACCGCAATAGCGTGGCAAAGAGCAGGACCGAGGGGAATGACGAGAAATCGAGCGGCTTTTCCGCATTCATCGCCGCCATCAGGATCGCCACCGACAGCGCGATATTCAGCACGAAGAACACGTCCAGCAGCACCGCCGGGATCGGCACGACCATCAGCACGATCAGCGTAAGAATGCCGCCGGGCAAGGCAAATGCTGCAGGAGAACCCAAGCGCTTGAGCATCGCTTAAAGCCCCAGCGCCGAAAGGCGGCCATAGGCCTGTTTGACGTGGGCAGGCGCAGAGCCGCCCTCGTTGAGCGCGAATGTCTGGCGCAAGGTGTCGGCCATCGAATTGCCGCCCGATGGCATACCGGATGGCAGGGGATTGCCGCTGGCCATTGCCGCGCCTTGAAACTCGCGCGCAATCGGCCCGCCGGTAAATTGCGGTTGCGCTGTGGCAGAAGCGGGAGTCACGCCCATGCTGGCGGCCCACTGCAAGGCTTCGTCGCCCTCTGCGCCATCGCTGGCCCGTGCCATGCGCGCACGGATCAGGCCCATGACTTCGCCCACAGACCGCGCGCCATCGGCGTCATAGAAGGTCGAGCGATTGGCCCCTGCCGCCGCTGGCAGAACACTGGCGGCACTTTGCGAAGGATCGCTCGCCAGCGCCGACAGGAACCTGCCTGCCCCTTCGGCGCCGAAGAAATGCGCCAGATAAAGCTCTGCATGATCGGGCGCGCGGCCCAGCACGCCGCTCAGGTATTCGCTGTTGTCGCCCGCCAGCTCGCCCGCCATCACGGCTGCGATTTGCGGATCGAACCGCAGCGCCAGCAATTGCGCGCGGGCGGCCGGATCACGCACCTTGCCGCCTTCGATCAGGTCAGCCGCCCAGCCCAGCCCATGCTGCGCGCCGTGCTTGTCCAGCGTGCGCAGCCAGGTTTGCGTGGTGAACTGGTACAGCCCGCTGGCGCTCGATGTGCGCGCCCTGGCCGATGGATCAAGGCTCGATTCCAGCTTGGCCTGCGCCATCAGATAGGCAAAGTCGGTGCCGGTGGCCTGTGCGGCCCCGGCGATTGCGCCACGCACATTCGCCCCGGCACCGCTGGTGGCGGCCGGGGCAAACGGGTGTGCGGAAATCTGCGGTGAACTCACAAGTCTGCCCTTCCAGCCGCTGCTTTGCGGCGTTGCGGAAGGGCTTCAGCAAGGCCCGTGCCAAATCGAGATCAGGCCGAGCGCAACCGGTAAATCTGTGCGCTATTGGCCCGGTAAAGCTGCGCATTTCCAGTCAGCGCATCCAGCCGGGCCGAGACATTGGCTGCAATCAGATTGCGCACCTTGCGGTTGGCTTCGTTCAGGCGGCGTGCCGCATCCAGCAGGCCCCGGCATTCCTCGTCCACCAGCGCCATATCGACATCGGCCAGCGTGCCGCACAGGCTGGCCTTGTTCGAAGCGCAGCCCATGATCAGGTCGAGGTCCATCCCGGCAAGCGCATGCCGTTCCTGCTGCAGCACGGCAAGCATCTGCCGCAGCGTGTCACGAAGGTCGGTCAGGCCCACAGCCGGAGCTTGGCCCGCTGAACCGGACGTTGCGGCATGTGTCGCTGCGATGGTCGTTATCGTCATTACTGGTGCGTCCTCAGCAGCATCTGGGCAGCGATCATGGCATCTGCGATCTTGGTCGGGATCACTGGGTAATTGCCCTTCTCGATGGCCTGACGGATGACCTTGACCCGCTCGAAATCGACAGGGGCTTCCTGTCCGGCGTCAAGCACGCTCGACCGTTCGACCTGAGCCGCAACTCCGGCACCCGCCACAGGGCCGTCTGCCGTAGCAACCGGTGCACCAGTCGCGGTCTTTGCGGTGCGCGCGCTATTGACCTGCACCGGCCCAACCGGGCGCGCAGCACCGATTTCAATTGGTGACATGGTTCCGCTCCTCGCGTTTCATGAGAGGCAGAACGGATGCGTTGAAGGTCTTTTAAGGGCAGATGCGGAAAAATTTTGCCGGTTTGTTAAATTTGTCCCGGCAAGATTTGTCACTCCACCGGGACGATCACCAATCCGGGGCGCTCGATGCGGGCGCGGATCGGCACGGCCTTGGCGCTGGTGCGCACGCGGATCCAGCCGCCCACCGGGCCTGCTTCCATCGCTTCGCCCGGTTGCGAAACGGCAAAGCCATCGCCAGCCACCGCAATCGTCACCGCTTCTCCTCGTGCAACGGCGGGCAGCGCGGCAGAGTCTTGCCGGGTGTTGCCGGATGTGGCCACGAACAGCCGCCAGCCACCCGGATCGGGGCATCGCACCATCACATTGTCCTGGCCATTGCCATACCACGATGCCACCAACGGCGAATAGCATGGGGCCAAGCGCAAGCGCCGGTCCACCGGCATCACCGCCCCACCGGGCTGCCCTGCACCCGCGCCGGTAAAGGCGGCCACGGCAGCGTCTACCGTCGTCAGATCATGATAGCCCGGCGGCTGCGCCATGGCGGGTATCGAGCATAGCAGAGACAGCGATAACGTGAGGGCGATCTTGCGCATGGGTCCGTGTCCGAAAGTTGGTTTCAGGCACCGGCTCAGCAATCATCGTGCCAATGGCTCAGGACTGCGGCCCGACCGCGGCCCGTTCGGATGCGTAGGTAAGCGATACGCTGGCCCCGGCGCGGTCACCCGGCTCCACCAGAATGCGCGCCTGCTGCGCCCTCGCGCCGCCGGTCTGCGCCAGTTGCAGCGCCTGCGCCATCGCCGCCTCACGCTGACCATCAGCGTAGCGGACCACGATCCGCACTTCCAAACGGGGGTCCTGCCCTGTTTGCGCCAACCAGGTTTCGAGAGGGGGCGCATTCGCCCCCGCGCTCCACACCGCCACTGGATCGCTTTCCAGCGCGGCTGCAACAGCAGGCGGCGCGGATGGCGCGGATTGCATTGGCGGCTGGTCGCGCTTGCCGGCCAGCGACAGCGCCGAGGCCGTTGCCAGAAACAGGATCAGCGACAGGTCGGCCAGCGCATATTGCCAGCCTGTGCCCGCCCGGATGATCATGCGGACTGCCTTTCACGGTTGGCCGCCGGGGCGCGCGCACTTCGTACGCCATGATCACGATGCACAGGCAGATGCGGCATTGCCGGCTGCAGCAGCACGGTCAGCCAGTCGATCACGTCCTGCCGCGCCTGCTCTTCGGCCTGCGCCTGCCGTTCAATCGCGCGGGCCAGCGGTGCCAGCAGCAGATTGGCCAGCAGCAAGCCATATAGCGTCGTCACCACTGCCATCGAAATCGCACCATTGAGAGCGGCCGGATCAAGCCCCGCTGCAGGCAGGCGGCTGAGCGAAACCAGCGTGCCGACCATGCCGAACACCGGCCCCAGCTCTGCGGCCTGCGCCAGCGTGCGCACGGCCACATTGGCCTGCGCCATGCGATTGCGGCGATGCGCGTGATGGCGCTCCACCAGTGGATCGACCGATCGGGCGCGGATCATGGCATCGGTGGCTTCGTCAAATTCAGGATCGCCAATGGCGCGGGGATTGGCCCGCAGCACGCCATCGTTGCGGATGGCATTCACTTGTCCTGCAAGATCAGCCTTGGCCTGTTCAGCCGAAAACCGCTTCTGGAACAATCCGCCCAGCGCCCGCGCCGTCTGCGCCAGCTCCTTTGGCCCTGATCGCAGTACCGTGGCCAGCGCGGTTCCGCCCAGCACAATAGTGGCGGAAAGCCCGTCGATCAGGGGATCAAATGCCATGCGCCGAAAAGCTCCTCAGTCCCGCAGAACGGCAGCGTGCGGCAAAGTTTCAGTCTGCCGCCTGCAATTTGCCGCCATCCGGCAGGATTTTGCCGCCTGATGCCCCGCTTTGGCAGAAAACCACGGCAATCGGGCATTTGGCACGGCCTTTGCTGCAACACCGACAGCAATCCGTCAGCCAATGAAGGCACACCGTATGAGCGAGACCCTGTTCGGCATTCACGGCACCGCGCTGGAACTGCGTTCGCAGCGCATGGGCCTGCTCACGTCCAATATCGCGAACGCCGCCACGCCCGGATACAAGGCCAAGGACATTGATTTTGGCGCCGCGCTGAAGGCCCGCACCGCAGGCGCCAGCGCCGACAAGGCGGTGGATGGTGCCACGCGCTATCGCGTGCCGGTGATGCCCAGCCTTGATGGCAACACCGTGGAAATGGCCACCGAACAGACCGCCTTTGCCGAAAACGCGGTGGGCTATTCGGCCACGCTCAGCTTCCTCAAGGGCCGGGTCGAGACGATCACCCGCGCGATCAAGGGCGAATAAGCCATGCCCGCCAACAGCCCCCTCACCCTGTTTCAGGTCACCGGCCGCGCGATGTCGGCCCAGCTCGTGCGGATGAACGCTGCAGCATCGAACCTGGCCAATGCCGGAACCGTGACAGCTACCGAGGCCGAAGCCTATCGCCCCTTGCGCACGGTGTTCGGCCAACAGCTCGATCAGGCCAATGGCCTGTCCACCGTGCAGGTGAACGGCGTGATCCGGTCCGATGCCACGCCGATCCGCCAGCACGATCCCGGCCATCCGCTGGCCGACGAAAACGGCGATGTCTGGGCCGCTCCGGTCGATGAAAACGCCGAGATGGTCGAAATGCTCGAAAGCTCGCGCCAGTACCAGAACGTGGTGGAAGCCATGCAGACCGCCAAGCAGCTGATGCTTGAAACGATGAGGATGAAATAATGTCGATTGCTTCTGTCACCGCCACCACCGGCGTCAACGGCGCGCAAACCTCGTCCAAGGCGGGCCAGGGCTGGGGCGCGATGGGGGCCGAGGATTTCGTCAAGCTGCTCACCACGCAGCTGCAAAATCAGGACCCCACCGAACCGGTCGACAACACCCAGATGCTGGCCCAGCTCGCGCAGTTTTCCTCGCTGTCGAACCTCAACGACATCAAGGATTCGCTGAGCGACGCGCCCGAACAATCCGAAACGCTCAGCGCCATCGCGACCAAGCTCGACACGCTGAACAGCTCGGTCGCGCAACTGCTCGCCCAGCAATCCGCAACCACCGCCTGATACCCCCCGCAGGAGACTCGCATGTCCTTCTACACTTCGCTGAATGGCCTCAAGAACGCCCAAACCGATCTTAGCGTGATCAGCCACAACATCGCCAACGCCGAAACCAACGGCTTCAAGAAAAGCCGCACCGAATTTGCCGACATCGTCGTCGGCAGCGCCTTTACCAACCCGCGGCTGATTGTTGGCGTAGGCGCGACGGTGGAGAGCATCGCCCAAAACTTTTCGCTCGGCCCGGTGGAGCAAACCGGATCGGCGCTCGACATGGCGATTGGCGGTGACGGTTTCTTTACCACCCGCAACGTGATCACCAGCCAGCTCCTCTATACCCGCAATGGGGGTATGACCGTCGATGGCGATGGCTTTATTACCGATGGATCTAACAACCGCCTGCAGGTATTCCCCACCGACGCGGCCGGCGTCATCACCGGGACCACGCCCACCGATGCGCAGATTCCCGCCAGCAACGGCGTCAATGCCGCAGGTGATCCTATTGAGTTTGCCGGGATTACCGTGGGCGATGATGGCTCCGTCATCGCAACATATGCCGATGGATCAAATCTGTCGGTCGGCAAGGTTATGCTCGCCAGCTTCATTGCGCCGCAGGGTTTGAAGCAGATCGGTTCATCCAACTGGGTCACCACGGGTATTTCCGGTGCCCCCTCCTATGGCCAGCCGGGAACCGGGCAGTACGGCTCGCTCCTCTCGGGCGCGGTTGAACGCTCGAACGTCGATATCGCCGAAGAACTGGTCAGCCTGATCACCGCGCAGCGCAATTTTCAGGCCAATGCCAAGGCCATCGATACGTCCACCCAGATCACCCAGACCGTGATCCAGCTGCGCACCTAATGAGCCATCCCAACGGAGCCTGACGCATGGACCGCCTGATCTTCACCGCTTATTCCGGCATGGCTGAATCGACCGTGCATCAGCGCGTGATCGCCAGCAACATGGCCAATTCGCAGACCATCGGCTTTCGCGCCGAACTACTGAACGCCACGCCGATGACGCTCAAAGGCCCCAGCCTGGAAGCGCGCGCGATGACCGAAGGCGAAGTGCGCGGCGCATCGATGAAGCAGGGCACGCTGATCGCCACCGGCAAACCGCTCGACGTGGCGCTGACCGGCGATACCATGCTGAGCGTGCAGGCCGAAGACGGCACCGAGGTCTATACCCGACGCGGCGATCTGGCGATCAGCGCAGGCGGCGTGCTGCAGAACGGCGATGGCCGCCCAGTGATTGGCGAAACCGGCCCGATCACAGTTCCATTGGGCTCAAAAGTCACGATTTCCCCCGACGGCGGCGTCAGCGTCGCCAACCCTGAGACTCCCGACCAGCCGCCCCAGCTGGTCGGGCGCATCAAGATCGCCTCCACCGTCGGCACGAAGATCGACAAGGGCCTCGACGGTCTGTTCCGCGTGAGCGCGCAGGAAGGCGGCGTTCTGCCGCAGGACGAAGACGCGCGGCTCGCCGTCGGCAGCCTTGAACAGTCCAACGTCGATCCCACGCGCGTGCTGGTGGAAATGGTCGAGGCCCAGCGCCTGTTCGAAATGCGCACCAAAGTCGTCAGCCAGGCGCGCGAGATCGATGAATCCAGCGCCTCGCTGATGCGCATTTCCTGAATCTGAAAGGTAAGTCCCGATGCCCAGTTCCGCCCTCCACGTCGCCCGCACCGGCCTTGAAGCGCAAGACACGCGCATGCGCGTGATCGCCAACAATCTGGCCAACGTCGGCACCACCGGCTTCAAGCGTGACCGCGCCAACTTCGCCACCCTCGCCTATCAGGATGCGCGCGTGGCAGGCCAGCAGTCCTCCAACGAAACCGCTTTTGCCACCGGGCTGAATCTGGGCACCGGCGTGGCAGTGCAGGCCACCACGCGGATTGAAACGCAAGGCTCGTTGCAGACCACGGGCAACGCGCTCGATCTGGCGCTTGATGGCGATGGCTATTTTCAAGTCACTCTGCCCGGCGGCCAGCTCGCTTATACCCGCGCGGGCAATTTCTCGCGTTCTGCCGAAGGCCTGCTGGTTACGGCGCAGGGCTATGCGCTGAACCCTGCAATCACTATCCCCGAAGGCGCCAGCGCCATCAGCATTTCGCAGGATGGCACCGTTTCGGCCACCATCCCGGGCCAGGCCGAACCTGCCGGCCTTGGTCAGATCACCATCGCCAGCTTTGCCAATCCCGGCGGCCTGCAATCGCGGGGCGACAACTTTCTGGTGGAAACCGCCGCATCAGGCGCAGCGCAGGTCGGCGCTCCGGGTGAACTGGGCCGGGGAAGCATCCGTCAGGGCTTTCTCGAAGCCTCCAACGTCAACGTGGTCGAAGAACTTGTCGACATGATCGAGACGCAGCGCGCCTACGAGATCAATTCCAAGATGATCTCGGCAGTCGATGAAATGCTCCAGAACGCCAACCAGACGCTGTGATGGCACCGGAATGATCATGATGGAAAACCCGATGGAAACCCCGTTCGAACGCCACTTCACGCTGACCCGCCGGGACGCACCGCGCCGCCGCGCAGGCCCCCCGCGCGGGCTGATCACCGGCGCGATCATCGCGGCTGCGCTGGCATGGCTGGTCGATCCCGCCTCTGCCGCAAAGCCCAAACTCGGCTTCGAACCGGTCCTCGCACCCTCAGTCCCGGTCCAGCCCGCCGCGCCAACGGCGGGATCAATCTTCAACGCCAGCACTGGCTACATCGGCTTTGTCGAAGGCCGCCGCGCCCATGCCGTGGGCGATACCTTGCGCGTGATGCTGGTGGAAAACATGACCACCGCCAAAACCGCCAGAGCCCAGACGCAGAAGCAGGGCCAGTTCAATGTGGTCCCACCCACCGCCGG
>JBEQBV010000181.1:0-7739 GCA_041639635.1 Novosphingobium sp.
GATCAACGATCCGGGGAACCTGGATTGGCCGGTATTCGGCCCCGGGGCGACCAGCAAGCCGGTGAAGACGCCAGAAGCGCCGGGAGGCGGCGCATTGCAGATCAAGACCGCGCGGCGCGGGGCGCAAATCTATGAAGTGGGGGCAAATGCCCCTATCAGCGCCGCGATCAAGGCCGGGCAGCGCATCACCGTGGCGTTCTATGCCCGCACGATAAAGGCCGAGACGCCCGATGAGCAGGGCGTGATCGGCGTGCGCGTGCAGCAGAACATCGCGCCTTATGGTGGATTTGCCGACACCACGCTGAAAATCGGCGCGGAGTGGAAGCTCTATGAAGTGACCGCGCTGGCCGACCGCGATATTCCGGCGGGTGAGGCGGTGGTCGGCTTCCAGCTGGCCGGGGCTAAGCAGACCATCGAGATCGGCCAGACCATCGTGGTGGAAGGCGCGGCCAGCATTGCGGGCGCGCCTGCTGCGGTGGCGACTGCCGCATTGCCAACGCAGCTGGCGGGCAAGGGCACACTGGTGAGCGATGCCACGTCTTTTGATAAATGGGCGGTCTATGGCCCGGGCCTGACCAGCAAGGCGGGGCCTGCCAGCGGCGTTCCGGGCGGCAAGGCGCTGACGCTGACCAACCCTGCGAAAACGGCGCAAGTGCATGACGTGGGCGTGCTGGTGCCGATCAACGCGCCGATTGCCGAAGGCGATATCATGATCGTGGGCGTGCTGGCCCGGGCCACGGCCAGCGAATCTGCCGATGGCGTGGCGCGGATCGGGTTACGTTTGCAGCAGAATGCCGAACCCTATGACGGGTTTGCCGATAACACTTTGCCGATTGGCCCGACGTGGAAGCTGATCCAGCTGAAGACACAGGCGCAGATCGATATTGCGCAAGGGCAGGGCGTGGTGGCGCTGCACTTTGGCGGCGCGCGGCATACAGTTGAAATTGCAGGTATATATGTCCTGAACGGCGTGGCACCTTGACCTTATCTGATAATCGGAGACCAGCGATGACCGTGACCCGCCGTGAAAGCCTGACATTGATGGGTGCGGCTGCGGCAACGCTGGCCGTTGGCTCGGGCAGCGCCTTTGCGCAAGACGTGCCGCAACCGTCGCTCAATGCTTTAGCCAAGGCCAAGGGCATGCGCTTTGGCTCGGCCGTCGCAGGCGGCGGTGGCGGCGGAACCTGGCGCAATCCTAAGAATGCCGCGCTGGTGGCGGCGGAATGCGGCGTGATCGTGGCCGAGAATGAGATGAAATGGCAGGCGATCCGGCCATCGGCAACGCGCTTTGAATTTGGCGCGTTTGATGGCATTGCCGATTTTGCCAAAGACAGGGGGCTGGGCCTGCGCGGCCATACCTTGCTGTGGCACCGGCCCAAATGGATGCCGGGCTGGATGGAAACGCATGATTTTGGTGCGCAGCCGGCCACCGCTGCAGCGGCGATGATGACGAACCATGTGGAAACCGTGTGCGCGCGCTATCAGGGGCGCATTTCATCTTATGATGTCGTGAACGAAACTGTGCTGCCTGAAGACGGCAAGCTGGCGCAAACCGCGCTTTCGCAGGCCATTGGCGGGACCGAAGCGCTGGTGGATCTGGCGTTCCACACCGCGCGCCGTGCCGCGCCGGGCGTGGAACTGGTCTATAACGATTACATGAGCTGGGAGCCGGGCAACGAACTGCACCGCAAGGGCGTGCTTGCGCTGCTGGAAGGGTTCCGCAAGCGCGGCACGCCGGTGGATGCTCTGGGCATCCAATCCCACCTGATTGCGCCATTGCCCAATGCGGCGCAGCAGCGCGAATGGCGGCGCTTTATCGATGAAGTGGTGGCGATGGGCTATGGCTTGGTTATCACCGAATTTGATGTGCGCGACCGGCAATTGCCCGCCGATGTGCCATCGCGCGATCGCGTGGTGGCCGATACGGCCAAGGCCTATTGCGACATGATGTTCAGCTATTCCCAGCTGCGCGATGTGTTGGCGTGGGGCATGGTGGACACGTTCTCGTGGTTGCAAGGGTTCGAACCGCGCAGCGATGGCGAAGTGGCGCGCGGGTGTCCTTATGACGTGGCGTTCAAGGCCAAGCCGCTGCGCGAGGCGATTGCGGCGGCGTTTGCGGCGGCACCTGCGCGGGGGTGATCTGGCGCTGGTGACTGAGAGAGGCGGGCAGTAATGCCCGCCTTTTTTGTGCGCAGTAAGGGTTGCTTTGAATGAGGCGCGTTCAAGTTTGGGACAGAGGGCAGAGGCGCAGGTCGTAGTGAGGTCGGCTGGCCTCGGCCTTGCGTGATTGCTCGCATCAGCTTGTCAAACGCCAGAAAAGTTTGACGCCGCCGTGTGTGCATACACGGCGGCGAGGAAGCCCGCCCCGCTGCGACTAAATTCGCCTCTCGCTCAGTAAATCTCGCTCCCCTCCCGCAGGCGGGAGGGGCTGGGGGTGGACATTCAATGACTGTGTTTGCAAGCGTTACAGTCGCCAAAAAATAGGGGCGCTGGCAGTGCCAGCGCCCCAGTGCTGTTCGCAGTGGTGGGAGCAGATCAGAGCGTCAGGCGCGCCGAGAGCGTGAAGCGACGGTCTGTCTTGTACCACTGACGAGGGACCAGAAGGATCTTCTTGTTCGGATCGGTGGCGGGCCGATCATAAACGGCGGCGGCAGTTTTCACGAGCGAATCCAGCAGGTTCACCCCTTGGATACCGATCGTGAAGTTCTTGTTCACCCGCAGGAAGATCGAGGCGTCAAGCTGGCCATAGGGCTTCTGGAAGATGGGATCGAATGGGGTGATCACATCGCGCAGGGTCAGCAGGAACTGCGACCGCCAGCTGTAGGCCGCACGCACCGTGACCGCGCCCTTTTCGTAGTATGGCACGATGTTGAACGTGTGGCGCGACAGGCCCTGGAGCGGGAAGTTGTCACCCGGAATGGTCGATACCAGGCCTGCGGCAACATCAGGATCGGTCGGGTTCAGGGTGGACTGCGGAACGCCTTCGGAATCCACGAAGGTATAGTTCGCCTGCAAGCCAAGGCCGCTGAGGAAGCCCGGCAGGAACGTGTAGTTCTGCTGATAGGCGATTTCGAAGCCCTTGATCTTGCCGATATCGGGCGAGTTGATCGGCTGCGTGGAGTTCACGAAGGCCGTGGCCGAACCCACAGGAACCTGCGTGGACGTGTTTGCATTGGTCAGCACGTTCTTCAGCCGCTTGTAGAACAGGGCGACTGTGAACTGACCGCCGTTGCCGAAGTAGTATTCACCGGTGAGATCGAAGTTGTCAGCCTCGATCGGACGGAGGAACGGATTGCCCGCCACGATATTGCCGGTGAGGAACGGCGCATTGTTGTTTACCGCCTGATCGGCGCGGACCGAGATCTGGTCAATCCGCTGGAAGTTGCGGGTAAGACCAAATTCGGGCGGAGTAACCCCCTTGAAATAGGCCGCGCGGAACTGCAACCCGCCACCCATTTCGAGGCGCACGTTGATGCTGGGCAGCCAGTATTCATACCGCAGGTTGGCGACCGACGGGATATAGGCCGAAACACCGCCAGTATCCGATGCGACCAGCGCTTGCTGCACGTCGGCAGGCAGGCGGCAGAACGGGCTGTTGTTTGGCTGCCCGTCAGGCTGCTGGACCGAACAGGCGGCCAATTGGGTGCCGAACTGGTTTGCAGCCTGCGCGATGAACGACCCACCAAAGGCCTGCCGGTCCGTGCGGGTATAGCGCAGGCCGATATTGCCCGAAATGCGCTTTTCCCCACCCAGATCCTTGCCGAAGTTGGCCATCACATAGGCGGCGTTGTTTTCCTCGGTTGCGGCATTCACTTCGCCCGGAAGGTACGAAGTGCCCGGGATCACGCCATTGCGCTGTGGCAGCGGACGCCAACCAGTGCCGCCATCCCATGACTGGTTGATGGCCAGTGCAAAGGCACGGTAAGCGGCAACATCTTCTGCCGGGTTGCCGTTGTAGAACAGGCGCCCTTCGCCCGCCGGGCTTGGAGTGCGACCGCCGAAGAAGTTAGGGAAGCTGTAGACCGCCGAACCCGGAGGGGTTTGCTGGCTGACGGCGCTGTCCATCCAGCGCGGTCCACCATTGCCCCACTGTTCGGACAGCACACCCCAGTTATAGGCCGAGAAGCGGGCGATCTGATCGCGCTTGGCATAACGATAGCCGGCCTTGATCGAATTGATGAACGAGTCATCATCGAACGAATAGAGCAGGTCTACGCGCGCAGCATCGGACTGGCCCTCGCTCTGCTCTTCGTGATCCATCGAAGAACGCCAGAAGCTGTTGAACGGGTTGATAAAGCTTTGATTTGCGCCGGTGAAATAGGTCTGGCTGCCGGCACCGTTGGGGCAGTTGGGGCTGCAGTTCTGCACTGGCAGCAGTTCGATTACTGGCAAATCAAAGCCGTTGTTGGTGATCCTGGCATTCTGATAGGTGCTGGCCCAGATGCCGTTGTCGATCACGTTCACGGTGGAATCGACGCGCTGGTAATCGAACGTCGCGGTCAACCGCTCGCTCACCTTCCACTTCAGGTTGGCCGAGTAGTCCTTGACGATGTTGTTTTCCACATGGCCGCGGCGGATATTGTTGCTCTGCAAGCCGAAGCCGGGAACGCGGCCAAAGCCGGTGGCGAAATCGGCATCCGCGCGCCAGCCGGTGGCACCGGTGATCACGCCATTGGTGAAGACGCCGCTATCATCGAACGAGAATTGCGTGCCGGGCAGGGCGAAGGCGCCACCGTTGCTGTCAACATTGTCCGTTGCCACTTCGATGGTGTGTTCACCCCAGTTCTGCTTGGCTTCGGTGCGCAGGAATTCGAACGTCGCCTCAAGCGCGCCGTCATTGCTGCGCCACTGAAGCGCGGCCGAACCACCGATACGTTCGCGGTTGAAGCTTTGCGAACCGGCCACGGCACCTGCCGGGATCAGGCCATAGCTTGCGGCAGGAGCGGAACCTACGGGCAGGATCTGCACGCCGTTGGCATCGAGCGGGATCGGGCGGAAGCGCGAGATGGCGATGCGGTCTGCGCGGGTGAACAGCTGCGAATAGTTGAAGCTGCCCAAGATACCGATATCACCGATGGGCGTCTGCCACTGGTTCGAGGCAACAATGGCAGCGGTCGGCGCGCTCTTCTTGATGAAATCGCCATAGTTGTTTTCAACCGTGGCGGCGAGGAAAAAGCCTCTGCGATCGAACGGCTTGCGCGTGCGCAGATCGACCGTGCCGGCAATGCCGCCTTCGATGCGATCAGCCGGGACGGCCTTGTAGACATCGACGCCGCCCAGCAGTTCTGCCGGGATATCGGCAAAGCCGAGGCCACGACCGTTGTTAGCGGTAAAGGCATCACGCCCGTTGAATTCCGAACGGACATAAGTGAGGCCGCGCACGACCACGCCCGAACCTTCGGCCGCGAAGTGATCAGGGTCAACGCCCGCTGCAAAGCGGTTGATCGAGATGCCGGGGATGCGCTGCAGCGTTTCCGTGACCGAACGATCAGGCAGGGCGCCGATATCGTCAGCCGAGATCGAGTCGACGATGGTATTGGAATTGCGCTTTTTCTTCTGCGCCGTTTCAAGGCTGGCGCGATAGCCGGTGACGATGATGGAGCCGGTCTGATCGGTGGTGGCAGGCGTGCCCTCAGCCTGGGCAGGCGCTTCTGCCGCATCTGGTGCGGCTTGTTGATCTTGTGCGATGGCTGGTGCAGCAATGCCCAGCAAAGTCAAAGCGATAAGCGAAGACCCAGCCATTGCGGCGGTCTTGCGCTGCCACGTGATGTGGCGCGCCTTTGACAGACAAAACTCTTCTGTAGTGTGCATTTGCAGCCCCTCTCCCTAAACCGACGCAAACTGTTACCGGCACCATTGCCTGGAGTCCGAAACTATGATTGCGCTAACATTGGGTTTTGATTACGTCAACACGGAACCAAGCGCAATAGCCATGCTGCAATTTGTGCTGCACTTTAAGGCAGGATTGATTAGCGCTATCGAATGACAGTCAGAGGTATAAGTCTGATGTATGGTGCGCCGAACCGGGCGGGAGGATAAAGGATCATGGCGAGCATGAACAATGCGGCAGAATCGGGCCGTGACTCCCGGGATTGCGGGCCGATTTCCTCGGTTGTGATCGTGGGTGGGGGGACCGCTGGCTGGATGACAGCGGCGGCGCTTTCACACCGGCTGGCAGGTCTGCCGGTATCGATCACGCTGATCGAATCGGAAGAGATCGGCACGGTTGGCGTGGGCGAGGCGACCGTGCCGCACATCCGCTTTTTCAATGCGCGGCTGGGCATTGATGAAGCCGATTTCATGCGCAAGACCAATGCCACGTTCAAGCTGGGCATCGAATTTCGCAACTGGGGTCGCAAGGGCGACAGCTACATTCACCCCTTCGGCGCGTTTGGCGAAGAGATCGAGGGCGTGGCCTTTCACCATCACTGGGCACGGTTCCGCCGGGCGGGCGGGGCCGATCCGATCGAGGCGTTCTCATTGCCGGTGCTGGCCGCGCGGCAGGACCGGTTTGCCTGGCCGGACAATGATCCGCAGGCGTTATTGTCGACGTATTCCTACGCCTATCAGTTCGATGCCGGGAAGTATGCCGCCTATCTGCGCTCCTATGCCGAAGCGCGCGGCGTGAAACGGATTGAGGGGCGCATCATCGATGTGATGCAGCATGGCGAAGGAGGCCGCATCGAGGGTGTGCGGCTGGACAATGAACTGCAGGTGGAAGGCGAGTTGTTTGTCGATAGTTCGGGCTTTCGCGGGCTGCTGATCGAACAGACGCTGAAGACTGGCTACACCGATTGGTCACACTGGCTGCCGTGCAATCGGGCCGTGGCGGTGCCCTCTGGGCGTGTGGGTGAGCTTTCGCCCTATACCCGCGCCACGGCGCTGGACGCGGGGTGGGCGTGGCGCATTCCGTTGCAGCATCGCACCGGCAACGGCCACGTCTATTGCAGCAGCTATATTTCCGACGAGGATGCGGCACAGGCCTTGCTGGCGCAGATCGAAGGTCCGGCGCAGGCCGAGCCACGGTTCCTGCGGTTTCTGACCGGCAAGCGCAACCGGCAGTGGAACCGCAATGTGGTGGCCATCGGGCTTTCGGCGGGCTTTCTGGAGCCGCTGGAATCGACCAGCATACACCTGATTCAGCTGGGCATCGGGCACCTACTGGACTTGTGGCCGGCGCGCGATTTCGATCCGCTGCTGGCGCGGGAATACAACCGGCTGATGGATCTGGAATATGAACGCGTGCGCGATTTCCTGATCCTGCATTACCATGCGACGCAGCGCGATGACACGCCGTTCTGGAACTATGTGCGCACGATGAGCGTGCCTGATTCACTGGCGCAGCGCATGGCAGCGTTCAAGGAACGCGGGATCGTGGTGAACTACCGCGATGGCATGTTCCTCGATGCCAGTTGGATCGCGGTCTATATGGGGCAGGGCGTGGTGCCGCAGGCGGGCGATCCGCGCGGCGAGGCGATTGGCGATGCCAGCCTGTTCCTGCGCCTGGCCGAAATGCGCGATGAATACGCACGGCTGGCGGCGACGCTGCCCAGCCAATCGAGCTTTATTGAACGGATTGGCGCCAATGCCCATTGAGCGTTTGGCGATCATCGGTGGCGGGCTGTGCGGATGGATGGCGGCAAGCATGCTGGCGCGCAAGCTGCCGGATGTGCGCATCAGCGTTTTGTCTGCGCAGGGGGAAGAGCGTGGGCTGGGCGTTGCAAGCCCTGCCGAAGTGC
>JBEQBV010000182.1:0-7719 GCA_041639635.1 Novosphingobium sp.
AGCGTGCGATACGCACAGTAACCGAGGCCTTCATCCGCGCCAGCGGGGCAGGGCTGCTGCTGCCGCGCATGGCCGTAGTAGGCGATCTTGATCTCGATGAAACGCTCGGGCCGCTGCTTGATCCCATCGGTGCCGGGGCAGACATTCCCGCGGCCGTCGATCCCACGTTCCGTCTGCTCCGCCTTTCCGCGCTGCTTCGCGACGAACTGGGCGATGAAGCACCCGGCGAGGCGGCGCTTGTGCGGCAGGCCAAGGGCTTGGCCCAAGGCATCGACCGCCTGCTGGTCGAAGGCGTGCGCGTTGAGGATATGCTGGACGAGGCCGTCGTCGGCATCGCCACTGAACTGTCCGAACACTGGCAGAATGCCACGCGGCTGTTCGCCACGTTATTCCTGAAATGGCGCTTCGAACTTGAAACGCTGGGCAAAGTCGATGCACCCGAACGCCGCAACCGCCTGCTCGATCATGCAGCGCAAAGCTGGAAAGCACGGCCACCTGCGCACCCGGTGATCGCAGCGGGCGTAACGTCTGCCTCTCCCGCCGTAGCAAAGCTGCTGCGCGTGGTGGCCGAACTGCCTGGTGGCGGCGTGATCCTGCCTGATTTCGATCTCGCACTCGATCCCGAAGTCTGGGAAGCGCTTGGTTCGGCCGGTGGACCCGATGGCGCAGTATTCGAACGCGGCGATGTCGTCACCCATCCGCAATACCACCTCAAACTCCTGCTCAACCGCATGGGCATTGCGCGCGGTGAAGTAGAGCCGTGGCACCGCTCCGGCCTTTCCCCCGCACCACCCGAACGCAGCCGCGCTATCTCGAACCTGTTCCTGCCGCCAGAGGCAAGCGCAGCTTGGGTCTCGCTCGACGCCAAGGACCGACGCCTGTCCGGCGTACGCGTCATGGAATGCGCGCACCCCGAAGAGGAGGCGCAGGCCATCGCCGTGCTGGTGCGCGAGGCTTTGGCCGAACCGGAACGCCGCGTCGCCGTGATCACGCCCGACCGTAGCTTGGCCGCCCGCATCGTCGCCCACCTTGCGCGCTGGAACGTGGTGGCCGATGACACCGCCGGTCGCCCGCTACCCCAAACCGCCGCGGGGCGCGTGCTGCTGCAACTGGCCGAACTGGTCGCCGAACGCGCCGCCCCGGTGCCGCTGCTGGCCTTGCTAAGCCACCCGCTGGTGCAACCGGGCGAGGGGCGCGTGGCCTGGCTTCAGCGCGTGCGCCAATTGGACCTCACTCTGCGCGGGCCAAGACCAGGACCGGGCTTGCCCGCCATCCGCCAAGCGGTAGAAAAGGCGGAGAAGCGCTATCCGGGGCTGGCCGAATGGTGGTCAGGCGTCGAAGACCTGCTGTTCCCGATTGTGTCGCTCGACGGCACAATCACCCTAGATGCCGCGCTCAATGCCTTGTCCGAAGCAGGCGAAGCGCTGTGCGGCACCGGACTGTGGGCGCAGGCCGATGGCCGCTGTCTTGCCCAGTTCGTCGAACGCTGGCGCGAGGCTGCTACCACCGCGCCCATGCAACTCGCCGTGGAAGAACTCCCCGCCCTGCTGCGCGATGCGATGGAGGACATCTCGGTCCGTCCGCCATACGGAGGTCACCCGCGCCTTGCCATCTATGGTCTGCTCGAAGCGCGGATGAGCCGCGCCGATCTGGTGATCTGCGGCGGGTTGACCGAGGGCACCTGGCCTGCAAAGCCCGCGCCCGATCCGTTGCTGGCTCCGCCCGTGCTGCGCGCGCTGGGCATTCCCGGCGCGGATTTCCGCATTGGCCTGTCCGCGCATGATCTGGCCGCCGCGCTCGGCGCGCCTGAAGTGGTGCTCAGCCATGCCGTCCGTGATGCTGCCGGCCCGGTCATCCCGTCGCGCTTCCTGCTGCGCATTCAGGCCATGTGCGGCAAGCAGTTGCAGCACGAAACCCGCGCGGTTGATCTCGCGCGCCGGTTGGCCGATCCCGAACCTGTCAAGCCACACCCGCGCCCGCATCCCATGCCCAGCGCTGAACAGCGCAAGGTGGCCATTGCCGTCACCGCGCTCGACCGGCTGTGCGGCGATCCCTACCAGTTCTATGCCTCGGCCATCCTTGGCCTGCGCAGCCTAGATCCGGTTGACGCCGACCCGACGCCCGCGTGGAAGGGCACGGCCGTTCACAAGATCCTGCAGCTTTGGCATGAGGCAGGCGGCGTTCCCGGACAACTCATTCCGATTGCCGAACAGAAATTCGACGAAATGAGCGCGCACCCCTTCATGCGCGCCATGTGGAAACCACGCCTGATCGACGCCCTGCACTGGATCGAAGAAGAAACCGATCGGCTTGCAGGTGAGGGCCGCGAAGTCCTTGCCATCGAGCAGAAGGGCAAGATCACCGTCGACGGCATCACCATCCACGGACAGGCTGACCGTATCGACAGGTTGGCCGACGGCACCCTGGCCATCGTTGATTACAAGACTGGCTCCCCCCCATCGGGCCGCATGGTTCAGGAAGGCTATGCGTTGCAGCTTGGCTTGATCGGGCTGATCGCCAGCGGCGGCGGGATGGACGGCGTTGCGGGTGATCCTTCGCGGTTTGAATACTGGTCACTCGCCCGCAACAAACAGAAAACCTTTGGCTACATGGACACGCCCGTGCTTGAAGGCCGCAAGAAGTCCGGCATTCCGCTCGAAGATTTCCTGCCCGAAACCACACGCTACTTGCGCGAAGCCATTGCCCGTTGGCTGTTGGGCCACGAACCCTTTACCGCGCGGCTCAATCCCGATCTGCCCAGCTACACCGATTATGATCAGTTGATGCGGCTTGACGAATGGCAAGGCCGTGAGGGGGAGGGTGAGCCATGAGCAAAGTCTACCCGCTCAAGGACAATCAGGCCCACGCCGTCCACCCGCAGCGCACCGTCTGGCTTTCGGCATCGGCAGGCACCGGAAAGACGCAGGTTCTTTCCGCTCGCGTGCTGCGCCTGCTGCTGCAGGACGGCGTAGAGCCGGAACAGATCCTGTGCCTGACCTTCACCAAGGCGGGCGCTGCCGAAATGGCCACGCGAGTCAATGAAGTGCTGGCAGGCTGGGTGCGGATGGACGATGGGAGTTTGGCCGCTCAGCTTAAAGCCATCGGCGCACCCATCGGCCGTGAAACCATCGCCCGCGCGCGCAGTCGCTTTGCCGCCGTGCTCGATTGCCCCGGTGGTGGCCTGCGGATCGAAACGATCCACGCCTTCTGCCAGTGGCTGCTCGCTTCTTTCCCGGTCGAGGCTGGCCTGCGCCCCGGCACCCGCGCGATGGAAGACCGCGACCGTGCACTGCTGGTGCGCCAAGTGCTGGCCGAATTACTTGTCAACGCGCAGACGCAGGGCGATGAAAGCCTGATCGACAACCTCGCCGCGCTGTCGCGCCGGATGAGCGAGGATCAGGTCGAAACCTTCCTGCTGCGCTGCGCCAGCACGCTGGAACTGTGGCAGGGCACTGGCGCATGGCAACCGCCGCTGCGCCCGCGCATCAACCGCGTGATTGGCCTTGGCGAGGAGGATGGGCCGGAGAGCCTTGCCGCGATGTGTGCCGACGATGCGTTTGATGTGCAATCGGTGCGCCGCTGCATGGAAATGAACGCCGCGTGGGGCACGAAAGGCGGCATCGAAACCGCCAACCTGCTGGGGGACTGGATCGCCGCTACGCCAGACCAGCGCCTTGCCGCTTTCGCAGCGCTCAAGTCCGCATTCCTGACTGCCAAGGACGAACCGCGCTCAACTACCAACATCGAAAAGAAGCAGCCCGAATATCCCGGCTATGCTGCCCGAGTCATCGCGTGCATCGAAGCGGTAAAAGCGCGCAAGGCTCAGCTTGATCTGGCTGACTTGCTCGAAACCGCGCTCACCATCGGCCGCCGCTTTGCGCTGGCATGGGATGCGGCCAAGGCGCGCGAAGGCTTCATCGATTTTGACGACCAGATTCGCACCGCCGCTGAACTGCTGACGAAACGCACCAGCGCCGAATGGATCCGGTTCAAACTCGACCGCCGCTTCGATCACATCCTTGTGGACGAAGCGCAGGATACCAACGCCTCGCAGTGGGATATCGTGCTCGAAGGACTGGTGTCCGATTTCTTCACTGGCGAAGGCCAGCGCGGACCCGCCGTGCGCACACTGTTTGTGGTAGGGGATTACAAGCAGGCGATCTTCGGCTTTCAGGGCACCAGCCCCGAAAACTTCGCCCGCGCCAGCCACCGTGTGCGCGATCAACTGGCCTCAGTCGCGGAAATTCTGCGCGACCCTGACAGGGAACTGCTCGAACTCGGCCTTGGCCAATCGTTTCGCACCGCGCGCCCGGTCCTAGATTTCGTCGATGCAGCGATTGACCATATCGGGTGGGATCGGTTGGGGCTGGAAAAGAAGCCAGAGCGCCACGTTGGTCTGCCGATCCCCGGCACGGTCGGCATGTGGCGCGTGGTCGGCGATGATGATCCTGATGAAGAAGAATCCGCCGAAAGTGCTGGTGATTCCGGTGCAGGTGATGAAGGTGCAGAAAGCTGGCTCTCGCGCCCGGATCGCAAGCTGGCCGATCAGATCGCGCTGCAAGTCAAAGGCTGGATTACCAGCGGTTTCCCGCTGTCCAAGGGCGGTCCAAAGAACGCCGGCCCCGGCGATGTGATGATCCTTGTGCGCAAGCGCAAGGAGTTGGCCGGGCTGATAGTGGCGCGGCTTCATGCGCGGGGCGTTCCGGTCGCGGGCGTGGACAGGTTGCGGCTTGGCGCGCCCTTGGCAATCAAGGATCTGGTCGCTGCGCTGCGCTTTGCCGCGCAACCGCTGGATGACCTGAACCTTGCATCCCTGCTGGTTTCGCCGCTGATAGGCTGGTCGCAGGAACAACTGCTAGAGCACGGGTATCGCACGCCCGATCAACAGAAGGGCGGCCTGCGCCTGTGGGAAAAGCTGCGGCGGGATCGTGATGCGTTCGTGGTGCAAACTGCCGAAAAGCTTCTCGGCCTGCTGAACCACGCCGATTATGATCCGCCGCAAGTGCTGCTTCACTGGCTGCTGGTCGGCCCATGGGATGGCCGCGCACGGCTCGTTGCGCGGCTTGGGCGTGAAGCCAACGATCCGATTGACGAACTGCTGAATGCCGCAATGGCCTATGCTAGCGCCAACGTTCCCAGCCTTGTCGGTTTCCTGCAGTGGTTCGATGCGGGCGAGGGCGAACTGAAGCGCGAGGCGGGCCGGGCCGAAGGGCTGGTGCGGGTGATGACCGTCCACGGATCAAAAGGGCTGCAAGCCCCTATCGTGATCCTTGCCGACGCGGCAGACGATCCTGACGCTTCACCGCCGCGCGGGTTAGAACTGGTCGAGGACGTGCTTGGTAACCACCGCAAAGTACCGCTGCCGCCCTTGCGCAAGGAGGAAAAGGCCCCCGCCGTGCTTGAGGCTGAGGCTGAGGCTGCCCGGGCCGAGCGCGAGGAACACTGGCGTTTGCTTTATGTGGCAATGACCCGCGCCGAAGAAGCGCTGTTCATTGCTGGAGCCAAAGGCAAGAAGCGCCGGAAATCGGGCGGCGAACTACCTGAAGATAGCTGGTATGCGCAATTGGAGGCGCTGTTCCCCGAAGATTGGCAGTTAGATGCGCTGTGGGGCGGTATCCGCCAGATCGGCGGACCGCTGCCCTTCGCTGCTGCCAAGGTAGAACCTGCGGAACCGCCGCGCATGATCCTGCCCGATGTGCTGCTTACGCCCATCGGCGCCGAACCGCGCCCCCCGCGTCCACTGGCACCATCCTCTCTGGGCGAAGACGATGCGCCCGATCCGCCTGCTTCGCCGGGCGCTCATGCGATGGTTGTCGCGCGGCGCGGCACGCTGATGCACCGCTTGATTGAGCGATTGCCTGAACTTGCGCCAGAGCATCGCCGCGCAGCTGGTCTTGCGTGGCTGGCGCGCGCGGATGACATGTTTGATGCTGCCCACCATTCAGACATGGTGGAATCGGCTATGACTGTGCTGGCGCATTCCGGTTGGGCGGATGTGTTCGGGCCGGATTCGCTGGCCGAAGTGCCGCTTACCGCCGTGGTGGGCGGGCGCGTGGTCAGTGGCACGGTGGACAGGCTGGTGATTGGTGATGCGGGCATTCGCATCGTCGATTTCAAGACCGCGCGCCGTCCCCCGGCATCTCTGGCAGACATTCCGGCAGCCTATATCCGGCAGATGGCCGCCTATGTCGCGGCGCTTGAGGCGATCCATCCCGGCCTGCCGATTGAGGCTGCGCTGCTCTATACCCATACGCCCGAATTGTTCGTGCTGCCCGCAGAACAGATCGAAGCGCAAAAGCTGCGCCTTGCCGGGGTGCAGGAATCCTTTGCAGGCTGATCGGTTGCACCACGCGCCCGAGTGCCTAGATTGCTTTCAACCATTCAGGAGTTCACCAAAATGTCGACCAAGGCCGTAACCGATGCCACCTTTGCCAGCGAAGTGCTGGGCAGCAGCAAGCCCGTGCTGGTGGATTTCTGGGCAGACTGGTGCGGCCCGTGCAAGATGATTGCGCCCGCGCTTGAGGAAATTTCCGAAGAACTCGCCGATCAGGTGGAAATCGCCAAGGTCGACATCATGGAAAACACGGACACCGCCAGCCAGTTCGGCGTCCAGTCGATCCCGCTGCTGATCTTGTTCAAAGATGGCAAGCCGGTTGCGCAAAAGCTGGGCGCTGCGCCGAAGAGCCAGCTCAAGGGCTGGTTGGAAAGCGTGCTCTGATACCAAAACAGCTTGCGTCCCCGCGAAGGCGGGGACCTCATACCGCTTACGGAACACATGTGTAAAACGCCTGAGGCCCCCGCCTGCACGGGGGCGCAGGAAACAGTATCAACCCAGTTTGGCCAACCGCTCGGCCATATCATCGAACAGCCTTGGACTGGCGGCACCGATCAGCCCCGGCTCCAGATGCCGGTCCACGCGATAGGCTGAACCATCCGGCCGCGCCGCCTTGCCGCCAGCCTCGTTCAAAAACAACACGCCCGCAGCATGATCCCACGCCAGCGTCTTTTCGAACAGCGACACATCGTTCTGCCCCAGTGCGATGCGCGGGTATTGTTCGGCTGCGCAGCGCGGAATATCCACCAGTGTATAATGCGGTGCGATATGCTCCATCATCGCAGCGCGCTTTGATTGATCGACGAAAATCAGCGAAATCGCGGCAATCGGCTTGTCCGCACCGCTTTCCCGCGCAACCCACTTCTCACCATTAACCCATGCACCTTGTCCACGATGGGCGGTGCAGAGTCGCCCCGACAGCGGATCATAAATCCACCCGGCCACCGCTTCGCCTTTTTCGGCCAAAGCCAGCATGATACCGAACGGCGGCTTGCCCACCGCGTAGTTGTTGGTGCCGTCCAGCGGGTCGATGATCCAACATAGTCGGTCGGAAAGGCGCTCGAAAATCGCAGGGTCGGCGTGAGCGGCCTCTTCACCCACAATGGCCGCTTCCGGCAGGATAATTGCCAACCCTTCGGCCAGCATGATCTCGCTTTCGGTATCGGCGATGGTGACGACATCGTCAGTCGCCTTGTTGGTCACCTCGTCCGAGCCAAGCCTTTGATAATGCTTGAGTAGCGTTTTTTCCGCCGTATCGCGCATCAGGGCAGCAACGGCGGCATCAAGCGCGCGGGTCAAGAGCGGTAGTCCGCGTTGATCGAAATGTAGCCGTGAGTCAGGTCGCAGGTCCAGACGGTGGCTTTGCCATCGCCCAACCCCAGATC
>JBEQBV010000183.1:0-7707 GCA_041639635.1 Novosphingobium sp.
CACGCGGTAACGCAAGCGGTGCCTTGCCGGCCGTAGCCGCCGATGCAGAACGTCGCCGTGATAGAGCGCGTGCTCCACGGTTCAGGCTGGCTCTGCTATGCGCTGCCCGATTGACCCGGGATGACGGATCACATGGATTCGGCCGGATTCATTCTCGACCTGCCATGGTCGGCGCAGGCCGCCCAATTGTTCAGCCACGGCAAGGCCAGCCTGCAACCCGTCTTCGTGGAAGCCGGCGCCAAACCACGCACCGCAGAACCATGTGTTGCGCCTTCCCTGAAGTGCCCACAAACGGCTCTGAGCAGCACCTGCCTGCGCATCAAATACCGGGTGATGATAGATATCGCGCCGATAAACGCGCTCAGGGTCGGGTTCGACCAGCGGGTTCAAGGTCACGAACAGATCGCGCTGCGTCGGTAGATGTTGCAAACGGTTCATCCAGTACGTTACCGACAGCTGGTGCGCGCTGTCACCCCGTTGCGCTGCGTAATTCCACGCCGACCAGACTTTGCGCCGCTTTGGCATCAGCGCCGGATCGCTGTGCAGCACGGCCTCGTTGCGCCGGTATGGAAACGCGCTGAGAAGGCGTGTTTCAAGCGCGTCGGCATCGGCCAGCATGCCAAGCGATTGATCAGCGTGGGTGGCGATCACGAGATGATCGAAACGCTCCCATCCCCGTCCCGCATCAAGTTCCACCGAACTGCCAGTGCGCCGAATCTGGCGAACCGGCGAGGACAGGCGCACCCTATCTGCAAAGCAAGCGCTGATCCGCTTCACATATTCGCGGCTGCCCCCTTCGACCGTGCGCCATTTCGGGCGCTCGCGGAACTGCAGCAGCCCGTGGTTTTCGAAGAAGCGGATGAAGGCAGCGGCGGGATGATGCGGTATGTCCTTTACCGGCGTAGACCAGATGGCCGCTGCCATCGGATAGAGGTGATCATCGCGAAAGGCCACACCACAGCCTAGCCCGTCAAGGTAATCGCCAAGGCCCAATTGCCCCAGTGCCGGCAGATCGCGTGGGGCGGCTTTGTAAAACCGCGCCAGATCACGCAGCATCGACCAGAAGCGGGGCGAAACAAGGTTGCGCCGTTGTGCAAAAAGGCCGCGCAGATCGCCCGAATACTCAAGCTTTCCCTGATCGAGCGTCACGGCAAAGCTCATCACCGTTTCTCGCGTTGGCACATCCAGATGCCTAAACAACGCGGTGAGATTGGGATAGGTCTTTTCGTTGAATACAATGAAGCCGGTGTCCACAGGGATGCCATCGGCCACCACTGTATTGCTATGCCCGCCCAGCCTGTCGTCCGCTTCAAAAACGGTCACCCGGTGGCCCTTTGACAGCAGCCACGCGGCGGACAGGCCCGATATCCCGCTTCCCACAACAGCAATATCCAGCGCATCTCCGCTGTTCATAAAACGTGAAACCCCCGTCGCACCGTCATGCCTCAGCCATCAGGCATCTGCCAACATCTCTCTGTTTCTGCCTTTAGACTTTCCCAGTCCATTGTGGCGCGTTCCCGTCCTGACACATTGACACGGATTCGATCCTGGTGACTTGTTTGGCACCATGACTGTCCTTGCCTCTGCCGCCGCACTTGTCGAACGCCTGCCTTTGCCCGACTCCCTGACCAGTCTGGGCGTTGACATCATGTGCAATCAGCGCCGCCGCCAGATCCACAGCAACCAGCCGAGTGATGCCGCCTTTGCCGCCTGGATGGCGCAGCGCCCAGTGGCCGAGCATACCGATGCCGCAAATCGGCAGCACTACGAACTCCCCCCACGCTTTTTCGAACTCAGCCTTGGGCCGAACGCCAAGTATTCGTGCTGCCTTTACCCGACGGGCACCGAAACGCTGGAGCAGGCCGAACTTGCCGCGCTTGCTGAAACGGTGGCCCATGCTGCACTGGCCGATGGTCAGGACATTCTGGAGCTTGGCTGCGGCTGGGGATCGTTAAGCCTCTACATGGCAGCTCAATTTCCGAATGCCCGGATTACGTCCGTTTCAAATTCGCGCCCGCAAGGGGAGCATATCCGCGCGCAGGCTGCGGCGCAGGGGCTGACGAACCTGACGGTTCTTACCGCAGACATGAACGGTTTCCGACCCGAAGGACAATTCGACCGCGTGGTTTCGGTCGAAATGTTCGAACACATGGCCAACTGGCGCGAACTGCTGGGCCGGGTGAGGGGCTGGCTGCGGCCGCAAGGCAGGCTGTTTCTTCATGTGTTCAGCCATGAACGCTACCCCTATCGCTTTGACCTTACTGACAAATCCAGCTGGATCGCACAGTATTTCTTTACTGGCGGCATCATGCCGAGCCACGGATTGATCCGGCAGTTCGATGATCTGTTCATGCTGGAGCGCGACTGGCGCTGGGACGGCACGCATTACGAAAAGACCGCGCTCGATTGGCTGGCGCTGTTCGATGCCCGGGCGGATGACATCAGGCCCGTGTTGCAAGGCGTGTACGGCGATGAAACTGCGTTGTGGATGCGGCGCTGGCGCTTGTTCTATCTCGCCACGGCGGGGCTGTTCGGCAACAATGGCGGGCGTGATTGGGGGGTCAGCCACTGGTTGCTGAAGCCCGCGGGCTGACCGGCAGCTACCGCGCAGAAGCCTCGTCGCGTCCGGCTTTCCCTGCAAAGCCATTGAGGCCCAGCCACCATTGCAGCGCGATCACGCCGCCTTTGGCCGGTTGCAGGATGCTGCCGATCAGCCCCAGTGCCAAGGCTACCACGATCAGCATCATAGCCCAGGCGGGCAGGGCAGAGTTGAGGCCCAGTTCGATGATCACCGGAGCCATGATGTGCCCGGTCAGGATGATGGCGATATAGGGCGGGAAGTCGTCAGCCCCGTGCAACGTCCAGTTCTGGCCGCACATTCGGCAGCGCTCCACCGGCTTCAGAAAGCGGGCGAAAAGATGCGTGCCACCACACCGCGGGCATTTGCCCCGCACCCCCCGCCACAGCGACGCGCCCAGCCCCTGAGGAAGCGAGGCGTGATCAAGGGGCAGGGCGAGGTGCGGCATGCCTATTTCGCAAAGGGGTTCTTGGGGCTGCGCAACGTCATACGGATCGGCACGGCATCAAAACCCAGTTCCCGACGAATGCTGTTGATCAGATAGCGCCGGTAGCTTTCAGGCAATTGGTCAAGCCGGGTGCCGAACAGGATGAAGCCCGGAGGCCGTGTCTTGGCCTGTGTGATATAGCGCAGCTTGATGCGGCGGCCCCCCGGAGCGGGCGGCGGATTTGCGGCCAGCGCATCATCGAACCAGCGGTTGAGCGCGGCGGTGGCCACGCGTTTGGACCATGCGGCGCGGATTTCGAACGCAGCCTTGAGCAATTCGTCCAGCCCTTTGCCCGTGCGGCCCGAAATCGCCAGCAGCGGCACGCCGCGCACTTGCGCCAGACCATCTTCCAGTGCCTTGCGCACACCTTGGAAAAGGCCTGAAGGATCTTCGGCAACGTCCCACTTGTTGATGGCGATGATCAGCGCGCGCCCCTCTTCAAGCACCATCGAGGCGATCTTGAGGTCCTGATGTTCCAGCCCGCGCGTGGCATCAAGCATCAGCACGACGACTTCGGCAAAATCGATGGCGTGACGCGCATCGGCTACCGACATCTTTTCCAACTTCTCGACAACTTGCGCCTTCTTGCGCATGCCTGCGGTATCGATGAGGCGAACCGGGCGATAGCCTTCACGTTCGGGATCGAACCACTGCCAGTCGATGGCGATCGAATCGCGGGTAATGCCCGCTTCAGGGCCGGTCAGCAGACGATCTTCACCCAGCAGGCGATTGATCAGCGTGGATTTGCCCGCGTTTGGACGGCCGACGATGGCCAGTTTCAAAACGGATTCGGGATCAAACTCCTCTTCGTCCTCTTCGGCTTCGGCATCTTCGTCCACATCGGCCTGCTTGGGCTCAAGATGCGGGCGCAGCGCTTCGAATAGGTCGGCCAGACCTTGCCCATGTTCGGCAGAAAATGCCACCGGCTCACCAAAGCCAAGCGCAAAGGCATCGTAAATGCCCGGATCGCCTTGTCGGCCCTCGGCCTTGTTCGCCATCAGCACGATGGGCACACGGCTCGACCTGAGATAGCGGGCAATTTCCTCATCAAGCGGCGTAACGCCCGCACGCGCATCTATCACGAACAGCGCAACGTCAGCGCCGACCAGCGAGGCTTCGGTTTGCTTGCGCATGCGCCCGGGCAGCGTATCGGGATCGAGATCCTCCCAGCCTGCCGTATCGACGATGGTAAAATCGAGGCCGAGCAGCGTTGCTTCGCCAAAGCGACGGTCGCGGGTGACGCCCGGCTGATCGTCCACCAGCGCTAGCTTTTTGCCCACCAGCCGGTTGAACAGCGTGGATTTGCCGACGTTGGGGCGTCCGATAATGATGACTTGAGGGCGCATCGCTCTCCCGTGGCTGTTCCTGCGCATGAACGCAAGGGGCGGTTTAAGTCAGGGTGTTTGATTATGCCCGCGTTAACCAAGGGTAGAAGGCGTGCCATAACCAAAGAGCCTCATAACCCTTCGCATGAGGGAAACGATCTTTCGCATGGCCGCATTGATGGCGTTCGCCCTGCCTGCACCGGGCGGCAACGCCGCAGAATCAAGCGATTTTTCGCGGTCCATCGGGTCTTTCACCGATGACCGCGATTCGCTCCCCTACCTGCAATGCGTTCCTTATGCGCGCAAGGTCAGCGGCATCCAGATTTATGGTGATGCGTTAACGTGGTGGGATCAGGCCGAAGGCCGCTATGCCCGCGGGCGCAAGCCAAAAGCGGGCGCGGTGATGAGTTTTGCACCCTATGGCCGCATGGAGCTTGGCCATGTCGCCGCCGTCAGTAAGGTGATTGATTCGCGCACCGTGCTGCTGCGCCATGCCAACTGGTCGTTGATCGAAGGGCGGCGTGGGCAGATCGAAGACAATGTGCGCGCAGTAGACGTATCGGATGCCAACGACTGGTCCGAGGTGCGCGTATGGTATGCGCCGATCGGCAATCTCGGCACCACGGCATGGCCGGTCAATGGCTTTATCTATCCCGAAAAGGCCGGAAAACAGAAGGAATTCACCCTGCTGGTGGCAAAACCGGTGGTGAAAGCAAAAGCCACCGAAGCGCCCCGTTCACTTATCGGCGCGGATTTCCTAAAGGGCGTGCGTCCTGAAGTAGACACGAGAGCGGCTACGCCCCGACGGCAACTCGCCTACAGCTACACCGCCCCAAAAGCCTCAGCGCAGCAGCAGGTGGCTAGCCGCCCTGCTCGCCCAAGTCGGGCACTGGCGGACGATCCGATTGGCCGGATCATCGCCGCAAAGACGCGCTAACGGGCAGCGAGCAATGACGCCGGCTCCCCCGCGAAGGCGGGGCCTTGGTGTTGTTACGGAACCTCAGCGCAAACCGGCTGAGGCCCCGCCTTCGCGGGGGCGCAGAACGTTTTAGACGCAGCAGCTAATCACAGCGACTTGATGATCGCCGAGAAATCCAGTCCCGCATTCCCCGCGTCGGCAAAAGCAGAATAAAGTTCCTCGGCCCGCTCGCCCATTGGCACTTGCGCGCCCGCATCCTTCGCCGCGGCCATCGCCAGCTTCAGGTCCTTGAGCATCAGCGCCGTGGCAAAGCCGCCCTGATAGCCGTTGTCTGCCGGGCTTTGCGGGCCAACGCCGGGCACGGGGCAATAGGATGTCATCGACCAGCACTGGCCCGAGGCCTTGGACGAGATGTCGTAGAACGTCTGCAGGTCCAGCCCAAGCTTCTCCGCCATCGCAAAGGTCTCGCAGGTGGCGACCATCGATGCGCCGAGCAGCATGTTGTTGCAGATCTTGGCGGCCTGACCCGCTCCGCTTGCGCCAGCATGAATCACCGCCTTGCCCATTGCGGCAAGGATCGGTTCGGCGCGGGCGAATGCGTCATCTGCGCCGCCGACCATGAAGGTCAGCGTGCCACCATTTGCCGCTGCTATGCCGCCGGAGACCGGCGAATCGACCATTGCGTAACCCGCCGCTTCGGCAGACGAAGCAACCTCGCGCGCGGTGGCAACGTCGATGGTGGAGCAGTCGAGCAGCAATGCCGAGGTCGGCGCATGACCGATAACGTCGGCAGCGTAGACCGATTTCACGATGGCGCCGTTCGGCAGCATCGAAACCACAGCATCCGCGCCCTGCACGGCTTCTTTCACCGAGGTGTAGGTGGTGCAGCCATTCTCCTGCGCGCGCGCCAGTGCTGCTTCGGCAAGGTCAAAGGCGTGGACATCATGCCCTGCTTTCACAAGGTTTGCGGCCATACCGCCGCCCATATTGCCAAGTCCGATGAATGCGATTTTCATGGTGTAATTCCCAAGTGATCGGCCATCATTGCAATGCCCAGAAACAACAGGACCAGGCCGAAGATGGAGGCCATGATGACGTGGAACGTCTGAAGGATGCGATCGAGCCGCGTTAGCGGGAGAGGTTCTGCCCCCGTTACCTTGAGGATCGCAGCCTCCAGCAAATTGAATTTCTCTTCGCGCCGGTGCCGCCAATTCAGTATCGCCGTAAAGGTCAGAAAGCCTCCGAAGACGATAAAGAATAGCGAGGCTATCACCGCCCCTTCCACACGCCCGGACGCTTCTCGACAAAGGCCTTCATGCCTTCGGCCTTGTCTTCGGTGGCGGTCAGCACCTGGAACAGGCGGCGTTCGAACAGCAGGCCCTGGTCCAGAGTCGTTTCGAACGCGGCGTTGACCATTTCCTTATTGGCCACCGCAGCCATCGGCGGCATTCCGGCGATCGCTTCGGCCGCCTTGAGCGCCTCGGTCACCAGATTGGCCAGAGGTACCACGCGGCTGACAAGGCCCGAACGCTCAGCCTCAGTTGCGTCCATCATGCGCCCGGTCAGGCACATGTCCATCGCCTTGGCTTTGCCCACGGCGCGGGTCAGCCGCTGTGATCCGCCCATGCCGGGTGCCACGCCCAGTTTGATTTCGGGCTGGCCGAACTTGGCGGTATCCGATGCGATAATGAAATCGGCCATCATGGCGAGTTCACAGCCTCCGCCCAGCGCAAAACCGTTCACCGCCGCGATCCAGGGTTTGCGCGTGGTCTTGACGAGGTGGCTGGTCCACTTGGAGAAGAAGTCCTCGTTGTAGAAATCAGCCGCTGGCTTGTCGGCCATTTCCTTGATGTCGGCCCCTGCGGCAAAGGCCTTTTCGCCCGAACCGGTGAGCACGGCGCATCGCTGCGAGGCGTCGGCTTCGAACGCGGCAAAGGCCTCGATCAGGTCAGCCAGAACCTGCGAATTTAGCGCATTTAGTGCCTGCGGACGGTTGAGTGTGATCAGGGTGACGGCACCCTGCTGTTCGACGAGGATGGTTTCGTATTCGGCCATGTTTGCCTCCTTAAATTCGTCACCCTGAACTCGTTTCAGGGTCCATTTCTCCGTCTAGAGCACCGCACAAATGGCACGATGGATGCTGAAACAAGTTCAGCATGACGGTTATCTCAAAGTGGCTGCCACTCCTCCGGCTCCGTTAACGGCGCGAAGATGGCATCAAGCAGATCGTCGGTTACACCCTCAGGCGTGGCGGGCGACCATTTGGGTGCGTGGTCCTTGTCAACAATGACGGCGCGCACGCCCTCGGCAAAGTCTGGCAGCACCAGCACGCGCGCGCCCACGCGATATTCCATTGCCATGTTGGCGGCGAAATCGGGCAGGGTCAGGCTGGTAGCCA
>JBEQBV010000184.1:0-7706 GCA_041639635.1 Novosphingobium sp.
GAGCGAGATTGCCGACACGGCAACTGTCGCCGCTGAATCAAAGACGTTGACCGCCGACCAGTGTCGACGTTTCCACGCTGCCTAGCAATCGAAGTTGCCCCGCTTTTGCCTCATACCGGCGTAGAGACCGGTCGTGAAGGTTCCGTCAGATAAATCTGGGTCTGGCCTGCTGTCGGCCTTGATATAAGATTCCGGCAATGGACCCGGCGGCGATAAACATATCGGCCCCCTCTGCGGGTCACGGAAGGTATGCGGCACATCGGTCTTCACCTTTCCGCATTTGTGCGGCCTTTGTGCACTCGCTGTGTGCCAAGGCTCGCGGCTGGGCCATGCTGAAAGGCTGAGACGATTCGCTTTTTTGGTGAAGTGGTCGGGGAGATAGGATTCGAACCTACGACCCTCTGGTCCCAAACCAGATGCGCTACCAGGCTGCGCTACTCCCCGACTGCTGACGCCCCTAGTCTGATAGCTGTGCGGGGGCAAGGGTTTTGGCTGTATTTTTGCGACCCGGACATAACGGTTCGTCGTGATGCTTACAGGGCCGCTATTGGTGCGGCTTTTCGTTCGTTCGATTATACTCTTTCCAAGCGTTGATAACGCGATAATCTCCGTTCCCAGAAAAAAGCGCCGCGATGCGTGGGAGAAGGATGAGCCTGATGGACGATCTGCCAGTCGCCAAGTTCCACAGCATGACCGAAGGCACGCAAGCCGATTGGGATGCCATAATGACGCATATGCGCCCCTATGCCAGCAGTGGCGGCGCGCGCGTGCTTGATCATTTGCGGCTGCTCGAAGGCGATTGTGGTGGTTTTGCCGTTGATCGGCTCACGCATTGTTTGCAGACCGCAACGCGCGCGTATCGGGATGGGCGGGATGAAGATTATGTCGTGATGGCGTTGCTGCACGACATTGGCGATACATTGGGGGCGTATAACCATCCTGATGTGGCGGCCGCCATTCTGAAGCCTTTCTTATCGGAAGAGTTGCTGTGGATCGTGCAGCACCACGGAATTTTTCAGGGCTACAATTTCTTCCATTTCATCGGTCTGGATCGCGACATGCGTGACAGGTTTGCCGATCACCCCTTTGCGGTGGCAACAGCGGAATTCATCGACAAATATGATTGTCCCGCCTTTGATCCGCATTACGATACACTGCCGTTGTCGTTCTTTGAACCGATGGTGATGCGCCTGTTCGCAGCGCCCCGCGCCAGCATCTACAAGCAGGCGATGGTGAAGGCTTGAAGGGCGCCCTGCGCGACTTCGAATTGTCGGGCTTGCGTAAGGACTTAATTGCGTGATTAACTCTCCACAGTGATCTGGGAGAGTGAACCATGCTCGAAGCCGCTGCACCGCCAATTGCATCACCGAAAACGGCTGAACGCACAGCGCATTTGTTTACCTTCGACGAATTTCTGCGATTCTGGGCCGAAGATCGCCCGCACGGCAAAGCGCTCGACGGGCCGGACCGCGTGCTCAGCTATGGTGAACTGGAGCACGTTACTGCCCGGATAGCCGCTGGCTTGCTGGCAGTCGGCATTGGCAAAGGGGACCGGATCGCCTGGTTTGGCAAGAACAGCACGCTTTATTTCGCCCTGTTCTTTGCCGCCGCACGGCTTGGCGTGGTGATGGTGCCAATTGGCTGGCGGCTGGCCTTGGCCGAAGCGACCTGGATCGCGCAGGATTCTGGGGCAAGGGTGGTGTTTCTGGGGGAAGGCTTTGCTGCGACGTCCAATGGCTTTGCAGCTTTGCCTTGTGTGGAGCATTGCTTTGCACAGGATGAGGCCTGGGATTGGATCGACGGTCAGGTGCCCACCGCGTTTGATCCTGCGGGGTCTGATGACGCCGTGCTGCAGCTTTACACATCGGGCACGACCGGCAACCCAAAGGGCGCAGTGCTTTCCAACCGCAATCTCTTCGGCCTGCGCAAGCAGTCGATCGGCAGTGATCAGCCCTACAATACGATGACCGATGACGAGGCGATTTTGGTGGCCATGCCATGTGCGCACATTGGCGGAACGGGGCTTGGTGTCATGGCGGTCGGCGCAGGGTTACCCGGTGTCATCCTTGCCGAATTCGAACCGCGGGCCGTGTTCGATGCGGTGGAGCGAAAGGGCGTGACCCGATTTTTCATCGTCCCTGCCGCGTTGCAGATGTTGCTCAACCACCCCGATTGCGCCCGCGTGGACTTCTCGCGGGTGAAGTACATCATCTACGGCGCATCGCCCATTCCGCTGGTGCTGCTGCGTGAATGCATCGCCATGTTCAAGGCGGAGTTCATTCAGGCCTATGGCATGACCGAGACGACCGGCACGATCTGCATGCTGCCGCCCGAAGACCATTGCGTTGAGGGCAACCAGCGCATGCGCTCTGCCGGAAAGCCGCTGCCCGGCGTGGAAGTGCGCATTATAGGCGACGATGGCGCCGCGCTTGGCCCCCATCAGATTGGCGAGATTCAGACGCGGTCTTCAAACAACATGCTGGGCTACTGGAATCTGCCCGAAGCAACCGCCAAGACCATGACCTTCGATGGCTGGATCGCCACCGGGGATGCCGGGTATCTCGATGAGGACGGCTACGTCTACATGCACGACCGGATCAAGGACATGATCATTTCGGGCGGCGAGAATGTCTACCCTGCGCAAGTCGAAAGCGCGATTTATGGTCATCCCGATGTGCTGGAAGTGGCTGTGATCGGCGTGCCGGATGCAATCTGGGGCGAGGCGGTCAAAGCCGTTTGCGTGGCCAAGCCGGGCCATGTGATTGTGCCGCAATCGGTGATCGATTGGACCCGCGAGCGTCTTGCCGGGTTCAAGGTGCCCAAATCGGTTGATGTAGTGGACGCCTTGCCCCGTAATCCTTCGGGGAAAATCCTGCGCCGCGCTCTGCGCGAACCCTATTGGCAGGGGTTTGAGCGCCAAGTGAACTGAGGGCCAGTGAATTGAGGGCCAGTGAACTAGATCGCAGCGCTGCAGCCCGTCCGGCGTCTGCCACGGGCAGACGCCGGTCCGGAAAGGATCAGCCGTTCAGCTTGTCCTTGACCGCCTTTGCCGCAGCAAAAGTCAGCTTGTTCGAAGCGGCGATCTGAATGGTCGCGCCGGTCGAAGGGTTGCGGCCTTCACGGGCCGGGGTGTTCTTGACCTTGAACTTGCCAAAGCCGTTCAGCGAGACTTCTTCGCCCTTGGCGGCAGCGTCTGCAATTGCGGCAAATACGTTATCGACGGCCTTGCGTGCGTCTGCCTTGGTAAGGCCGTGGTTTGCGGCGATGATGTCGGCGAGGTCGCTGTTGTTCATTGTACTATAGTCCTCTGCTGGAAAGGGATGGCACGGCTAACGCAACGCTGGCCGCGAAAGCCATGGCCCGCGGGCGTCTTTCCACGGAAATTCGCTTATGGGGAGCGTTTTTACGTCTATTTTGGGGTTGCATTCCCATAATTCCGGCGAGGCAAGACACTTTCGGCATAAAATTGGCTATTTGTAACTTTGTGTCGCAACCTCTTTCCCTGACCATCAAGGAACGTGCGCAACCGCAGCAATCTGCTAGACACGCGCAAAATTGCGACTGGCAAGGCGTCTCAATGGTTCGTTCGGAGCGAATCAAAAATGGTCTTGTGAGCCGTGACGTCTGCCTTTTTTGCCTGTGATTTTTTGAAGCGAGAGTGTCCTTGCGGTTTTACACGCGGCCCTTTTTTCACGCATTCGCCATCGTATCCGCCCCGCTCGCGCTGACCGCTTGCGGTGCGGCTGATGCTGAAAAGCCAAAGCCAACCCCTGTGGTCGGGGTCATGATCGCCAAGGCGCAGCCGGTGGAGATCACCACCGAACTGGCGGGCCGAACCGAAGCCTACGAGATTGCCGAAGTGCGTCCGCAAGTGGCAGGGATCGTGATGGCGCGCCTGTTTCAGGAAGGCTCGTACGTGCGCGCCGGGCAACCCTTGTATCAGATCGATTCCCGGCTGCTGGCCGCCACGCAGGCCCAAGCTGCCGCCGCGCTCACATCGGCGCAGGCCACGGTCGAAGCCAATCGTCTGCGCGCAGAACGGTTTGAATCGCTCGCCGCGCAAGGCGGCGTGAGCAAACAGGAAGCCGCAGACGCACGTGCGACTTATAACCAGTCGCTGGCTGGTGTAGGCCAAGCCCGCGCGGCCTTGGCATCGGCGCAAGTCAATCTGGGCTTCACGCGCGTCACATCGCCCATCAGTGGCCGCATCGGCATCTCGCTGGTTACCAAGGGCGCGCTGGTCACCAATGCACAAGCCACGCCGATGGCCAAGGTCCAGCGGCTTGATCCGATGTATGTGAATATTCGCCAGTCAGGGGCCGATTTCATCGCGCTGCGCCGCGCTATTGAAAGCGGCAAGCTGGTCGCAGGCGGTGCGCCGGTCACCGTGTTCCTGCCCGATGGCAGCCAGTATCCCATCACCGGCAAGCTCAATCCGGCCGACATTGATGTGAATGCCGAAACCGGCACGATCACGATCCGTGCGGTCATGCCCAATCCCAAGGGCGATCTGCTGCCCGGCCTGTTCGTGCGCGCCAAGGTGGGGCAGGGGACCGTGCCCAATGGCATTCTGGTGCCACAGGCCGCCGTTACGCGCGATCCGCGTGGCCGGGCCAGTGTGTTAGTCGCCAATGCCAAGGACGAGCTGGAAAAGCGCGAGGTCACAGCCGATTCACCGGTCGGCCAGAACTGGCTGATCACCTCCGGCCTGAAACCCGGTGATCGCGTGGTCGTGGAAGGGCTGAACAATGCCCGCGAAGGGGCAAAGGCCAAAGTCGTGCCCGCAGGCAGCAAACCTGCCGCCGAAGATAACGCCAAGCGCCCGGCCGCAGGGAACTGACGGCCGATGATTTCGCGTTTCTTCGCCTATCGTCCGATTTTCGCCTGGGTGCTGGCCATTGTCATCATGGCCGGCGGCCTGTTTGCCGTCACCAACATGGGCGTCGAGCAGTACCCGGACATTGCCCCACCCACCGTCTCGATCAACGCCAACTATGGCGGTGCCGATGCGGCCACGGTGGAAAATTCCGTCACCCAGATCCTTGAGCAACAGCTCAAGGGGCTCGACGGAATGCTGTACTTCAATTCGTCCTCGTCGAACGGATCGTCCAGCATCACGGTGACGTTTGACAAGGGCACCGATCCCGATACGGCGCAAGTCCAGGTCCAGAATGCGATCTCGCGCGCGATCAGCCGCCTGCCCGCCGTGGTCCAGCAGCAGGGCGTAAACGTCAACAAGGCGCAGGCCGACATGTTGATGGTTGTGGCCATCTATGACGAGACCGGGCGCGCCACCAACTCCGACATTTCAGACTACCTCACAACGCACTTCCAGGACCCGCTATCGCGCATCGAAGGCGTGGGCAGCACCAATGTGTTCGGTGGCTCGTTCGCGATGCGCATCTGGCTCGATCCGTTGCGGCTTGCTGCGGTGCAGCTGATGCCGTCCGACATTACCGCCGCGCTGCAGGCCCAGAACACGCAAGTTGCCGCTGGTGAAGTTGGCGGCAATCCCTCGCCCGAAGGCCAGCGTCTCAACGCCACGATCACCGCCCGTTCGCGTCTGGAAACGCCCGACCAGTTTGAAAACATCGTGGTCAAGACCAATGTCGATGGCTCGGTGGTCAAGTTGAAGGACGTCGCCCGGGTTGAAATGGGCGAGGAGAACTACGGCGCGTTGAACCGCTTCAATGGCATGCCGGCAACTGGCTTGTCGATCAACCTTGCCTCGGGCGCGAATGCCACGCTGACCGCTGAATTGGTCAAGGAACAGGTCGAAATTCTCGCCAGGGATCTGCCGCCCGGCTTTCACATCGCCTATCCGCGTGACAGCAGCATCTTCGTAAAGATCTCGATCGAGGAAGTGGTCAAGTCGCTGATCGAAGCGATCATTCTGGTCGTGATCGTGATGTTCGTGTTCCTGCAAAACTGGCGCGCCACGCTGATCCCGGCCATCGCCGTGCCAGTGGTGCTGCTCGGCACATTCGGCGTGCTGTCACTGTTCGGCTATACCATCAACACGCTCACCATGTTCGGTCTGGTGCTGGCCATTGGCCTGCTGGTCGATGACGCAATCGTTGTGGTCGAAAACGTCGAGCGCGTGATGCACGAGGAAAAGCTTCCGCCGCTCGAAGCTACCGTCAAATCGATGGACGAGATCACCTCTGCGCTGATCGGCATCACGCTGGTGCTGACCGCCGTGTTCGTGCCGATGGCGTTTTTCGGCGGATCAACCGGCGCAATCTATCGGCAGTTTTCGGTCACGATCGTCTCGGCCATGGTGCTCTCGGCCTTGGTGGCGCTGATCTTCACACCTGCCTTGTGCGCCACGCTGCTTGCGCCGGTGGAGCATGAAAAGCCCAAAGGCCGCTTCTTCGGCAAGTTCAACAGGGCCTACGAGAAGTTGGAGCACCGCTACAAGGGCCGTCTCGCCCGCACAGTGGCGCGGCCCATGCCGTGGCTCCTGGCCTTCGTGGCGATCACTGTGGGCATGGTCCTGCTCTATCAGCGCCTGCCCACCAGCTTCCTGCCCGATGAGGATCAGGGCAACATCTCGATCAACTACCAGCTTCCGGTCGGCTCCACCTCTGAACAGACCCGCGCCGTCGCTTTTGCCATCTCGGATTACATTCGTGAGGCGGAGAAAGACAACGTCAAGGCCGTATTCGTGAACATGGGCCGCGGGCCATCGGGCTCTGCACAGAACGCCGGGCAGGGCTTCGTGCTGCTCAAGGACTGGTCGGAACGCAAGGGGGCGGAGCGTTCCGCCTCTGCCATTGCCGAACGCCTGAACGCCCATTTCCGCAAATCGCGCGAGGCGCAGATCTTTATCCTCAGTCCGCCGCCGATCCGCGGCTTGGGCTCATCTGCCGGGTTTGAAATGTGGCTGCAGGACGCCACTGGCGCAGGCCGCGATGCCCTCACCGCCGCACGGCGCAAACTGGTGCAGATGGCAGGCGAAAACCCGCGCCTCGGGCAGGTGCGCCTCAGCGGTCTTGAGGACACGCCGCAGCTCAAGGTCAATATCGATGATGAAGCCCTGACCGCGTTTCAGATTGCACCTGCCGCAGCCAATTCCACCCTGTCGATTGCATGGGGCGGGCTTTATGTGAACGATTTCGTCGATCGTGGCCGCGTGAAGCGCGTCTACGTTCAGGGTGATGCGCCCTATCGCACCAAACCGGCTGATCTCGGCCAGTGGTTCGTGCGCAGCGCCAGCGGCCAGATGGCCCCATTCTCGTCCTTCGCGTCGACCGCGTGGACGCAAGGTCCGGTGCGCCTTGATCGCTTTAACGGCGTTGCTGCGCAGCAATTGAACGGCAGCGGCGCGCCCGGCGTCAGCTCTGGCGATGCGATGAACATCATGGAAGAGAACGCGGGCACGCTCGATGGCGGCTTCTCGGTCGCGTGGTCTGGCCTGTCCTATCAGGAACGCGCTGCCTCCAGCCAGTCAGGCCTGCTTTATGCGGCGTCGATCTTCTTCATCTTCCTGTGCCTTGCCGCGCTTTATGAAAGCTGGTCGGTGCCGGTGGCAGTGCTGCTGGTGATCCCGCTCGGCATCATCGGCGCGGTGCTGGCTGTCACGCTGCGCGGGTATGACAACGACATCTATTTTCAGGTGGCGCTGCTCACCACCATCGGCCTGTCCGCCAAGAATGCGATCCTGATCGTCGAATTCGCCGAATTCGCCATGCAGAAGGGCGCAA
>JBEQBV010000185.1:0-7702 GCA_041639635.1 Novosphingobium sp.
CGCCACCAGCGGTCATCAGGCGCGACTTGTGAAGGACAACCTGCAACTCCCCGAAAACGGGGAGTCGGCGCGCATGGCCGGCAAGATAATGCTGGAGGCGCTTTCGGCCCATCCGCTGTTCATCGCCGCGGCGTTGCCAAACCGCATGACGCCGCCGATGTTCAACAGTTATGCTGGTGGGCAGACCTACGGTCTTCACGTTGACAATGCGGTGCGCATTCATCGCGGAACGGACTGGCGAGTGCGGTGCGATCTTTCGATGACGGTGTTTCTCGAAGAGCCAGACGCCTATGATGGTGGGGAACTGGTGATCGAGACGAATTTCGGTCGCCAGAGCATCAAGCTGGGCGCGGGGGACGCGGTGCTATATCCCTCGTCTTCCCTGCATATGGTTCAGCCGGTCACGCGCGGGAGAAGAGTTGCCTGTGTCCTCTGGATTCAGTCCATGATCCGAGATGATGCCGCACGAACCAACTTGTTTGAACTCGATCAGGCAATCCAAAGCCTGGCAGGGCAACTTGGACAAGCTGATCAAGCCGTTGTGCGGCTCACCGGAGTCTATCACAATCTGCTACGCCAATGGGCCGAAGTTTAGGGGCCTTAAGCGAGCAGGAAGTGTTCGAGTTTAAGTTGTCGCAAGCTGAAAAGTCGCGCAGCGTAGGCCAAACGGGGTGGAATGAAGATTTCCTCCGAAATGCAGTTGACCCGGAGTGCTCGCACGATTAGACGCCCGCCCTACCGGCAAGGTCGGCGCAGCCAAGGCGCGGCTGACTTAGCATGGCGGAGTAGCTCAGCTGGTTAGAGCAGCGGAATCATAATCCGCGTGTCGGGGGTTCGAGTCCCTCCTCCGCTACCATTAAAGTCATTTATCACTTTGTTTTTGAGGGATAATATGACTTTTCTAAAAAATCGAAACAACATGTAGTTTTGCATTTTTCGGGATTCGATTGGGCTGCGATGCTTTTCCCTGGGATAGCTTCGCGCGCCCTTGGACGTTATAGCTCTGCTTCCTATCTGCTCCCTGCACGAATCCCAACGGTTGCCGCTCTGGATGTCAGTGGCCTGCGCCAGTGCGCTCAATGCCTCGGTGCTGTCACTTTGCTTCAGCCGCGCGCCAGCATCCTTGCATGTGAATCCTCCAACTATCCGCGTGGCCACCCGCTCCGCCAAGCTTCCTATTGCTACTTAGCTCTGAATTGATGGCGAAGTGCCTCTGCTTCGCGAACTCCGGAGTCTTGATCCGATTTGATCAACGATGGCCAGCAGCGCGGGCATGGCCAGAAGGTCGAAGAAAAAGGCAATTGTGATCGCTCCGCCCACCATCATCGCCTTTTGTGCTGTCAGATGGAAATCCGAAAAGCCCAGCAGGAAGAAGCCGGCAGCAATCACTATTGTCGTTGCGAGCACCCCTGTGCCGCTGGATTCCATCGCATGTCCAACAGCGTCATGCACCGATGCGCCTGCTGCACGGTAGCGACGGTACATCAGCACCAGATGTATCGTATCATCTACAATGATCCCGCAGGCGACGCTGAAGACGCTGACTGCCGCCATATTGATCCGCCCATCGAGAAAGCCCCAAAGCCCATAGACCACAACCAGCGGCGCAAGGTTCGGGATCATGCTGAGCAAGCCCATGCGCCAGGAACCAAAGACCACCATCAAGGATGCGGTCATGATGGCAAAAGCGGCAACTGAACCCGTGATCATGCTGTAGAAATTGCGGGCGCTGAGCGAAGCGAAGGCAAGGGATACACCTTGGACCTGCGGATCCCTGTCCGGCGCGGCAGATCGTGCAACGCTGACAATCCGGTCTGCAGCGCGCAGGGTTTCAAATGTGGTCGTGCCCTTGGGATCGAAGTAGGCAACGGCATAGTCCAGCTTTCCCGGCTCGAACTGGGTCATCAGCCCGGCATCCGACAGCACGCGCGACGAAAGTGGCGAAGGATTTTCCGAAATCATGGCAGGGTCGGGCCGAAATCCGGTCGGTCCTGGCTGCGACATGCGTTTGGCAAACTCGCGCGAGGCGGTAACTGCGCTCAGCCAATAGCCGTCGGTCGCCTCACTCAGCCGATCCTGCACTTTTGCGTAATGCGCGCGCACCGGGATCGCCTCTTCCCGGGAATCGGCGATGGTGCGGTCCTGATCGTCTACCCGCGTAGCCAGCGTCATCGTGCGCAGGCCAAGGTACTGGTCATCAAGCATATCCATGCCCTGCCGGAACCGGGTTTCCTTCGAAAACCACGCACTCATGCTGTCATCCACCCGGCTGAGCGATATGCCATAGGCTGAAACTATCATTAGAACTGCAAAGCTGCCCAGCACCGGCCAAGGACGCCGGGCACAGGCGATCGACAGGCGCGCGAGCGGGCTACTGAGCATGCTGGCACCCCCGCGTTTCACATTGCGAATGTGGAGCAGCACCCATGGCAACATCATCACCGCCAGCATCCATGCAATGAACACCCCCACGATGACCGTGATGCCCATGACCCTGACCGGCGGAGCGGAACTGAAAAGGAGCGCGATCTCGCCAACAGCGGTGGTCGAACTGGTGGCGGTTATGGCCCAGAAATTCTTGGATAATGCCTGGGTCAGGGCTGTAGCTGGGGTGATTGGCGGATTGGTCAGTCCCATGGACTGTTCATCCGACTGCGTGGCACTGATCAGAAAGAAACTGTTTGCGATATGCAGAATGTCCGCCACGGCAAGCGTGCCGACGAGCAGCAAAGCCGATACCGTAAGGGTCGAAAACTCAAAGCCTGCAGCGGCAATCGCTCCACCTGTGGCGGCCACCGGCAACACGATGAGCAGCATGGCAAGTGCCGTGAACTTGTATGACCGGTACAAGTAGTGAATAGTGAAGAGAATGATGGCCAGTGCAATCGGAAAGAGCCGCTTCACGTCTGCCCGCAGCACCTGTGTACTGGTGTAATCGAACAGTGTGGACCCCACCAGCAGCAGCTGATCGCCGGGAGCAACCCGCTGCAGATCCTTTTCAATCCTGCTGACTTCCTGTTCGAGCTTTTCCAGTTTGGCGACCCTGCTGCCCGGTGTGCTGGTCAGATCGATCTGCAGCATCACCGTGGCACTGGAACGATCCCGTGCGATAAAACGCCCGTTGATTGTTGGCGTGTAGGCAATGTCCTTCGACAGCAGTTCAAGGCCTTCGGGCGTGAAAAGATCCGCTCCTTCCGGAAAAGGCACAAGCGCCCGGCGAGGGCGACCCGATTCATCCTTACCCGGCAGCGCGATGACCTTTTCGGCGTCGTACCATGACTCCGCCTTGGTAACGAAGGGCAAGGACGTGGCCTGATCCGCAAGTTGGCCATATTGCAGTACGCTAACGGCACTGAGGGCATTACCGTCCTGCGGGCGGTAGAGGATGATAGCCGTCTCCCGGCTGTTGCCCATGCGTTCGGAAAGCTTGTCGGTCCGTTCGAGAATGGGATCGCCCAGATCGAAGAACGAACGATAATCGTTCCGCAGGGTCATCCTGGAAAAGCCCGTGGTGGCCACCACAGCAATGGCCAGGCCCAGCCAGAAGAGCAGCCGGGCGTGCCTGACAAGCCAGTGTGCGATGCGAGATTCAATGCCTGCCATGATGGCGGACCCTTCACGCATGATCGAACGCCATCATCAGTGGTGTGGCCGGGCGAAGGCTCAGCCCGGCGCGCGGGACCGGGAGGGAGCCATTCAGACGCGGACGCAAGCTCGAAAGGGCAGCCGAAACGATCAGGGCCGAGATCCGGGGACCGATTTGCCGCCCGACGCACTGCCGCGCACCAAGGCCAAACGGCATGTAAGGCGTCACCTTGGCCGCAGGCATCACTCGGGCAGGGTCAAACCGGTGCGGATCTTGCCACAATCGTGCATGGCGCTGCACAACATAGGGCGAGATGCAGACCATCGCTCCGGCTGGAATGATGCCGACACACGTTTCGTGGGCTGCTCGCGCCTGTCTGTATATCAGCGGCAGTGGGGGATAGAGCCGCAGCGTTTCTGCGACGGCCGAGGCCATTCGTTCGGCGCGTTCGGCTGCGGAGATATCTGGGTCGGTTAGCCAATGAAGCAGGGGCTCATGCGTCGCGACAAGCCCGAGCAGCCAGAGCGCTGTCGTGGCAATAGATTCGAAGCCCGACATCAGGTTTACCACCAGATCCCGCTGAGCACCCGCATCGAAGCCGGCTGGCGGCGCAAACTTGGAACTTTGTGCAATCGCGTTGTGAATGTCGTTGTCAAAGCTGCCTATCAATCGCTTCGCCCGCCAAAGTCGCGGGGTCTTCATCCATGGCGGGGCACCGATAATGTCGAGCAGGTCCGCGCGTTCAACCAGCGTGCGGTGCCGGCCGATGGCATCCAGTACACGGCTGTCACCAATGGTCTGGTGGTGGTGGAACAACTCCGCTGCCAGCAGATCGATGGCCAGCAAGGACAAGTCGCTCTGGATGGCGACTGGTCCCGGTGCAGACTGCCATGCTGATATTTGTGCCGCAATCCGGTCCTCGGTGAATGAGGATATCGCGCGGTCATTGGCTGCCGAGACGATTTGGATCGCCGCCCGGCGTTGCCGCCGCCACGCCACACCTTCGGCCACTATCACGCCCTTGCCCAGTGCTGGCCCGAGCATGCGCAAATGCATGTTGGTGAGCGAATAGTTGGATGCGGCGCTTCCGTTTACCTCGGCAATCGTTGCGGGATCGGACAAGACTACCAGCCGCTGACCAAAAACGCTGTGGGTGGTCAGCAGATCCTGAAAACAGGCTTGCGGAAACAGATCGAGCGCATTGTGCCGGGCTGTTCCGATCCAGTTCCAGCGAGAAGGCCAGTCTTCAGGGATTGCCAGCGATGGCGGAACAAAGCTCGGTTCGGCACGCACGGCGTGGCGGACATGTCCGGCCGATTGCTCGTGGTCCTGTGTTGGACGCGAGCTCATGCCAAAATCGACTTTCATGCCGAGATTGGCGTGCCCTCCGGCCCAAGGCAAAGCTCGGACGTGCTGTTCGTTTGCTTGCCCTTGGCGTCTCTGACGGCAAAGCCGATCTTGTCGCACTTCAGGACGGCCAGAACATCCTTGCGAGCAATGGTTGCAGGCGGAGCCTTGCCCGGCAGGACGGCATTGGCTGCGGCAGGTTTCAGCAGTTTGGAATCGATGTAACCGATGGCCATCATCGCCGATTCCTCGCCTTCGACCACCCGTTCTGACACCAGATACCAGTTCGAGTTATCAACCTGGCCCGAGACGTAAAGCGGGGTATTGGCGGCAAGCTTGCCGGAAACCTTGCCAGTAGTGGCGGGCATGTTCCTGACAATGGTATTGGCCTTGGTCACCACATAGGGTTCGGCAATAACCTTGATCTTGTTCAGATCGGCAACCCGGACCGTGTCGTAAAAGATGTTCACCGTTGCTTCGCGGAAGACTGGCTGACCACTACCCGCTACAGACGCGCTGGCCGAACTGTCAGGCAATGTCAGTTGCTGTGGCTCGCCTGTGCGAAGGGACTGCCCCGCTGCGGCAAGCACCTTTTTCTGGTCTTTTTCCACCAGCTTCTTGGCAATGGAATTGGAAATCAGCACCGCAGTATAGGCAACAGCGGCACCAGCGGCGGTGCACAGAAGTTTCGTAGTATCAGAGGCGCCTTTCTTTCCTCCGCCACACAGAAAGAAGGTGCCAATGCCGCCGATTGCACCCAGAATTCCGCCAGTCTTCTTGACGTTCTTGGCTTTTTCCGTCTGCTCGCGATTACGGTCTGCGATCATGTCGGACAGGGATTTGTCCTGATCAGTCGCAGCGCCGCCGCTTTCTTGCTGCATTGATGGGGCCGCATGTGCAAAACTTGCATCATCAATCGGCACTACTAAGAGCTGGATAATCACTACAGCGCCAATCAAGCGTTTAGTGCGCAATCCATGTGCCAAATCCGCTTTCATCCGAATCCCCACTTACGGCATGGATTGAACGTAAATGGATGATGGCCAATTTCAAATAAAAATTGCTACGACATTGCTGATTGGTATGGACCGCAGTCCACCCTCTCAATATAAACTGCTGTGTGATCTGTTAAACTGTGTGTGGGGCGCAGGCAAATGCGGTGCAACAGGCGTACATTCACTTTCGTTGCTGCATCGCTATGTCTTTGTAGGGGGTCTTTGCTGCTGGCCGCACCAGCAGGTGCAGCAGCGGTCGCCAATCTGCACGATTTCTTCGTGTCGACCGTAGGAAAGCCCGAAGCCGAAAGAGAAGAAGCGGCGCAGCGCATGCTTGACAAGATCACACCGCTGGAGGTTTCGACGCTACTGGTGGAAATCGCCGCCATCGGCACTTTGGTGCGCAGCAGTCCTACGTCGGCGTCCTTGCGAGAAGGGTATCCCAAGCGCAGCCGTGTGGCGCTGGATATGGCAGAGCGGAAACTTGCTGGCGCAGGTTGGACGAAAGCGCTTGGAGGCGCATGGCACTATGAAGTGGTGCGGCGGTCACGGATTGGTGCGATGCTTTATGGTGCGTCCCGCAACAAGGGCGATGCGCTCTTTGCCGAAGCGGTCAAGCTTGATCCGGATGATCCCGGGATTCGTTTGACCGAGGCGGTGGCTCTTCTGGGAACCAGGGATGAAGCCGCCATAAAACGCGCCGCTTCCATATTGAATGCCTTGCCGGCCCGCGGAACAACTCCGTATTCTCAATTGGTTGCCACTCAGGCTGCCCAGCTTTCACAACTGCTGCGGTCCGGCCGCGCTGATGAAGCGTACACCCGATCCCTTGCGATTTTCTGACATCAAGGATGCTGTCGATGAGCCTTGCAATCCCGAGCCGACGTTTGTTGCTGCCCTTGTCCATCGCTTGCCTGATCACCGGCAGTACGGTCGTTCACGGGCAAATGCTGGGCAATCGCCCCTTCATGACCAGCGTTGACAATTCGCTTTCTGCCTCGTTCTCGGGCACGCGATGCGGCGATGAAGTTGCCTTTGTCTTCACCGGCAAGGACCGGGCCACGTTCAACAAGGATGGCGTTGCTACTCGGCTGATGAGCAACGTCGTGGCTTCGATCCGCCGCACTTGCCCCCGGGTCAAGCTGGTGGCCGCCAAAGGGACAGTCAACGGTGAGATCGTGTACAACGCGGTGGCCGAAGGGGAGAGCAACTGGCTTTTGCTGGAACTCGGCAGTTCAAAGGACTCCAGCCTCTTGGGCGGTGGTCAGCGCGGCACCAGCGCAGACCGCGCCAATTTTGCCAAGCGTCGGGACTTTTCCGCGTTTGGGGTTGTGATGGCTTCCACGAAGGGCAGGCCATTCTTCTGTTCCAGCCCGCAGGCGGGCACCTGCACGTCGTCGACCGAATTCCGCAATGCCAGCGAAGATGGCGCGACCGTTGTGGCGCGCTCGCTGCTTGACGGTCAGGGCACGCAGGCGGTGCTTACTTATTCCGCACTTAACAAGAGTGGTCTGCTCTGCTCTGATCCGCAGCAGGCGCGGATCGATGTTCAGGGCGGCTCATCAAGTCCTGCTGCCCGCGCGCGCATGGCAGCCGATCTGCGTGAGCGCCTGAAGCCTTATGGCAATCAGGTGTGCAGTGGCTATGCCTTGCGTGGCGCTCAGATCATCACAGCTTCGTTCGATAGCAACGGGGCACGGATCGGACCGGAAGCGTTGCTTTCTGCCGGTGCGGCACAGCCCAAACTTCGCCAAGAGAAGTAAGCATGCGGCGG
>JBEQBV010000186.1:0-7685 GCA_041639635.1 Novosphingobium sp.
GCGCCAAAGATCGTGTCGGGGCGGGTGGTGTAAACCTCCAGCCGCTCGCCAGTCGAAAGATCGAACGCAAATTGCAGGCCTTGCGATTTGCCGATCCAGTTCTCCTGCATCGTGCGGACCTTTTCGGGCCACTTGTCGAGCGTGGAGAGGCCTTCGAGCAGTTCGTCGGCAAAGTCGGTGATCTTGAGGAACCACTGGTTCAGCTTGCGCTTTTCCACCAGCGCGCCTGATCGCCAGCCGCGCCCATCGATCACCTGCTCGTTGGCCAGCACGGTCTGATCGACCGGGTCCCAGTTGACGGTCGATTCCTTGCGGTAGACCAGGCCTGCCGCATAAAGATCAAGGAACAGCGCTTGTTCATGGCCATAGTATTCCGGCTCACAAGTCGCAATTTCGCGGCTCCAGTCGAGCGCGAAGCCCAGTCGCTTCAGCTGCGCCTTCATGTTCGCGATATTGTCGCGCGTCCAGCCGCCGGGGTGGACGCCCTTTTCCATCGCGGCGTTTTCCGCTGGCATCCCGAAGGCGTCCCAGCCCATGGGGTGCAGCACTTCGAACCCGCGCATCCGCTTGTAGCGCGCCAGCACGTCGCCCATCGTGTAATTGCGCACGTGGCCGATGTGGATGCGCCCCGATGGATAGGGGAACATTTCCAGCACATAGCTGCGCGGCTTGGCGCTGGCATCGTCGGCGCGGAACGATTGCTCGGTGTCCCACACTTGCTGCCAGCGGGTGTCAGCGGTTGCGGGGTTAAAGCGCTCGGGAGTGGCGGTGTTCTCGGTCATGCGCGCTCCTCTAGGCAGGGCGCATCACTCGTGCAAGATTCGCCTGCAATCAGCCCGAAACAGAAGCGCGCCGCAGATCGCGCGCCTTGGTCAGGATGATGTCTTCCAGCTTTTGCACCGTGGCGGCCTGAACCGGCGCATCCACCCACTGCCCGCCTTGTGAGGTCTGGCGGCTGGCAGCCACGCGCAGCGCATCGGCGCGAAGATCCTGATCGACGATCGAAACGGTCACTTTCACCCGCTCGCCGGGGTTCTTCGGGTTGGTGTACCAATCGGTCACGATCACGCCACCGTTGCTGTCCGTCTGCAGCAGCGGCATGAACGACAGCGCATCCAGCGTGGCGCGCCACAGATAGGCGTTCACGCCGATCGTGGTGACCTGGCTTGCGGCCAGGTCGGCCTTTGGCCGGTCCTTCTTGCCACAACCAGTGGCCAGAACGGCCAGCGTACCGATCATGATGCTCCGAAGGATGATCTTGCGGGCATGGTGACGGGCGTCGAGGGCATTGGCAGCGGCATGGGCAGCGGTCGTCTTGGTCACTACTGAACAGTCCTTGGCTTGGCACAGGCCCGGCACAGGGCATTGCCGCAGGTTTGCGCGCGTGTAAGCGCGCGTTATCGGAAAGAGCCTCTATCACCGGCGCGCGCCATGCGGCAAGCGCGATGAACGCAAGGCTTGGTGAACGCAACCGGGAAACTCGTCGGAAAAAGCCGCCGTCCGACTGAACCTGCGCTGAATTTTCTGAGTTGGTTGGAAGAGTGACGCAAGTAGATTGGCAGTGAAGTTAGCCACGCTCTGTCAGCCAAACCGGATTCTGTGGAGAATGCGCCACACTCGCTCGGCAAGAGTCCGAAAAGTGGCAAAAGTCGGGTCAATGGTCTGGAAAAATGCCGGGCCTGTGCGTAAAGGGATAGATGATAAAGCGCTTGCATTGACTCCTTTTCAAGGTTCATGTGAACGCAACCAAAGCAGCATTAAATGCTCTGCCTCAGCCATATCCGTAAAGCGGGGCGGCGTTGGGCAGAAATCAGGGTTGGGGTCATAGGGTAACGCAATGTTTGGCAAGGGCGGAAATTCGGCAGAAAAGGGTGCTGCACAGCACCTTTGGCTGCTTGCTGCCCGCAACGTGGCGTTGCGCAATTCGCTGGTGCTGGGCGCAGCCGTCTGTGCCGGTCTACTGGCTGCTCCGACTGTAACTTCGGCATTTTCCAGCGGTTTTGATGCCGCACCCGTCAGTCTCGCGGCCCGTGGCGGGATCGGCTCGTTCACGCCTGCTTCCGTGGATGAACGGCTGGCTTCGCAGATCACGGTGCGCGCGCTGAAAAGCGGCAAGCTGTTCCGCTTTACCCCTGCAGGTTCCGACAGCCGCCCGAGTCGCTCGGTCACAGTGGCCGTCCGCGTCGATTCGCTGGGTTCACGTGCGTTCTCGGTGCGCCAGCCGGTGACCGATGGCAATGCGCCTGCCGCCGCTGCGGTACGTATCGCGCCAATGGCCTTCAATCTCGGCATGGCGCGCGGTTATGCCAGCTTTGCTTCGCCTGCTGCGCCTTCATTGATCTCGGCAACCGGCAGTTCCGGCCTTGGCAACATTCCCCGGATCGCCATGCCCGATCTCGCCAAGTTCAAGGTGTCAACGCCCCCGTCCAAGCCCAGCCGCTTTGCTCCTCGGATTGAAGCTGAAGGCCGTGATCAGGCCGGTCGTGCGCCGCATACGCTTGAAGGGCAGGGAGACTATCAGGTCGATCTCGGTGGCAGCTACCGCCTGACCCGCAACCTGAACGTAACCGCTGGTGTGCGCTATTCTCCTGAACGGGACCGTCTGCTGCCGCTGACTGATGGCAAGCAGGACAATCAGGCCGTCTATGTTGGAACCCAGTTCCGTTTCTGACTGTTCTTTCCGGTTCTGACATTTTTCGATATAATGTTGCGTTACTGCTGGGTGCTGTGCAGCAATTCGATGCTGCAACCGCAGCATTTACGTATTTCGTAACTTGTCGCATTGCCTTCACCAACCTACCGTAGCCGCGTAATGCTTGGATGGAGGTTGTGAATGGCGCGAGTTGCAGTTGTCACCGGTGGTACACGCGGAATTGGCGAGGCCATTTGCCTGGCACTCAAGGCGCAGGGGCGCACCGTCGTCGCCAATTACGCCGGAAATGAAGAGAAAGCGCGGGCCTTTACCGCGGCAACCGGCATTGCAGCATACCGCTTTGACGTAGGCGATCATCAGGCCACGATCGATGGCTGCGCGCGCATCGCAGCCGAAGTGGGCGAAATCGATATCGTCGTGAACAATGCTGGGATCACGCGCGATGGCGTGCTCCACAAGATGAGCTTCGACGACTGGAACGAAGTTATGCGCATCAATCTGGGCGGGTGCTTCAACATGGCCAAGGCCACGTTCCCCGGCATGCGCGAACGCGGCTGGGGCCGCATCGTCAATATCGGTTCGATCAATGGGCAGGCGGGCCAATATGGTCAGGTCAACTACGCCGCTGCCAAATCGGGCATCCACGGCTTTACCAAGGCATTGGCTCAGGAAGGCGCCAAGTATGGCGTCACGGTCAATGCCATCGCGCCGGGCTATATCGATACCGACATGGTCGCTGCCGTTCCGCCTGCGGTGCTGGAAAAGATCGTGGCCAAGATCCCGGTTGGCCGTCTTGGTCAAGCCAATGAAATCGCGCGCGGCGTTGCATTCCTGACCGCAGATGACGGTGGCTTTGTGACCGGTTCCACCATGTCGCTCAACGGTGGGCAACATATGTATTGATGGACTGAAATGAACAGCGCTGGCGGTCGCAAAATGATCGCCGCGCTATTCGACGGTGCCTGTAACCCGGATCGTGCTATCGCGCCGAAATGCCAACGCCATATCACCCTCCGGTCAAGCGCTCGGTCGAAATTGCCGGGCACAAAACCTCCATCAGCCTTGAACCAGTGTTCTGGGACATGCTGCGGGTGGCGGCTGCGGCAGAAGGCCTCCCGGTCAACGCGCTGGTTGCGCGGATTGATGCAGAACGAATTGTCAGCGCCACGCCGCCCGGCCTTGCCGGCGCAATCCGCATTTGGCTGGTCTGGGCGCAGGAACGCGCAGCAGTCGCCGCTCAGGACGCTGCAGGCGCTGGCGCATCCTGAGCCGGAACCGACGCTTCGGGCAGTTCCGGCATTTCCCGCTTGTCCAGCATTTCTGCCGCCGCATCGAGCGCCTCGGCCTCGTCCGGCGAAACGCCGCCGGGGGTCTTGTCTTCGGCTGGGCCACAGCTTGCCATAGCCGCCAGCATCGCCGCCATTAGCGAGACGTGCAGGGTGCGTTTGGCAGACATGTGGCCCGTGCCTTTCCCGCCTTTACTGCGCAGGTGCTTCTTCGCCCTCTGCAGCCGCAGCCTGAGCGGCAGCGGCGACCGCAGCCGCATTGTTGGCCGTATCCAGCACAGCGTTGGCTTCGGCATCAGCCGCAGCAGAGGCATCGACGACCGGAGCCGGTGCAGGCGCTGCCGCCGAAGGTTCCATGGCCGGAAGTTCATCGGCGGGCATTTCAACGGTATCTTCCTGCGCTGCTTCAGAAGCGTCATCAGATTTGCCGCAGGCCGAAAGGGCAAGGGCAGCGGCAGCGACGATGGCCAGACTTGGGTACTTCTTCATCAAATTGCCTTTCCTGTGGCCCACGGGCCAGGCCGATCCGATGCCGACTGGCTGGACCGGCAAGTGCTTGCATTCTAATGGCGCGTCGCGCCCAAGGCAAACGCAACATAACGACAGGCGCAACATGCCAATGGTTTGCCATTAGTATGTGTTGCTAACAGTCTATATAAAGCGATCCTTATATCCGTTGACACGTATAAAGAATTCTTTATATCTCTTCTTCATGGCCATTCACGACGCCATTCGCGCGCTTGATGATCCAACGCGCCTGCGCATTCTGCGCTTGCTCGCCAGCATGGAACTGGCGGTGGGTGAAGTTGCGCAAGTGCTGGGCCAAAGCCAGCCGCGCGTTTCCCGGCATATCAAGATCCTGTGCGATTCCGGCCTTGCCGAACGGCGCAAGGAAGGCGCGTGGGTGTTCCTGCGCAGCGGCCTTGCCGAAAGTTCTGACAATCCGCTGACCGCCGCGATTGCCCGCCTGCTTGATGTCGCCGAACAGCAAGATACGACTTTTGCCCGCCGCTGTGCCGAAGATCGCCAGCATCTTGATGCCATCCGCGCTGCACGCCAGACCCACGCGCTCGAATGGTTTGCCCGCCACGCCGAAGAGTGGGACGAATTGCGCTCGCTCCACATCGCCGATGGCCCGGTGGAAGCCGCGCTTACCGAAATGCTGCTGGGCCTTGCCGGGGGGGCGGGCCGTTCTGAAGAAACCAAATTGGGCCGCCTGCTCGATGTCGGCACCGGCACCGGGCGTATCGCCGAACTGCTGGCTCCCCATGCCGCGCACGTTGTCGCTTTCGACAAGAGCCCGGATATGCTGCGCATCGCGCGTGCCCGTCTGCAGCACTTGCCCGCCGAGAGCGTGGAACTGGCGCAGGGCGATTTCGCGCAATTGCCGTTCCCGGCGCGCAGTTTTGATACCGTGCTGTTCCATCAGGTGCTGCATTATGCCCAAGCACCCGAAGCCGTGCTGGCCGGTGCGGCCCGCGTTACCGCGCCGGGCGGGCAGATCGCCATCGTCGATTTCGCCGCGCATGACCGCGAAGATTTGCGCCAGACTCACGCCCACGCCCGCCTTGGCTTCTCCGACGCCCAGATCGAAGCGATGCTGCGCGATGCAGGCTTCTTACCCCAACAGACGCGCGCGCTGGCCGGCCACGAACTCGTCGTCAAGCTGTGGACCGCCACCCGGCGCGAAACCGCTGTGACTGAAGACAATGTGACGACGCTTGAACCGCGCCAGAACCGGAAATCCCAATGAACGCCAGTTACGACCAATTACGCGAAGCCCGCACCGCGCTCGATACGCCCCTGTTTGCGGGCCTTCCGGGCGACATCAACGTGTCGTTCGAATTCTTCCCGCCCAAAACCGACGCGCTGATGGCGCAGCTGTGGGATGTGGTGGAAACCCTCGCGCCCTTCGCGCCGCATTTCGTGTCGGTCACCTATGGCGCGGGCGGCTCCACGCGTGATCGCACCCACGGCACCGTGGCGCGCATCATCAAGGACGCCAAGCTCCCCGCCGCCGCGCACCTGACATGCGTTGATGCGACCAAGGCCGAAATCCGCGAAGTTGCCGAAAGCTACTGGGAAGCAGGCGTGCGCCACATCGTCGCCCTGCGCGGAGACATGGGTGCGCCGGGCGTGCCCTTCACCCCGCATCCCGATGGCTATCAGAACGCGGCGGACCTCGTCGCAGGCCTGAAAACCATCGCCCCATTTGAAATTTCGGTCGCCGCCTATCCCGAAGCGCACCCCGATTCGCCCAACAGCCAAGCCGATATCGACAACCTGAAGCGCAAGCTTGATGCAGGCGCCACCCGCGCGATCAGCCAGTTCTTCTTCGAACCCGAAACCTTCTTCCGCTTCCGCGACAAGCTGGCCGCCGCTGGCATCGACGCACCGGTCCTCCCCGGCATCCTGCCCGTCTCAAACGTGGCCCAGACGCGCAAGTTTGCAGCCGCCTGCGGTGCTGCGATCCCGGCGTGGATGGATGGCCTGTTCGAAGGGCTCGACACGCACCCCGCCTCACGCCAGCTCGTCGCCGCCACCATTGCGGCCGAGTTCTGCCGCCGCCTCTATGCCGGCGGCGTCCGCGATTTCCATTTCTACACCCTCAACCGCGCCGAGCTGTCCTACGCGATCTGCCACCTCCTTGGCCTTCGCCCGACCCGCCCTGCGTTGGAGAAAGCCGCGTGACCATCACTCCATCTGCCGCCCGCACCGCCTTCCTTGAACAGGCCAGCCAGCGCATCCTCATCACCGATGGCGCGTTCGGCACTGAGATTCAGAACTTCAAACTGTCCGAAGCCGACTATGCCGGAACGCTGGGTCTGGCCAAGGACCAGAAGGGCAACAACGATATCCTCGCGCTGACCAAGCCCGAAGTGCCCGAATCCATTCACCGCGCCTACTTCAACGCGGGGGCGGACATCGCCGAAACCAACACCTTCAGCGCCAACCGCATCAGCCAGGCCGATTACGCCGCCGAACACCTCGTGCGCGAAATCAACGTGGAATCGGCCAAGCTCGCCCGCCGCGTGGCCGATGAATTCGCTGCCCAGGATGGCCGCCCCCGCTTCGTCGCCGGTGCCATCGGCCCCACGAACAAGACGCTTTCGCTCAGCCCCGACGTCAACGACCCCGGTTTCCGCGAGATCGATTGGGACCACCTCGTCGATGTCTATGCCGAACAGGTCCACGCGCTCGTCGAAGGCGGTGCAGACTTCATCCTGATCGAAACCGTGTTCGATACGCTCAACGCCAAGGCGGGCGTCATGTCGGTCCGTCAGGTCGAAAAGGAATTGGGCCGCGAAATCCCGATCATGATGTCGATGACGCTGACCGATCTTTCGGGCCGCAACCTCTCGGGCCATACGGTCGAGGCGTTCTGGTATGCCATCCGCCACGCCAAGCCGCTGACCATCGGCCTCAACTGCTCATTCGGCGCCACCCAGCTGCGCCCGCACGTCAAGACGCTGTCCGAAATCTCGGACACGCTGATCATGGTCTACCCCAACGCTGGGCTACCCAACGAACTGGGCGAGTATGACGAAATGCCCGCCACCACCGCAGGCCTCGTCAAGGAATGGGCCGACCACGGACAGGTCAATGTGCTCGGCGGCTGCTGCGGCTCCACACCCGCACACATCGCCGCGATGGCGCAGGCCGTGCAGGGCCTCGCCCCGCGCCGCACGGCCAGCCCGGAAGTCGCCACGCGCCTCGCCGGGCTCGAACCCTTCATCATGGCCGCC
>JBEQBV010000187.1:0-7643 GCA_041639635.1 Novosphingobium sp.
TCTTCACCGGCTTGCTGGTCGCCCCGGGGCCGAATACCGGCCAATCCAGGTTCCCCGGATCGTTGATCAGATTGCCCGGCAGCGCATCGTCAAGCGCCTGAAGCGCAGGGGAACGGCCTGCGGCTGAAGAAGGCGTTGATGCCGCCTTGGTTTCTCCAACATCTTCAGGCAGCCCCATCGCGGCGCGCATTCCGGCCACCCACTGGCGGCTGCCACTGTCATATAGCGGGAATGTGTTGGTATAGGCCCATGCGCAGGTGCCGATGCCCGCCTGCGACCAGCCCTTGCGCACTGTGTCCATATAAAGCACGCGCTGTTCGCGCCCGATCTTGTCGATTGCGCCGAATTCGCCAATGAACGGCGTCTTGCCAGTGCGCTGCACATAGGCCTGCAGCTTTGCCACATCGGCGGCCAGTTGCGCCTTGTCTGCCGAAGTCCCAAATTCGCGGCCCATCTTCGGGCTGGGCGTTACCCATTCGGCCCCCTGATGCGTGAATTCGAACGGATCGTAATAGTGCACCGTTGGCACTACGTGCGGATCATCGGGCAGCTTCAGCGTGGCCAGCGAATTGATGCCGCTCCAGTTTTCGCCACCAATAATCACCGGCCGATCAGGATTGCTCTCGCGGATTGCGGCCAGCGCCGGGGCCAGCGTGGGCAGCAAGTTTGCGTTGGTCAGCTTGGTGTGCGGCTCGTTGGCGATTTCGAACCACACATGGTCGCGCGGCTCCTTGGCAAAGCGCGTGGCGATCTGCCGCCATACTGTGGCCAGCCGCATCTTCTGACCATCAGGATCGGTCATCAGCGCTTCAAAATTGTGGTCGTTCAAAATGACATTAAGGCCCGCCGCGCGTGCCTGCCCCACAACTTTGGCCACCCGATCCATGAACTTCGGATCGATCCGGTCCGCACTGTCCAAATGCGTGGTCCAGCGCACGGGCAGACGGATCGTCTTGAACCCGGCCTTGGCGATGATCGCAAAATCATCATCGGCGATCGCCCGGCCCCACGCGCCTTCGCTCGGCGGTTCCAGATGATTGCCCATGTTGATGCAGGCTCCCACGGGCAAGGCATCGGTGCGCGCCGCCGAACCAGCCGCCAGTTGCGCATATGCTGCGCCCGAGGCCTGCAGCATGGAAAGGGTCACAATCGCCGTCAGCGCGGCTTTTGCCGTTGCATTCTTCATCACCTTCTCCCGCATTTTTTATCGTTCGCTTGTCTGGTCAGGCATCACCGCCAGCCTCCATCGACCCAGTATTCATGCCCCGTGCAGTACCGCGCATCGTCCGACGCCAGGAACAGCGCCATCGCCGCAATGTCCACCGGTTGCAGCCGCCCCTTCACGCATTGCGCCGCCACGATCTCGGCCTCGCCTTCGGGCGTGTACCAGCGCATCTGCCGTTCGGTCTGCACGTTGCCAGGAATGATCGTGTTCACGCGGATGTTCCACGGGCCGAGTTCCCGTGCGAGGCTGCGCGTCAGGCCCTCGATCCCGGCCTTGGCCACCTGATAGAGCGCCAGATCATCCAACCCCAGATGCCACGAAATCGACCCCAGGTTCAGAATCACACCCGCCGCTTGCGCCTTCATCGCAGGCCACACCGCTTTTGACGCAAAGAACGCATGGCGCAGGTTCACCGCGATCCGATCATCCCAGTATGCGGGCGTCACATCGTCAATCTCATGCCGGTCATCGCTTGCGGCATTGTTGATCAATACGTCGCACCCGCCCAGCGCTTCGGCCAGAGCGCTCATTGCGCGAGCCAGCCCTTCGCAATCGGCCACATCCTGCACGCGCAGCAGCGGGGTGTATTCCACGCCGGTGTCGGCATCGAGCCGCGCCACCAGCGCCGCCGCTGCATCCGCCGCCACATCGACAAAGCCAACCCGCGCGCCTTGGGCGGCAAAGCCTGCCACAATCGCCTCGCCAATCCCGCTCGCCCCGCCGCTCACGATCACCCGCTTGCCCCGAAGGCTGGGGTAGAGTGCACGGGCCTTGCTCTCGCGTTCTCCTTCACAGGCACCGGCGCGGGCAGAATCTCCATGCTGCACGTGATGCTGCAACCCGTGATGCGCAGCATCGGCCACTGGTGCGGTGCGTTTCATGCGCATTCCACCAGCCCGCGCTGCGCCAGATTGCGCATGAATGCGGCAATGCCGTTGGTCCATGGCGGCGCATCGCGCGATGTGGTGACCGTGTTGGAAAGCGTGCCCAAACGCTCCGAACGGATCGTCACCCGGTCCCCCACCTTGTGGGTAAAGCCCGCGCCCGGCGTATCGCGATCCTGCACCGGCGCAAACAATGTGCCGCAGAACAGCACGAAGCCATCGGGATAGTGATGCTCGCTCAGCGTCTGCTCCACCAGATTGAGCGGATCGCGGCTGATTTCGGACATATGGTTGGTGCCTTCCATGCGGAAGTTGTCCGGCCCCTCAACCACCAGTTCCACTTGCGCACTGCGCACATCATCAATACCAAAGCCGTCGTCAAACAGGCGAATGAAAGGCCCCAGCGCGCACGATGCAGTGTTGTCCTTCGCCTTGGACAGCAGCAGTGCCGAACGCCCTTCAAAATCGCGCAAGTTGACATCGTTGCCCAGCATCGCGCCCACCACTTCGCCCGCTGGATCGACCACCAGCACCACTTCGGGTTCGGGATTGTTCCATGCGGAATCCGATCGCACCCCGATCAGCGCCTCATGGCCAACGGTGGAAAGCACCGGCGATTTGGAAAAGACTTCCGCATCCGGCCCGATTGCCACTTCCAGATATTGCGACCACATGTCTTGCTCAATCAGCAGGGCTTTCAGCGCCATAGCCTCGTCACTGCCCGGCACCACGGCGCGAATGCCCGCCCCGATCTTGGCTTCCAGATCCCCCCGGATCGTGGCCGCAGTGGCCGCGTCGCCGCGCGCGCGCTCTTCAATCACGCGCTCGATGGCGCTCAGCGCAAAGGTCACGCCGCAGGCCTTGATGCACTGCAAGTCCACTGGCGATATCAGCCGCCATCCTTCGGGCAATCCATCGGAAACCGGGCCGAGATCAACACCACCTTCAAACACTCGCCGCGCAATCGCGCCCGAAGATGTGCTGGCCAGCGCGGTCATGTCGTAAATCCGGCCCTGGCGCAGCATGATCACATGCGGCCCCGCCGGGCTCATCGCGCGCCCCAGAAAAAGGCCCTGCGCATGATCGTGCGGAAGGCAAGCCGCAAGACCTGTCGTCATCAATCCATCCCCCGGCAAGCGTCCCGTCAGCCCGCATCAGGGCCTTCGCATTTGGTAACGCTACCCTAAGCAGACATCAGACAGATTTCAAGCCTTCACCGCGGCAATTATGTTTGCGTTATCAGGCGGCCGCCGCCAGCGCCGCCCGCCCCCGGATCACGTCGGCGATCTTTTCGGCAATCATGATCGTGGGCGCATTGGTATTGCCCCCGATCAGAAGCGGAATGACCGAGGCATCGACCACCCGCAGGCCCTCCAGCCCGATCACCTTGCAGTCCTTGTCCACCACGGCCATCGGATCATCGCGCGTGCCCATCTTGGCCGTGCCCACCGGGTGATAGATCGTCTCACCCTTGGCCCGAACCCAAGCGTTAATCGCCTCGTCCGATTGCACGTGGGCGCCCGGCCAGATTTCCTCTCCGCGATAGGGCGTAAGCGCCTCCTGCGCCGCCACATTCCGCGCGATGCGGATGCCCTCGCGCACCACGCGCCGATCTTCCTCGGCGGCCAGAAAGTTCGCCAGAATTGCAGGATCGGCATAAGGATCGGCGCCGGCCAGCCCCACCCTCCCCCGGCTTTCCGGGCGCAGCTGGCACACGTGCAGGGTAAAGCCATCGCGCTTCACCTGCACTTTGGCATGTTCCTGCATGATCGCGATCACGAAATGGATTTGCAGATCGGGCCGGTCCAGATCGGGCCGCGATTTCAGGAAGGCACCCGCCTCCAGCCCATTCTGCCGCCCGGTGCCCTTACCGGTCAGCATATACTGCAGCCCCACCTTCAGCTGCCGCAATCCCCTGATGTCGTTATAGAGCGAGATCGGCTGCGTGCAGGCCCAGTTGAGCGTCACGTCCAGATGATCCTGCAGGTTCTCGCCCACACCCTTCAATGCATGGACCGGGTCGATACCATGCGCCTTCAGCTTCTCCGGATCGCCGATGCCCGACAATTGCAGGATTTGCGGGCTTTGGAACGCCCCTGCACACAGCAGCACCTCGCGCCCCGCCTGCACGCTCTGCACCGGTTTTCCTTGGCCAAGGCTATATTCAACCCCCACCGCGCGTCCATTCTCCACCACGATGCGATGCACCCGCGCGCCAGTCACCACCTGCAAATTCCGCCGCGTGCCCGCAATCGGCGCCAGATATCCGCGCGCCGCGCTCCACCGCTCGCCGTCATTGATGGTCAATTGATAGCGCCCGAACCCTTCCTGATCCGCGCCGTTGAAATCGGGCGTCACCTTGTGCCCGGCCTGCCGCCCGGCCTCGATGATCCCGCGATAGAGCGGATGGTCAGACCGCTCCCCCCAGTTGACCTTCAGCGGTCCGCCCGCGCCATGAAACTCGCCAGAGCCTCCACAAAAGTCTTCGGCCTTGCGGAAATAGGGCAGGACATCGGCATAAGACCACCCCTCCAGCCCCAGTTGCCGCCACTGGTCATAATCGCGCGGGTGGCCCCGGACATAGACCATACCGTTGATCGCCGATGATCCGCCCAGCCCCTTGCCCCGCGGATGCCACATGCGGCGGCCATCCATGTGCGGCTCCGGCTCGCTCCAGAAGCCCCAGTTGTGCTTGCTTTTCTGCTTGATCAGCGTGCCCACGCCTGCGGGCATGCGCACCAGCACCGATGTGTTCGGCCCGCCCGCTTCCAGCAGCAGCACGCGCACCTTTGGGTCCTCGGTCAACCGCGCCGCCAGAACAGACCCGGCACTGCCGGCCCCGATCACGATGTAGTCGAACGTGTCCAGCCCAGCATTTCCGGCCATGCGCCGCTCCCATCCCGAATCCGCTTTTTCTTTCTGAGAGGAGCGTAATTAATCGCACGATTAAAGGCAAGCGGACCGCGCCTTCGCGCTCAAATCCTGCCCAGAAGGCTGTATCAAACCGTCAGGTCTCTGCAAAAAAGGACGTGACCTTCGTCACATCCGCGAAACATTGCCCTCCTATCCGCCCTGCATCACAACAGGTGGGTCAAATGAAAAAGACATTTCTTCTCGGTACAGCCCTCGTATCAACGCTGATCTTTTCGGCTAATGCATTGGCGCAAGATGGAATTGTTCCAGATTCTGAAGAAAACAGCTCTGACACTATTGTCGTCACCGCACAAAAGTTCGAACAGAAACTGGTCGATGTTCCAATCACTATTTCAGCTGTCACCGGTGACCGCATCCGCGAACTGGGCGTTTCCGACCTTGACGAATTGTCGGCCTACGTCCCCGGCCTCAACATTCAGGAACAAAGCGCCAATAACCCCGGCGTCGTGATCCGCGGCATCACGTCAGACTCCGGCTCGGCCCAGCAGGGGCCCCGCGTCACGCTCTATTACAACGGCGTCGATATCTCCCGCTCGCGCGGGTCCTATCAGGCGATCTATGATCTTGAGCGGGTCGAAGTGATCAAGGGCCCGCAGGCCACGCTGTTCGGCACCGCCTCTGCCGTCGGCGCGATCAGCCTGGTTTCCGCCCGGCCACAGCCCGGCGTTTCGGGCATGGTCACCGGCGGCATCGGCAACTTCGGGCAGACCCTGCTCGGCGGCTTCCTCAATTCCGGCGATGACAAGATCGCCGCCCGCATTGCCTTCGAATGGCGCACCCGCGATGGTTATGTCGAAAACCTCGCCCCCAGCCAGCAAGAAGAACTCTACGCACAGGACCAGCTCGGCCTGCGCGGCTCGATCCGCTGGAAGCCGTCCGACCGCGTGACCGTGGACCTGATCGGCACGTATGACCGGCAGCGCAATGGCGGCACGCCCTTCGTTTCGGGCACTTATGCCACGTCGGCAGGCCCGGCCAACCCATTTGGCAAGGCCAACCTCGGCGGCTCGCCGCTGTCCGCCTCGGTCCTTGGCAATTCGCAGCTTGGCCTCAACCGCGATGTCTATGACGCGAACCTGACCATTGCCGCCGAACTGACCGACGAGATCACCTTCACCACCGTCAACGGCTATCGCGAATTTGACAGCCGCGAAGTGTTCGATGCCGATGGCAGCGCCGCCTGGTATCTCGAATTTGCCGAAAACGCCAAGGGTTGGCAGGCCAGCCACGAAGGCCGCTTCAGCTACCAGTCCAGCACCCTCCGCGCCTCTGCCGGGTGGAACGTGTTCAAGGAAGACAGCACGCAGGCCGTGCCGTTCAGCTCTGAAGAAGGCACCTTCCTGCAGTGCGCGGCCAACATCATCCTCGGCCTTGGCTGCGTGAATTCGGCAGGCGTGGTCACCGCGGCACAGGCCACGGCGCTCGCCACCAATGGCGCGTTCACGCAGGTTCCCTATTCGTCGGAATTCATCAACGGCGGCATCAACACCGCCTACTCGGTCTTTGCCGACGCCACCTGGATACCCACGCCTGCCATCGAAGTGACCGTGGGCGCGCGCTATGTGTGGGAAGATCGCGAATCCACCTACTTCGCCCGCGTCCCGCGCCCGGTCCTGAACCCCACCGCCACCTCGCTGGTGCCGGGGCAGGTCGATACCGGCGGCCAGACCTTCCGCGCCAGTGGCAAATCCAACGCCTTCCTGCCGCGCTTCAACGTGCTCTATCGCCTGTCAGACCAGACCAACGTCTTCGCCACGATCTCGAAGGGCCGCCGCTCGCCCGTTGTGCAGCTTAATGCGGCGCGGGTGAACGGCACACCGCAGGCCAACCTGCAGAACGTGCCGGAAGAAACCGTGTGGAACTATGAAGTGGGTCTGAAGGGCGCCACCGGGCCAGTTTCCGGCTCGATCGGCGTCTATTACCAGAAGTACGATGGCTTCCAGGTCAGCGTGCAGCAGGGCAATGGCACCACGATCACGCAAAGCGCAGGCACCGCCAGCAACTTCGGGGTTGAAGCGGAACTGGCGATCAAGGCGTCTGACTGGCTGCGCTTGTTCGGCAACGTGGGCTATATCGATGGCGGGATTGACAAAAATACCACTTTTGCCCCCACCTTCTCGGGCGCGCGCTTCCGCCTTCAGCCAGAATGGCAGGCCGCAGGTGGCTTTACGATCGATGCGCCCGTGGCCGATGGCGTGCGCGTGTTCATGACGCCGACGGTAACCTATCGCAGCAAGATCTTCTTCGAACTGCCCAACCGCGATCTGCTCAGCCAGAAGGCGGTGACGCTGGTCAACGTGCGTGGCGGCGTGTCATTTGCCGATGGCCGTTACGAAATCTCAGCCTTCATGCGCAACGTGACCGACAAGGACTACCTGCTCGATGCCGGCAACACCGGCGGCGCGTTCGGCATCCCAACCTTCATCCCCGCCGAACCGCGCTTCTTCGGCGCTGCGCTCACCGCGCGGTTCTGATAGCCTGACACGACAACCAAGGAAGCCAGACCGATGACGATCACCATCAACCGCCGCAACCTGCTCGCCGCCATGGGTGCGGGCACCGGCATCGGTCTGGCCCCTGCCGCCATCGCCGCACCTTCA